>NZ_JBWKZL010000038.1:0-709 GCF_059424475.1 Lysinibacillus sp. GW247-5R2A | reverse complement strand
GTTCATTTGTAAATTTCGTCATAAAAAAACTACACCTCCAATTGTTAGTTGTGTCTAACAATTGGGGTGCAGTTCATAATGGGGGGCGTTTTTTTGCTGTCTAAAACCTTTTCTATTAGTTGTGGTGAAGGTGAACAATAAGAAAGAAGGGAACTCCAGATAATCTCCAGGAAATCTCTAGAAATTCTCCACCCTATTACCATATGAACTACAGATAATGCCTCTATTATAAAACCTGTAAGACAAAATACATCTTAAAAGGAGAATAAAAACATGAAAAAGAAAAAGAGATTAGCTGCTACAACTTTAGGTGCAGTATTCGCACTATCCACGATGGGGTCTGCATTTGCAGCAGAGGCACCAACTCAAGTGAGTGAGAGAAGTGAATATGTGGTAGGTCAAGTAAGTAAACCAACGAACCTTGATGAAATTTCAAAAGAAAAGGTGCAAGTTATTTTTAATCAAGCAGAAGCGGGTACACTAACGAAAAAAGAAGCGATGAAGCAACTAGATGCTGCGCTAGGCATTAAGGGGGATAAAAATAAAGTGAGTGGTCCTGCAAGTAAACCATCGAACGCTAATGAAATTTCAAAAGAAAAGGTGCAGGCCATTTTTGATCAAGTAGAGGCGGATACGCTAACGAAAGAAGAAGCGATGAAGCAACTTGATGCTGCGCTAGGGCTGGATGGAGATAAAAAAGCTACAAGTA
>NZ_JBWKZL010000037.1:0-711 GCF_059424475.1 Lysinibacillus sp. GW247-5R2A | reverse complement strand
AGATGTTTTTGATAGGGGCATGTATAGGTATCTGTTTCTTCATCATACTGCCAATTGTCTGAGTTAAATTGGCTTTGTTTGTGCTTTTTCTTTTGTTCTTTCCGATACATGTTATATGTAATAAGTGCTTCTCGCTTTCTGTTCGAAAGGATATCATGATAGTTTTGTTCACTACCATAACCTGCGTCTGCAACAATGTATGTTGGTAACTCAAAATAATGTTTCTCTATTTCATCTAGAAACGGAATTAACGTACGGGTATCCGTGGGATTTGAAAATAAACTATAGGTAAGTACGTATTGTCCTTCTGTTGCGATTTGTACATTATAGCCTGGTTTTAGTTGTCCGTTCTGCATGTAATCGTCTTTCATTCGCATAAATGTCGCATCTTTGTCCGTTTTTGAATAGCTGTTACGTGTATCAAGAATCTCAAAATCTTTTTCGTACCTCTGCTTACGCGTCATCCAGTCATGTACTTGTTTTAACAGTTGCCTAGGCGTTTTTCGTTCACTACGCAACTGTTTACGCAGAGCGACATCATCCGTGTTATCTATTTTTTGTGTGTAGTCCTCCACAACTTCCTCTAACTTCTCAGCGATTTGTGAGAGTTCTTCAATAGAAAGCTGCTCCTCATCCTCACGCTGTATTTCTGGTATGATTTGTTTTTCAAGTAACTCGCTGTACAATTGATTAGATTTTTCAACGAGACGG
>NZ_JBWKZL010000036.1:0-944 GCF_059424475.1 Lysinibacillus sp. GW247-5R2A | reverse complement strand
AGGGCATCCCTTCATGCTCAGGGATCGCTGGATTCCGAATGTTTCTAGGGCTTTTGAAATGAGCTTATTATCAAACTCTTTTCCTCGGTCTGTATGAAACATTTGTATGTCGTTCAAGTTACCTCTAATACTTACTAGTGCTTGATAAACCAGCTCTGCTGTCTTATTTGCACCAGCACTACGGCCAATGATTTCACGATTGAAAAGGTCGACAAATAAGCATACATAATGCCATTTTGTTCCGACACGGACATATGTTAAATCACTCACGATGACAGCCAACGGCTCTTCTTGCTCAAATTGGCGCTGTAATTCATTTTTTATCGGCGCTTCATTACATGTTGAGTTATGCACCTTATACTGTGCTACTGTATAGTTTGATACTAGTCCAAGACCTTTCATTAAACGACCAATTCGACGACGTGATACGTGTTTTGGCTCTGGTAATTTACTTAGTTCTTTCTTGATTTTACGCGTACCATAATTATTACGGCTTTCTTTGAAAATACGAGCAATCTCTTTGGAAATCTCTTTATCTTCAGTTTTTAGCGCACGTTTGCCACAAACATCGGCATGATAGTAGTACGTACTTTTCGGAATATCAAGGACGTCACACATTGCTGATACTGAATATTTGTGAGCGTTATTTCGAATCACATCTATTTTCGTCCCATGATCAGCGCTGCTTGCTTTAAAATATCATTCTCCATCAGTAAACGTTGGTTTTCTTTGCGTAATCGAGCTAGTTCGTTATCTTCTTCAGAGCGATTATCTTTGGCAGCGAATGAACCAGTTTCTTGATGATTTTTAATCCAACGGTCTAAAGCCGAAGGCGTTATATCGTACTCTCTGGCAATATCTGCACGGGATTTTCCATTTTCATAAAGTTTTACTAATTGCAATTTAAATTCAGATGTAAAAGTTCGACGTTGACGTGACATAGT
>NZ_JBWKZL010000035.1:0-1269 GCF_059424475.1 Lysinibacillus sp. GW247-5R2A | reverse complement strand
TAAACTGTAGTTAACATTCTACTTAAAGGGGATTTTCTATGGCTCGAAAAAATCAGGTTTATTCAAATGAATTGAAATTAGAAGTAGTACAAGCTTATTTAAAAGGCAATGAAAGCCCGCAAAAAATTGCAGAAAAATATGGCATTCAAAATCGTTCGCAGGTGGTAGCTTGGGTCAAAAAGTTTAAAGAAGTGGGTTCGATTGAAGCGTTTAACCGCCTTCCATCCGCTGGTTCTGGAGCGAAAGGTGTGAAGAATCCTCTGAAAGGTAAACGAGTTCACTTTAAAGATGTGGAAGAAGAACGAGATTACTATAAAGCACAGGTTGAATACCTAAAAAAGCAGTACCCAAATCTGTAAATGGAGGCATGCCAACTTATCCAGAGCGATATCGAATTATTGATGAGATGAAGAATCGTTACCCGATTACGTGGCTAACTGAAATGGCTAAAGTGCAACGTTCAGGCTATTATAGGTGGGTAAAAAATGGAAAGATATCGTTACGTAAACAGGATGATATCCTTTTAAAGGATCACATTTTATCGATTCATCAAACACATAAAGTGTATGGCTACCCACGTATGCAAATCGCCTTAAGAGACAAAGGGTTCAAAGTAAATCACAAGAAAGTCTATCGATTAATGAGTGAGCTAGGCATTCATTCCATTATCCGTAAGAAGCGTCGTGTGTGGAAACACCAAGTATCTCGTGTATTCGATAACATCGTAGAACGCCAATTTAAAGAGCGTACAGAAAATGAAGTATTCGTCACAGATATTACATACTTACCAACCAAAACTGGTTTTCTCTATCTTTCTGCGGTTCAAGATTTATATAATAACGAAATTGTCGCTTGGAAGATAAGCAAACGAAACGATTTAAAACTGGTCATGGATACGCTTGAAGAATTGACAGCCAAAAGAAATGTGTATCGAAGTATTCTCCATTCAGATCAAGGCTTTCAATACACATCGATTAACTATCATCAAACAGTGGAACAACTCGGCATGATTGGCAGCCATTCTCGTAAAGGGAACTGTCACGATAATGCCTGTATTGAATCATTCTTTTCCCATTTTAAAAGCGAGTGTTTGTATCTACTACAGGATAATTCTGAAGTAGAGACTATCCAAGCAGTTGAGCAATATATCTACTTTTACAACTATAAACGTTTTCAAAAACGACTCAACCATCTAGCGCCGATAGAATATCGACACCAGATGGCTGCGTAGTGTTTTTTAGTGCTGTCTACTTGACAGGGGTAAGTCCA
>NZ_JBWKZL010000034.1:0-1444 GCF_059424475.1 Lysinibacillus sp. GW247-5R2A | reverse complement strand
TGAAGTGACCCCTAATAGTTAGACACGGTTATTTCGATTTAGGCAGCTTGGATAAAATGAGTTCGGTATTGCACCGGACTCATTTTTAATTTTGCCTTCATACGTTTCGTGTTGTAATAATTTATATAGTTTTTAAGTTCAAATTTTAACTGTTCGACACTTTCAAATTCTTTTAGGTAGAGGAATTCTGATTTCATGATACCGAAAAAATTCTCCATTACTGAGTTGTCGTAACAGTTTCCTTTACGGGACATACTTTGCACAACACCTCTTGATTCAAGGGCATGCCGAAATTGCTTCATTTGATAATGCCAGCCTTGATCAGAATGCATCAGTAGCTTATGTTTTTCTGGCAACCTCTTTAAAGCTTTTTCTAACATCTCAGAAACTAATGAATACGTTGGTCTAGAGCCGATTGTGTACGTAATAATTTCTCCGTTAAACAAGTCTAAAACAGGCGATAAATAAAGCTTCTCTCCGAATAACTTAAACTCTGTGATATCCGTTACCCACTTCTCATATGGAGCTTCTGCAGTAAAATTGCGATCTAAAATATTCGGCGCTATTTTACCAACTGTACCTTTATAAGATTTATATTTTTTCATTCGAACTAAGCACTTTAAGCCTAGGGCTTTCATGATGCGTTGCACTTTCTTATGATTCACTTTTTTCCCACGATTCGCTAGCTCATCTCGAATACGACGGTATCCATAACGGCCTTCGTGTTCATTATAAATGGCTTGAATTTCAGCCTTTAACTCGGCATCTGGATCTGGTCGACTCATCTTCTTTACTAAATCGTAGTATGTGCTACGTGGAATTTCTGCGAATGCCACAAGCGCCTTCACCGAGTATTTATGCCTTAATTCACAAATGACCTTTACTTTGTCTTTCGTGGTGATTTTTCCTTGGCTTGAACTAAGGCATTCAACTTTTTTAAATACTCGTTTTCCATTTCAAGCTGCTTAATACGTGCTTGAAGTGCTTCTGTCGAGCCTTCTAGTACATTTTTAGGTTGTTTAGTCGATTCTTTTTTCATGGTTGGACGCCCCTTTTTCTTAGAAAAGAGCGCATCCAATCCGCTTGTTCTCAGTTGAATACGCCACCTTCGAATCATTCCAGGTGAAGAAATTTTAAAGATAACCGCGGCTTCGTTAGAGGAAACGCCATTTTCGTTCATATAGTTTAGTACGTCCATTTTAAACTGCGCTGTATAAGATGTATAGGATTTTTCAAAAGCAGATAAACCATGGTATTCAAATTGCTTAATCCAGTTACGCACAACAGATTCGTAAGTACTGATAGATTCTGCGATTTCTTTTATACTCTCTGATGAATTTTGATAGCGCATAACGGCATCTAGTTTTTGTTCATTTGTAAATTTCGTCATAAAAAAACTACACCTCCAATTGTTAGTTGTGTCTAACAATTGGGGTGCAGTTCA
>NZ_JBWKZL010000033.1:0-1486 GCF_059424475.1 Lysinibacillus sp. GW247-5R2A | reverse complement strand
CTTTAGCGCCGATGGTAGTTGGGGGCTTCCCCCTGTGAGAGTAGGACGTCGCTAGGCAAATAAAGGCAGTCAGCTGTATGCTGGCTGTTTTTTTATTTGAAGTAAAGTTTTTATATAGATATCCATAATTTGATAAAGCAAATCTATTATGGGTACGTAGAAACTTTATGAAACGAATGACTAAATTAATAAGTTGGAAGATCTATTAAATTATTTCATAATCCTAAATGCTATAATAATTCCTTTTTCAGTAATAGTTTGATTTCGACACTAAAATACAAGTTTTAGTTCTAATCGTCAATTTCGATTCTTATAATGTAAAGATTACGAAAAAAAGGAGAGGGAATATGTGGATTGATGGTGTGTTTTCTGGTGGAGGTTTGAAGGGCTTTGCACTCGTGGGGGCTTATCAAGTATTAGAAGCTGAAAATTTCCGTTTTAAACGTGTGGCTGGTACAAGTGCTGGAGCAATTTTAGCTGCGTTCATTGCTGCAGGATATAGTGGTAGAGAAATTGAAATTATGCTAGAAGAGTTAGATGTGCCTTCATTACTCGATTCTAGAAGAACAATACTACCTTTCCCTTTTATGAAATGGATAAATGTTTATAACCATTTAGGTCTGTATAAAGGAAAGGCATTAGAAAAGTGGTTCTTCAAAAAATTGGCCGAAAAAGGTGTCTATACTTTTGGAGATCTACCTAAAGATTCACTAAAGCTAGTCGCTTCAGATATAACTAATGGTAGAATAATTGTATTGCCAGACGATTTACACAAATATCAAATAGATGCCAATAATTTTTCAGTTGCTTGTGCTTTACGTATGAGCTGTGGTATACCATTTTTCTTTGAACCGGTTACTTTAAAGACAGGTAAAGGTGAGTCTGTAATTGTAGATGGAGGTGTTTTAAGTAATTTCCCTTTATGGATTTTTGACGATAGGGAGGGAAGAAAAGTACGACCCATTTTAGGACTTAAATTAAGTAGACGGAGAGAAGAACAGTGTCCTCATGAAATTAAAAATGGATTAAATTTATTTGAAGCATTATTTTCAACTATGAAAGATGCACATGATGAAAGATATATATCAAGAAGACATGAAAGAGATATTATTTTTATTCCTGTAGAAGATTACAGTGCTACGCAATTTGATTTAAATGAAGAAACAAAAGAAACACTCTTAGAAATAGGAAGGAATCGTACCATTCAATTTTTAAGAAACTGGCCACGATTAAGATTATAAAAAAGATTTATAAAAACTATTGACCATTGAAAATAAGCATGTTATTATATAAAAGTTGCTGTTGAGATATGCAACTACTAAAATATAAAAAATAAAATAACTGTTTGACAAACAATATCAAACATGTTATTATATAAAAGTTAGCTCTTAACAAAGTAGCGAACATCAAAATGAACCTTGAAAACTGAACAAGCAAAACGTAATCAATAAAGTTTTTAGTAGCTAGCCTAGCTAGTGAACAAAAC
>NZ_JBWKZL010000031.1:0-2180 GCF_059424475.1 Lysinibacillus sp. GW247-5R2A | reverse complement strand
GGAAAATCTTAGTCAAATAAGCAAAAAGGGAAATCGAACAGCATCGATTTCCCTTTTATCTTGAATATCAGCTAGTTTTGTCCCAGCCTCATTTTTTTATTGACGTAAGTTCAAAAGACAAAAAGAAATAGCAAACTAACTATTTCATAGTTTGCTATTTCTACATCTATACATTCAAATTTTCTAGATAACCTAGTTCTAAGAAATTCGATGACATGACCAAACGATACCACCAGAGTTAGCTCCACCTAGTGTCAGAGAGATAGTCAATCCATTGGCTTCATAGAACAAATCAATCGTATCTCCAGCATTTAAATTCACTTCTCCTGCCAAAGTGATTGTGCCATTTCCAAGAACTGCTCGTAAAGTTAATACAAGTGCCACATTGACGTTTAGTACAGGGAATAAGCCACTAATTAAATTTGTTGTAGCATTTCGTCTAATTGCAAATGATGGGTTAATTCCCCCTCCTAATGTAACACTAATGGCCGCAGTAGTGGAGTAGTTAATAGTTGCTTCAAAGGAATATCTACCTGTAGTTGGTACAGTGAATATGCCAGTTGTTGGATTGAATGCAGGTGTTGTAAAGTATGGTGACGCGACACTCCAGTTAGTGATTGAAGTAGATCCACTAACAGCCAACGTGTTTTTAAAGGCAGAGAATCCTTCAGTAAACGCTGGTCCAGTAGCACCCGTTGCGCCGGTAGCGCCAGTAGTGCCAGTAGCGCCAGTAGCCCCAGTAGTGCCAGTAGCCCCAGTAGTGCCAGTAGAACCGGTAGTTCCAGTGACACCCGTAGTTCCGGTAGCGCCAGTTGTACCTGTAGCTCCTGTAATGCCAGTAGCCCCAGTAGTTCCAGTTACACCAGTAGTGCCAGTAGCGCCAGTAGGTCCAATATCACCAGTAGCACCAGAAGAACCTGTGGTTCCAGTAACACCAGTAGCTCCGGTAACGCCAGTAGCACCAGTAGAACCTGTGGTTCCAGTAGCCCCGATAGCCCCTGTAGCACCAGTAACGCCAGTAGGTCCAATATCACCAGTAGTACCAGTAGCACCAGTAGTTCCGGTTACACCAGTAGCGCCAGTAGAACCTGTAGTTCCGGTAACACCAGTAGCTCCGGTAACGCCAGTAGAGCCGGTAGCACCGATAGCCCCAGTAGAACCAGTAGAACCTGTGGTTCCAGTAACACCAGTAGCTCCGGTAACGCCAGTAGCCCCTGTAGCACCAGTAGGTCCAATATCACCAGTAGTACCAGTAGTTCCGGTAACACCAGTAGCGCCAGTAGCACCAGTAGTTCCGGTAACACCAGTAGCGCCAGTAGCACCAGTAGAACCTGTAGTTCCAGTAACACCAGTAGCGCCAGTAGCACCAGTAGAACCTGTGGTTCCAGTAACACCAGTAGCTCCGGTAACGCCAGTAGCGCCGGTAGCACCGATAGCCCCAGTAGAACCTGTGGTTCCAGTAACACCAGTAGCACCCATAGCCCCTGTAGCACCAGTAACGCCAGTAGGTCCAATATCACCAGTAGTACCAGTAGCACCAGTAGTTCCGGTAACACCAGTAGCGCCAGTAGCACCAGTAGCACCAGTAGTTCCAGTAACACCAGTAGCTCCGGTAGCACCGATAGCCCCAGTAGCACCTGTGGTTCCAGTAACACCAGTAGCGCCAGTAGGTCCAATATCACCAGTAGTACCAGTAGCACCAGTAGCGCCAGTAGAACCTGTAGTTCCAGTAGCACCAGTAGTTCCGGTAACACCAGTAGCGCCAGTAGCACCAGTAGTTCCGGTAACACCAGTAGCGCCAGTAGCGCCAGTAGCACCAGTAGTTCCAGTAACACCAGTAGCTCCGGTAACGCCAGTAGAGCCGGTAGCACCAGTAGCACCAGTAGAACCTGTGGTTCCAGTAACACCAGTAGCTCCGGTAACGCCAGTAGAGCCGGTAGCCCCGATAGCCCCTGTAGCACCAGTAGGTCCAATATCACCAGTAGTACCAGTAGCACCAGTAGAACCTGTGGTTCCAGTAACACCAGTAGTTCCGGTAGCACCAGTAGTACCAGTAGCACCAGTAGCACCAGTAGCGCCAGTAGAACCTGTAGTTCCAGTAGCACCAGTAGTTCCGGTAACACCAGTAGCGCCAGTAGCACCAGTAGTTCCGGTAACACCAGTAGCGCCAGTAGCACCAG
>NZ_JBWKZL010000030.1:0-2911 GCF_059424475.1 Lysinibacillus sp. GW247-5R2A | reverse complement strand
CGATTAGTATTCGTCAGCTCCATGTGTCACCACACTTCCACCTCGAACCTATCTACCTCATCGTCTTTGAGGGATCTTACTTACTTGCGTAATGGGAAATCTCATCTTGAGGGGGGCTTCATGCTTAGATGCTTTCAGCACTTATCCCGTCCACACATAGCTACCCAGCGATGCCTTTGGCAAGACAACTGGTACACCAGCGGTGTGTCCATCCCGGTCCTCTCGTACTAAGGACAGCTCCTCTCAAATTTCCTACGCCCACGACGGATAGGGACCGAACTGTCTCACGACGTTCTGAACCCAGCTCGCGTACCGCTTTAATGGGCGAACAGCCCAACCCTTGGGACCGACTACAGCCCCAGGATGCGATGAGCCGACATCGAGGTGCCAAACCTCCCCGTCGATGTGGACTCTTGGGGGAGATAAGCCTGTTATCCCCGGGGTAGCTTTTATCCGTTGAGCGATGGCCCTTCCATGCGGAACCACCGGATCACTAAGCCCGTCTTTCGACCCTGCTCGACTTGTAGGTCTCGCAGTCAAGCTCCCTTGTGCCTTTACACTCTACGAATGATTTCCAACCATTCTGAGGGAACCTTTGGGCGCCTCCGTTACCTTTTAGGAGGCGACCGCCCCAGTCAAACTGTCCGCCTGACACTGTCTCCTGCCCCGCTAAGGGGCATGGGTTAGAATTTCAATACAACCAGGGTAGTATCCCACCGACGCCTCCTTCGAAGCTGGCGCTCCGAGATCTCTGGCTCCTACCTATCCTGTACAAGTTGTACCAAAATTCAATATCAGGCTACAGTAAAGCTCCACGGGGTCTTTCCGTCCTGTCGCGGGTAACCTGCATCTTCACAGGTACTATAATTTCACCGAGTCTCTCGTTGAGACAGTGCCCAGATCGTTACGCCTTTCGTGCGGGTCGGAACTTACCCGACAAGGAATTTCGCTACCTTAGGACCGTTATAGTTACGGCCGCCGTTTACTGGGGCTTCAATTCGCAGCTTCGCTTGCGCTAACCACTCCTCTTAACCTTCCAGCACCGGGCAGGCGTCAGCCCCTATACGTCACCTTACGGTTTTGCAGAGACCTGTGTTTTTGCTAAACAGTCGCCTGGGCCTATTCACTGCGGCTCTCATGCGCTTGCACGCTCAAGAGCACCCCTTCTCCCGAAGTTACGGGGTCATTTTGCCGAGTTCCTTAACGAGAGTTCTCTCGCACACCTTAGGATTCTCTCCTCGACTACCTGTGTCGGTTTGCGGTACGGGCACCTCTCACCTCGATAGAGGCTTTTCTTGGCAGTGTGAAATCAGGAACTTCGTCCATACGGACTCGCCATCACAGCTCAACGTTACAGTGTGCGGATTTGCCTACACACACGCCTTACTGCTTGGACGCGCATAACCAACAGCGCGCTTACCCTATCCTACTGCGTCCCCCCATTTCTCAAACGGTGAGGAGGTGGTACAGGAATATCAACCTGTTGTCCATCGCCTACGCCTATCGGCCTCGGCTTAGGTCCCGACTAACCCTGAGCGGACGAGCCTTCCTCAGGAAACCTTAGTCATACGGTGGACGGGATTCTCACCCGTCTTTCGCTACTCATACCGGCATTCTCACTTCTAAGCGCTCCACCAGTCCTTCCGGTCTGACTTCAACGCACTTAGAACGCTCTCCTACCACTGACATCGTAGATGTCAATCCACAGCTTCGGTGAATCGTTTAGCCCCGATACATTTTCGGCGCAGCGTCACTCGACCAGTGAGCTATTACGCACTCTTTAAATGATGGCTGCTTCTAAGCCAACATCCTGGTTGTCTGTGCAACGCCACATCCTTTTCCACTTAACGATTACTTTGGGACCTTAGCTGGTGGTCTGGGCTGTTTCCCTTTTGACTACGGATCTTATCACTCGCAGTCTGACTCCCGTGTATAAATATCTGGCATTCGGAGTTTGTCTGAATTCGGTAAACCGGGATGGCCCCCTAGTCCAAACAGTGCTCTACCTCCAGTATTCTCATCACGAGGCTAGCCCTAAAGCTATTTCGGAGAGAACCAGCTATCTCCAAGTTCGATTGGAATTTCTCCGCTACCCACACCTCATCCCCGCACTTTTCAACGTGCGTGGGTTCGGGCCTCCAGTAAGTGTTACCTCACCTTCACCCTGGACATGGGTAGATCACCTGGTTTCGGGTCTACGACCACGTACTAATTCGCCCTATTCAGACTCGCTTTCGCTGCGGCTCCGCCTTCTAAAGCTTAACCTCGCACGTAATCGTAACTCGCCGGTTCATTCTACAAAAGGCACGCTATCACCCATTAACGGGCTCTAACTACTTGTAGGCACACGGTTTCAGGATCTCTTTCACTCCCCTTCCGGGGTGCTTTTCACCTTTCCCTCACGGTACTGGTTCACTATCGGTCACTAGGTAGTATTTAGCCTTGGGAGATGGTCCTCCCGGATTCCGACGGAATTTCACGTGTTCCGCCGTACTCAGGATCCACTCAGGAGGGAACGAACTTTCGACTACAGGGCTTTTACCTGCTCTGGCGGACCTTTCCAAGTCGCTTCATCTAACTCGCTCTTTTGTAACTCCGTATTGAGTGTCCTACAACCCCAAGAGGCAAGCCTCTTGGTTTGGGCTCTTCCCGTTTCGCTCGCCGCTACTCAGGGAATCGATTTTTCTTTCTCTTCCTCCAGGTACTTAGATGTTTCAGTTCCCTGGGTCTGCCTTCAAGACGCTATGTATTCACGTCAAGATACTACGCGATTAAACGTAGTGGGTTCCCCCATTCGGAAATCTCCGGATCAAAGCTCACTTACAGCTCCCCGAAGCATATCGGTGTTAGTGCCGTCCTTCTTCGGCTCCTAGTGCCAAGGCATTCGCCGTGCGCCCTTAATAACTTAACC
>NZ_JBWKZL010000029.1:0-4488 GCF_059424475.1 Lysinibacillus sp. GW247-5R2A | reverse complement strand
ACTCTCCATAAAAGAAATTTGATTAGCTCAAATTGTTTTGCTGGCATCAATTTTGATGTCCAAAATTTTGTTTCGTTCACTAGCTAGGCTAGTTACTGAAAACTTTATTGATTACGTTTTGCTTGTTCAGTTTTCAAGGTTCATGTTGTTTGTTTCCCTGTCACCTCTTGGCGACTTATACATAATAACATCGATTATTCATGAAAGTCAACACTAAATCATAAGTTTTTTTAAAGAGACTTATTTTTTATTTAAAATTATAGAAATGAGGTTGTTATTATGATCCGTAAAACGTTGATTTCACTGCTTCTAATCGGAATTCTCTTTGTTTTTCTAAAACCTATAAATTCTACGATGATTTCTGTATTTAATATTGCGAACGCACCAGTTGTCGTTACAAAAGGTCATTATGGCACATCTCTTGTTGTCGAGGTTTCATTCTCTGATGAGTCTCTAATGGATTGGCTTAAAACGGTAAAAGAGCCATATCCGCTTCTTCTTCTAGATACAGATTGGATCAAGCGTTCCCCAGACCATATAAAAATTATTCAAGAACGGAAATTACCTACAGGACTACTTGGACCAGAGGATTCAATAGAAGAACCTATTAACATTAAGCTTGTACAGAAGGATATTGATATTTATGAACAATATTTGAAGGAAAAGCCACTTTGGTTTGCAACTCGGAATCACCAGTATTCACAAGACTTACAAAAATCTCTGTTTCAGCAACAAATGAATTTGCTATCTCCATCCCTTATTTGGCAGGGTGAGAAAACACCAAAACTCCAAAAAGGGGACTTTGTCTTTGTTCCATTACACCAAGATAGCTCCATTACTTTTAAAGAACTTAATACTTTAATACAACAACATAAGTTTATGTCAATTGAGGAAAATATATTTGGCTATAAAATACAAACTAAAAAATCTCCATAAAAAAAATTGCCTCTATTTTGTAGGAGGCAATTTTTTTTGCATTTAAGCATTTTTTGCTTGTTCTTTGCGCGCTTTGCGACGTGCTTCTAATTTTTGACGATCCTCATCGGATTTTGCATTATATTTTGGCAATACTAATAATTGATATGCATTAACCGCCAATAACGGGAATAATAATAACGCGACGTATTCATTGATATTTTCATCACGACCCATTAACGCAATTGTCCATTCCAGAGTTGTAATGACAATCATGAAGAACAGAGCAGAAATGAACACATGTTTTTTCCCTGTTAGCTTTACTTTTTGAACGGCCGTAGCTATGGCTCCAAAAATGAGGACGATTAATAATCCAACATAGAACAACCAGCTTTGTCCATCCTTTATACCAGGTACAAAACGGAAGAAAATGATATCAAAAATAGTAATTGCAATGAGTAAAAGCTGTACCCAATTCCACAATGTAAGTGTTCTAAAGATATTTACACCTACTTGATGGAGTGTTAAATAAGCAAAAAAGCCAGCCTGTGCAATAACACTCATTGTAAATCCTAAGAAGACCATCCATAACAGTCCAGCGAAAAATTCTCCCCAATGACCGTTTGCTATGTATGGTTGGAAGAAATCCCAGCGAATAAATAAACTAAAAACTCCGTTGACTACCCCACCAACGAGCATTGCAAAGAAGAAAAACTTTGCCCAATTTCGTATCGTCACAACTAAAAGTCCCCCAATTTCTCAATATATCTGTCCTTATTTTATCAATGCATTGTTAAAAAAGCTATTTCTCATCTTTCCCAATACATAAAGTCATCAGAAATGTGAACAATAATTGAAAGAGTCTATCTATAGAAAGGACTGATTGTCGATGCGAAAATTCACCTTATTACTGATTCTAATGCTATTTCTTTCTGCCTGTTCACAAGATAAAACCTCTACTATGTCCTATGATGAAATAAAAAAAATTATGATTGACTCTTTACAAACAGAGGACGGTAAAAAGGCATTGCGACAGCTTTTAGAAGAGCCAAGTTTCCGTGAGCTGTTGATTTTAGAGCATGATGAAGTGAAAAAAGCTACTGAGGAAACATTACTTTCCAAGGAAGCTGAAGACTTTTGGAAGAAAACCTTTGAAGATCCAAAGTTTAAGGAAACCGTTGCAAAAAGTATGCAAAAGCAGCAACAGGATATTATGAAGGATTTAATAAAAGATCCAACTTTCCAAAAGGATATGGAAGCCTTTTTTGGACAGCCTGATATGCAGAAACAGCTAGAGACCATCCTGAAATCATCCAATATGCGAAAGCAGATGGAGGAAGTAGTGAAGGAAACGATCGAAAGCCCATTAATGCAGTCAAAATGGCAAGAGTTAATTAAAAAGAGTGGCGAAACAACTTCATCTGGAAGTGGCGATAAGAAAGAAGCAAGCGGTGAAAGCGGTGGCAGCACTGATAAGGAGCAAAAAGGCACTGAATAACCGTGGATTTAAAAAAAACGGATTTCCTCCAAAAGGATGGGAATCCGTTTTTTATTATTTATTTAATTTTTCAATGATTGTCGTCGCGATGTCTAAATAAATTTGTCCGGTAGTATGATTTTCAGCATATACAGACGGTGCAAAATCAGCATCAGTCCAATCTGGTTGACCAAGTGGAATTTGACCAAGTAGCTCCGTACGAAGCTCTTCTGATAGTTTAGGACCTCCGCCTTGCCCAAAGACAAACTCTTTTTCACCTGATTTCGATTGGAACCAAGCCATGTTTTCAATAACACCTAAAATTTCATGGTCCGTTTGTAGAGCCATGGCACCTGCACGAGCTGCAACAAATGCTGCTGTTGGGTGAGGCGTTGTAACTACAATCTCTTTTGATGAAGGTAACATTTGATGAATATCTAATGCAACATCACCTGTGCCAGGTGGTAAATCTAATAATAGATAGTCAAGCTCTCCCCACTCTACATCACGGAAGAATTGATCTAATACTTTACCTAGCATCGGGCCACGCCATACAATAGGAGCATTATTTTCTACAAAAAAGCCCATTGAAATCATTTTTACGCCAAAGCGATCTACTGGGAAAATACGATTATCGACTACTTTAGGCATATCCGTTACACCCATCATATCAGGCACACTAAAACCGTAAATATCTGCATCGATTAAGCCCACTTTTTTGCCTAGACGAGCTAAAGCAACCGCTAAGTTAACCGAAACTGTAGACTTACCTACTCCACCTTTACCCGAAGCAATTGAAATGACTTGAACTGTGCTAAGCGGTGATAAAATATCCTGTGCTTCAGATTCTGTTGCTGTGCCACGGAAGCTTTGAAGCTTTTCTGCTGATAGCTCTTCAAAACGAATACCAACCGTATTTACACCCGCTTCTTTTAACATCTCAACAATCTTCATTTGTAGCTGTAATTGTTCAGGTGTATTCAATTTAACAATCGCAACTTTTACACTGACATGATTTTTTTCTTCTTTTATTGCTACGTTTGTAATACCATCTGTTTCTGCAAGCGATTTATGTAAAAATGGATCTTGTAGTTGTCCTAGTATTTCTCGTACTTGTTGTTCAGTAATCACGACGAACACTCCCCTTATATTGTCTCCATGTTAGTATATCATAAATGATTTAATTTACGTTGTGATGTTGCTCTACTCAACTTTGGCTAATAGATACTCTTCTATACCTTCAACAATTGCATCTGCCATTTTTTCTTGGTAGTTCTTATCTGTTAATAATGCTCGTTCTTCATCATTACTAATAAATCCCGTCTCTACTAATGCCGCAGGTACTTCTGCTTTTTTCAGTAAATAAATCTGCTTAATAGACAATGCTTCTCGGTCTGTATTTTTTAAATTAGTACGAATCGACTCTTGAATACTTTTTGCAAGGATCTCACCGTCAGCATGTCCTTCCTTATGATAAAACACCTGTGCGCCACGCCATTTTGTTTCCGGAATAGCGTTGGCATGAATGGTAATAAACACATCTGGTTTTTCTTTCTCTACAATATCCTTTCTTAAAAAGATATCTTGTTTTTTACGCTCTCTTAACGTTCCATATTTTTCTGATGGCGCGTGTTCATCAATAACATCACCACTTTTTGTTCTTGTCATGATGACTGTTGCGCCTTTCTTCTTCAATTTCTTCTCCACATGCTGAGAAATTGCAAGTGTAATATCCTTTTCAATGACTTCGCCCTTTGAAGCTCCTCCATCCTCTCCACCATGCCCTGCATCAATGACAATTTTTATGCCACCAAGTGGGTCTGGTAAAAAGAAGTTACGGTCCGAAGCATTTGTTTCATATGCCACGAACACTATACTCATAAGCATAATTACTCCTAGTGCCAGCCAGCGCTTCACCCATATCCACCACCCTTTTACATTTAGTGTACGAAGTTAGTGGATAAACTATGCCAGAAAGAAAAAAAAGAGGCTGGGACAGAACTAGCTGATATTCAAGATAAAAGAGGCTGGGACAGAACTAGCTGATATTCAAGATAAAAGGGAAATCGATGCTGTTCGATTTCCCTTTTTGCTTA
>NZ_JBWKZL010000028.1:0-4891 GCF_059424475.1 Lysinibacillus sp. GW247-5R2A | reverse complement strand
CCTTATTTTTTATGAAAAAATGTAAAGCGTGTGAAATTTTACTGATGGTAAAATTTCACACGCTTTTTAATTTAGAGATGGGTTTTGTCCCAGCCTCTTTTTATAATTTTTTATTTACTAATTACTACTTCAGCAGGTTTGAGAACTACTTTATATGAGATTGATCTTTTTAGTTAACCAAATAAAGTATTCATTACTTGTAAGAAGAAAGTTTATATACTCACTCTTATTGAATAAATAAGTAATATCGCCAAAACGATACATATTACATATTTAGAAAAATGCACAAGTCTTTCATTCTCAAATATCTTAATTAACAAGTAAAAAAAGCCGACTACCCATATACCATTTTGAAAAAAAGTCGCTATTATATTGCTAAGCAAATTGAGATAAAAATATAAGTCCAATAATAATCCCTCCTATTTTAATAATATATTACCACAATTAACCAAAATGTTAATAGAACTAACTGCACCCTTAGTTGAAGAGGAGTCCGTTTCACTATTCTTAATGTTTGATTCTAGGTTTTTTTATTTCCACAAATTAATGCTTGTCAAAATAGAAACGTTTGTTCTAAAATAATGCAAACGAATGTTCTTGTTTGAGAGGTGTGGAATGATGAAAGAACAACTTATTAAAGCAATGCAACGGAACCAATTTTTGAATATGATGTATATGGCTAAAGACGGCACAGTGTCACAAAGGCGTATTAAGATTATTAAAATTGCTGGTGATTCGTTTCAGGCTTATTGTTTTACAAGGCAAGCCAAGCGCACATTTATGATTGATAGTGTATTGGCGGTTGTTCCAATCAGCCACAAGGATCGTTCGGTTGTATGCTGAAACCTGAACAAAGAAGACTATTTCATAAATTTTTAATACTGGAAATGGCAGTTCAATCATTACAACGTGACTTCCCTGTAATTGAAAATTTGAAAATGAGTAAAGTTTATTTACCCATCCTTGATAAGTTACTAAAAGACATATCCCATGATTATTACGATTCAAAAAGATTATTGGCAAAAGAAAAAATAAGATTAGTAAAGGTAGAAAAAATAGACGAATATTTTAGTGACGTCCATATAGCTACAGCTACAGCTGGTGACGATGTAGTACTTCGATATGCTAATCAAGCCTAAAAGACGCAAGTGGAAAAACTTATTATAACTTATTTTTTAAAATTGGGTTCTCATAAAAAATGAGCACCTTTTTTAATTTCCCTTATATAATATGAATCCTCTTTATTGAATTGGTATCAACATGTGTTGTATTTTTAATTTTTGGTTTTATTTGGTTAATTTAGGGTACACATAAAAAGAGTAGGATTTATTTATTTTGAGGGGAATAGTGAAATGATTTGATATCTTATAGTTAAAATAAATAATTTAGTAATAAAATTACCAAAATCAGAAGTTTTGTGTTTTAATGTAAAGTGAGGGAGAGGAGGAAAAGATTAACAAAAAAGTGAGTTGATATTTGTGAATTAAATGTACGTTATTTTTAACAAAGATAAGAGGGTTGTGAAAAGATGTTAAAGAATAAAATTATTTCAGCTGTAATTACATTAATTATAGGTATATTTATTATTCCATTATTTATTGGATCTACATACAGCATTGCATATGGTATTTATGGTACTGCATTTACTGCACCAGCTATGGTTATAGCTGTTATAGTATCAATTTTGATTGAAAAATACAGTAAAAATAAAAACGTTATATTCATGTATATTAAGCATTTACTATGTGCATTAATTTTTTCACTATTATTTAGTTTAGTTAATTTTAATGCTCATACTTTTAAAGATACTATTTATTTAGCTTCTTTAATGGGAAGTATTTATATAACTATATTTGTAATCTTTGATTATTTGTTAAGAAGTTTAAATAAGAGTAGATAAAATAATAATTCTTCTAAATCATTATGAATATTTTAGAGGTAGTTGAATTTAACAAAATTGAGAACTAAAGTTCATCACGAAAAAAAGACCGTTTTAACGGTCTTTTTTTTTAATTGTTTTTTGTACTGTCATATGAACGACCAACGTCGACCCATTCACTTTTTAAGAACGGGAAAAGGCCTCCAATTTCTTTTGCGCTCGCTGGCACAGCTGAATAAATTATTTCAGGACCTTTTTTCATGGAAGTAATGTTACGCATGAATTCATACGCTGGGAAACCATCACGTTGACCTGTAATTCGTACGCTACCTGTACGAGTTACTTTAAGTACGAAAGTGTAGTCAATAGCTGGAGCTAAAGCAACTAATGGATTTTTCATAGCGCACTTACAGTTAATATACAAGACATCATCAATGATGTTTGTGTTGTATGTTAAGCCAGATTCAGATGCTGTCTCTCTTTTTGTAACTTTCCATTTCCCTTTTACAAGGTCTTCTTGAATCGTTTGACCTACTTTAGTTTTCCCTTTAACGCCATAGTTTGCTTTTGACGTATCAATAGTAAAACTTTGTGATGTTCTGAATGCAGTTGATTTCCAATCAGCATTATTTCGTGTATCACCATGGAAACGTGAAGTTTTTGGGTGAAGAGGATGTTCTACATACTTAAACGGTAAAAATGTACGTAAACGTAGTTCTAATTTTGCCATAATATAACCTCCAATATTTTTGTGAAATATGAATCACACATATTGGATAGGTATATTATTAATAGAAAAAACAACCAAATAAATTAGAAATTAGGTTGTTTTTTTTCTGTGTAAAGCCACTTTATATTAAGAGCGTATGTTCTTTTTAGGAGGGGTATTTTGGACAAACTATACTTAAAATCGATACTGAATAGTTTTTTAACTATTGAGCAAAATAAAAAACTGTATGAGGACTATAAAGTTAGTTTTGATATAAAGAAATTGGGTGTTTTAGAAAATGAATTTGAAAAATTTTATTCGAAAATAGTTCTTGTTTCATATTTTTCAAAAGCACTTCATTTCGCTGCTCAAAAGTATGATCAGGGAATTAGAAGATACAAACATTTTGAAGAGGAATTGTTGGAAAGAAATGAGGATGTAATATACATAGATAGTTACAATGTGCATGAGCCAGACAATCTTGCAAACCATATTGAAGATCAAGATATTAGTGAATCCATAAATGATCTGACAGACAGGCAAAAACAGATTTTATACCTGCACTTTGTTAAAGAAATGACCGAAGCTGAGATTGCAAAAGCAATGAATATATCTCAACAAGCAGTCAACAAGGCAAAAAATAAAGCTATTGATGAAATTAGACTAAATGCTAATAAATAAGGAGTATCACCATGGATAATAAAATAGATTCATTAGAAGTAATCGAAATGATGCAACCAAAAATTAAGAAACTGTTATATCAAACGTCTATTGACAATAGAGAAGATTTGGAACAAGAGTTAAATTTGTTAATTATAACTTCAATGGAAAAGATTAAATTAAAGAATATGCCGAGCTTTTCTAAATTAATAAGTTTATTTGAGTACAGTGAAAAAGTTAGCTGATCTACAGTTAAATGACACACATTTTATTGTGTTTTTCAATATTAATAAGCTGTTACGATTGTTAAATTGAGAGCTAGCATAGTAGAGAAAGTAAGAGATCCTAATTTTAATATGAAGACATAGTAATTTGCTTATATTATTACTTGATATAAGAGGGGATTTTTCAGCACTTATTATTTAACAAATAGATGGGTTAATATTTATCATGTATTAGTAACTAAAAAATTTTACATAGTATGTATAATAAGGAAAAAGACTAGCAAAGCAATTGTGCCATGTTAGTCTTTTGTATTTCCAAAGACCAATTCATTACTATTGTATAATTGTTTTTTAAGAGTTCCAAAGTAGATAGTTCACTGGATAAGTCAATTCATTGGTACCAGAAATTTGACTTTTCCAAACGACTCCATCGCTAGACTTCAATATTGTTCCATTGATTCCGACTACTAGATATTCGCTGCCATTCCATGTAACATCTTCTAGTTGATTAGTTGTACCTGTAAATTCTTTATTCCAATTGACGCCATCAGTAGATCTTAATATATACCCTCCTGTGTCGGTCGCCAAATATTCGCTACCATTCCATATGATAGATCTAATCTGTTCAGATGTTCCAGATATTTGTTCATTCCATGAAACACCGTCGTTTGAAGTGAAAATTGACCCACTTCGCCCAACTGCGACATACTGACTACCATTAAAAACAATGTCTAACATATAATCTGGAATATTAATTGAAGTCCATGAAGTTCCATCACTGGAAGAGAGAATATGATTACCTGATGTTGCTAAATATTTATTTCCATCCCAAATTATACTCCTAATGATTCCACTCGAACCTGTTGTTATTTGATTCCAGTTATCGTTAGTTTTAATAGCATCTTGATTAAATAATTTAACTTCATTAAACTCTGTATCATTTGCTATTCTATTTATTTCTTCTTTGATTTGTTCAAGCTCATTTTGAATTGTATTTCTATCATTTAATGTATTTGTATCGTTTGCTGCTTGTACTGCCAACTCCCTTCCTCTTTGAAGCAAAGAGTGAACCTCGTTTAATGCTCCTTCAGCAGTTTGTATTAAAGAAATACCATCCTGGATATTTTTACCTGCCATATTAAGACCGCGAATTTGACCACGCATTTTTTCAGAGATTGCTAAACCAGCAGCATCGTCTCCAGCTTTATTAATTTTATATCCAGAAGACAGTTTTTCTAATACACTATTAGTCTTTTTATTATTTTGAGTTAATCTATTATTTGCATTTAGAGATGAGATGTTGTGTCTAATAATCAAAACAGATCCTCCGTTTATAAAATAATGAATCGGCTACACTAAGTTGGACATAAAAAATAAGGGCTAGTACACTTAGACTACCAACTTAAAGGAGCGTGCAAC
>NZ_JBWKZL010000027.1:0-5528 GCF_059424475.1 Lysinibacillus sp. GW247-5R2A | reverse complement strand
ACTAGGCTATTTAACTCCAGTGGAATTCAAGCAACAGACCTTATAATTTTTGTCCAGTTTAGTGTTGACATACCATTTTTCTTAATGATGGACATAGGGAGATTTTATGTTGTACTTCAATATGCAGGGATGATTAAAATACAAAAATTAATGAATATGCCATTAGGTACGGTACACATTAAAAAGTTGGACATTTAATATTTAATCTGTGTTGAAAGGTTTTGTAACGAAAATAAACTACTGCAATAGGGTAAGGAATTCAAGTATAATTTTTTTGAGGAGAAAGAGAAATGATAAATGAGTGGTATGAAGGAACAGAGTTACAAAATAAAATTCCTAATTTCAAATCAACTGATGTTAAATTTATTACTGATTTCCATTATTTTATTGGATACAATTCTTATTATGATCAAGTTTCATTTTTAGAAATTAGCTTTTTATTAGAAGTCGATAGTCGGAAGTTTATTTTGAAAATGAAGTTTAATGATGTTACTACTTTAGATTTATTAGGATTTGGAAATAGTTATAATCAAATAACAGGCTTTAGAATTAATAATTTAAAAGATAAAGGTTTTGAATTACCAAAAAAATATTTAGTAGAAGATTATGAGAATAACATTATTAAGTTTTTCTGTGCAAGATTTGAAGTGTTGTCATTAGTTGAAATATAAAAAGGGGTCCGTTCTTAATAATAAGATTACTATTTTACTTGCTGCAATTCTATTATTATGAGAGTTTACACATGTAGTACTATCATGGGGTTTTATTTTACATCTGATAGGAAAAGAAACGTGAGAACAGAGCAAAATGAAGTTATTAAGTTAAAAGAAGCTATGATACAAATGTGAATGACAAAGTACATTGCGATATATACAGATATAATATGACAGAGTCATTAAAATTTGATTAAGGTGAAAAATTCTTGAATTTGAATTAAAAACTCATGAAGGTAGGCCATCAAGAGATTTTATTTTGATACTAATGTAATAAGAGTGAGAATAGGCGAGATGACATATTACTTACAAGGGCCACTTATAGATGGAATTAGTAACAACACACGAGATTAAACAAGCTAAAGAGTTTAAACGTTACCCTTTCCAAATAGTATAAATGATGTCAATACTGTCGATATAAAAATAACTTATAAAACTTGCAAATATTAAAACTTAGAAAATATATAAACTTGAAGCACTTGATTGTCTATCGACAGGTGCTTTTTTGTATTTCTGTATATTACATTTATATATAGTATTGTATATTTTTACGAATTAGTATTATGGAGACAAGGAAGGTCAATGTGGCACTCTCCTTTGCCAAAAAGGTTGTGCGAAGGAAATCAAAAATCCAGTTGTTAAGTCATTCAATAGCTTCAAGGAAATTGGTAAAGATTTCAAAGACGGTTTAGATACTAGAAAAGATAAAGCACTTAACTCCCCATATGATTTTGCAAATTATCTTACACTAGGTGCAGTAGATGGCATTTGGTCGGGTGCAAAAAGTAGAAAAGATAAGATGTTCAATTCACCAACTGATTTTTAAAATTATGTAACATCAGGCTTGACGGACATGGTAAAAGGTTCGGTGAACCCGAAAGACCCACTATCGAAAGAGCATTGGTTAGATAGTTTTGGCGTAGCCACGTCAGTGTTGGGAGTTAAAGGGGTGTCTAGTACAAAACCGACTGGCGGATCTTCATATAGTCCTTCTAATAGTACTAAGAATAATTCACAAATTATTCAAGAAGTAAATAAGGGGAAATTAGGTGTTCATTCAACTGATTACTTTAGAATAAAGGAAAAAAATGATAAATCTAGAAATACGTTGCCTCCTAAATACCAAGAAATTGATCTTAGTGGATATAAGTTGGGTAATACTGCTTATGCGGAAGTTAATATAGTATGGGAATCTCAATAAAAAGGGAGAAGTAACTTCTGTTCCAGGTTGGGTTTCATTAAATAAATTAGAGGAAAGGAAATATTCTGGAGATGTTCTCAAAGTTAATTCAGACAATAAGATTGATTTAGAACGAGGTTATTATAGACACAGTGATACAGAATATAAAATTGTAGAACATATTACTGATAAATTGAAAAATGATTATAATTCTGCAGGGGTAATCCACCTGTATTCAGAAAGAAATGTATGCTTGAGTTGTGAAAATGTACTAAAATCATTTAGTAGAGATTATAAAAATATAGAATTATATATCTATGACGCCAAAGAAAATATTTATAAATTAAAAAATGGTAAAGTTATGGAAGATTAATGAAATGATAGGTGATAATAGTGGAAAAAAATTTTATAGTACAGTATGAGTTAGAATTTCCAAATGAATATACAAGCGATCTAGTTATGCAAGTAGGTGAAATTATGGAAATACCAACCAATTTAGCAAGAGAAACGAAGTTTGAAAATATTCAAGATTTTGAATCCGAATCAGAGATTATTCGCATAATGACAAAACCGGAAAACCCTAGTAATTTCATTTTAGTGAAATTTAGTAAAGTAGATTGGTACTATGCAATTGTAATAAGATGTAATCAAAGCGAACATGAAAAAATTAAGCATGTATTGATTGAATTAAATGAAAACATTATTGAAGAGTATGGGGATTCTCCTTATGATTCAATTGAGAATGTTTTTTCGAGTAGAGATAACCTATTATTAAAATATGCAGAAAGATTCAATATACCTTTACAAAAATTTTGAAAGTAATCAATTGTATATTTAATTAAGAATTATTCATTTTTAAAATTGTATTAGAGAGCTTCATGTTCACACCTAATATCTTATAAAAATAAAAATAGAAAAAGTAATATTTAAACAAAGTATTCAAAAGGTGTATATTTTAACTTTTAGAAGGAACGGCTCAAATCACTATTTTAAGGTGATTATGAGCTTTTTTTATGTGAAAAAGTTTTTGCAACATTCGTCTATATTTTCCAATTAAATCATTCCTTCATGCTAAGTGCAAAGATTGAAGGAAAGGTGTTAGAGGTCAAAAAGGATCAGGTACGACTCCATCTCAGCATGGATGAGGCGCAAAAAAAGGAAGAAGCTACCTGGTTCCCATTGGCTACGCCATATACAGCAGAAGGACATAGTGGTTTTTACAGTCCGCCAGAAGAGGGCGATCATGTTCATCTTGCCTTCCCGACACATCGAGAGGAAGCTGCGATTGTTCGCCACAGTGTACGAAAAGGTGGCGAGGCCAACCCAAAAACGGCTGATCCGAAAACGTCTTACTGGGGTACGCCAAAAGGGAAGGACATGAAGCTAGATCCACAATCCGTGACATTCACAGCGAAGGAGGGAGCTGTTTTTCTTCAGCTTCATCAGGACAGCGGCATCACCGTACATAGTAAGCCCTCCCTGCTAGTCAAAGCGAATGACACGATCACCTTCGCAGGGAAGCGAGTGTCCATGAGTGCAGCAGAATCCATGCGATTCACCTGCGGCTCCAGTAGTATAGTGTTTGACGGCATTACGGATATCCAGGGACAGGCGGTCACGATGGAAGGGTCCATCAAAGCCCCTGTGTCAGTCGCTTCACAGGAAGAGGAAGCAGACCTCGATTCCGCCCTAGACATGATGGGGATGATCCCTGTTGGTGGGGGTGATGCCTAATGGGTCTATTAGGATTAGCAGGAAGCTTACTGGGGATGATTCCAAAAGTAGGCTCCCCAAGTGGAGCGAAAAAAGGAAAGAGCGGAGGATCGAAAGGGAAGAGCTCCAAGAAATCCTCCAAAAAGAAAAGCTCCACCAAGAAAAAACAAAAGAAATCGAGTAAAAAGAAGAAAAAGAAGAAAAAAAAGAAGAAGAAAAAGTGGGGGAAATTCTTTACCAAGGCCCGTAAACTGAAAAATAGTTTATCCAAGAGTAAATTGGTGAAACGGGCGAAGAAGGCCATTAAAAAAGCGGTCCTGACCACGAAAAAGGTTGTGAAAAAAGCAAAGGCAGCTGTGACAAAAGCCAAGCAACAGGTAAAGGCAGCTGTCAAACAAACGAAGCAGGTAGTGAAGGAAAGGTACTACCAGTGGTGAAAAAGGCTGCGCAAGCAACGACCAAGGCAGTGAAAAATGCTGTAAAACCTAAAAATATGTTGAATACGCTCCAAGTAGGATTAGATCTTGTAGGGTTAATCCCAGGTGTCGGTGAAATAGCGGATGGCGTGAATGGCGTTATTTATCTGGCCAGAGGTGACAAAGTCAATGCGGCCCTTTCCTTTGGCGCGATGATTCCGTTTGTGGGCTGGGCGTCGACAGGTGGAAAATTTGTGAAAAAAGGTGCCGGGGTAGTTAAGAGTGTCACTGAAGGTGTTCAAAAAGCGCTGAAAGGTCCAGTAGGAAGTGTAGTAGACAAAGTCAAAAAGCAAGTAGTGAACGTGAAAACCCAGATACAATCCAAAGTAGCCGAAGTCAAACAGCAACTGCGTCAGATGCTACAATCACAGCAGCAGGAGTTTTCATTAGCAGGTATAAACGTTACAAACATAGAGGATACAGGAACAGTTGGAAGAAACACACCAACTCCAAGTCCGAAGCCGTCTAATACCCAACCATCACAAAATGGCTCGAATAAAAAGCCTGCTGAGGATAAGGGTACGGGTAAATCTCTTGACTCTGTACCATCAGTAAGAAATGGAGAATTTAGTAAGTGGTTTAACTCCTTAACTACGGAAGAATTTGATAGAGTATGGTCAGACCCTAAGCTAAGAGAGAAAATTAAAGACCGATTGCGCCATCCTGGTGGAATGCACGAATGGCACTTGGTATCTCGTGCTGATACTTTTAAATATTGGCGGGTAACTGCTGAACAAATTGCAGAAATGAGAACCCTAATAAGTGATACTAAGTTTGTTAATCCAACTGGAAAACATGGTGGAAAGGGTTCGACAAAAGCACATAATGAACTTTTACAAATAATTGATACATCTGAGGATTATGATATGTTTAAAAGGCGATTACAAAATTGGTCAGATTATCGTTTTGAGGGCGGTTCTGATGCACTACCAGATGGATTAAAACCAAATAGGAGGTAGCTAATGCTAAAAGAAGGATTTGTATCATTTTGGGTAGGGAAAATTAATTCGTCAGAGGAATTAGACAATTTACTTGAAATCTCTTATTCAGAGGATGGGGATTTTATACCATCATTATTTGCTCGTAGTTTTGATATTGAGAGGTACGACGATGCAGTTAGAGAAGCGGAGTTTTATGATGATGATGATAACTTACTTAGTCGTTTATTAGAAGGATTCTCTTATGATGATGTTATTATTCCAAAAATTACTTCACTGTGCGGCGAACAGTTGCAAAGTAATTATAATGCTGTAATTCTTCTATATAACTATAAATATGAGGGAGAAAAAATGAAAACCACAATTAATACAAGTATTATAGATTTTTTAGGCGTAGTAGAATACTTGTAATATACGTAAAAACCTCGATCTGGTATGTCAACACTAAACTGGACAAAAATTATAAGGTCTGTTGCTTGAATTCCACTGGAGTTAAATAGCCTAGTGT
>NZ_JBWKZL010000026.1:0-5687 GCF_059424475.1 Lysinibacillus sp. GW247-5R2A | reverse complement strand
TTGGCCCGTTGGTCAAGTGGTTAAGACACCGCCCTTTCACGGCGGTAACACGGGTTCGAATCCCGTACGGGTCATACAAAAAACAGTAGATGCATGTGCGTCTACTGTTTTTTTATAGAAAACTAATGTAAGATAAACGATTTACTCTTGATTCATTGCATGCTCATCCATATAAACTACTTCCCAAATATGCCCATCTAAATCTTGAAAACCCCAGCCATACATAAATCCATGATCCTGTGGATCACTATAAGGTTTACCCCCGGAGGCAAGTGCCTTATTTACTAGCTGATCTACTTGCTCGCGATTTTCTGCAGATAGACATAAAATTGCTTGGGCAGAAACAGTCGTATCCGGTATTTCCTTGTTACTAAATCCTTTAAAGCGATCTTCGACCATTAGTAAAGCAAAAATATTTTCGCTAATAATCATTGAGGAAGTTGTTTCATCACTGAATTGTTGATTGAACTCAAAACCTAACTCCTTAAAAAATGACGTGGATTTGTTTACATTTTTTACTGGTAAATTAATGAAAATATTCTTCGATTGAAAAGACATTTCTTATCACCTCCAAATCGACATTATCATAAAAAATAAATGGGTGTCAATTTCAGGAGGTAACCCAGATACTTAATTTTTTGAGCAAATAAAAAGCAGAAATATTGTTTTTTACAACATCTCTGCTTTAAAATCGTAATTTATCTTCTTGCTAACATTCTTTCCAGAGAACTAAGAGCTTCAGTACTAGTATGGCTATCAACTTGAATACGGTTATGTGGGTGACCTTGTTCAATGCTTTCTAAGCACCATAGTAAATGGGGGAGATCAATGCGATTCATCGTTAGGCAAGGACAAAAGTTTTCATTTAAAGAGATGATCTGTTTATCTGGATGCTGCTTTATAATACGATTGACCAGATTCATTTCTGTCCCTATTGCCCATGCAGATCCACTAGGTGCTTGACTAATTGTATCGATAATGTACTTAGTTGAACCAGCATCATCAGCCGCATCTACAACTTCACGACTACATTCAGGGTGAACAATAATTTTCATGGCTGGATATTCCTTACGAACAGTCTCTGTATGTTGAACTGTAAATCCTTCATGTACAGAGCAATGACCCTTCCACAGAATAACTTGGATGTTCTCAAGAGGCTGTTTAGTTTCAAGTATATTTTTATGCGGATTCCAAACGGCCATATTCTCGAGTGGAACACCTAAGTCATAAGCAGTATTTCTGCCTAAATGTTGGTCGGGTAAAAAGAAGATACGCTGTTTTTGTGTAAATGCCCACTGAACAAGCTCTTTCGCATTAGAGGATGTTACACATGCACCACCATGTCTTCCTGTAAAGGCTTTAATAGCGGCTGTTGAATTAACATAGGTAAGTGGAATGATCGTATCGCCAAAGAGCTGCTGTAAAATGGGCCATGCTTGTTCAGTTTGATAAATATCAGCCATGTCAGCCATCGAGCAACCTGCACGCATATCTGGTAAATATACATGTTGCTGTTTTGATGTTAGCATATCAGCAGTTTCAGCCATAAAATGTACCCCGCAAAATACGATGTGCTCCGCCTCTTTGTTTGCGGCAGATAATTGAGCCAGCTGTAAGGAATCTCCCGTTGCATCAGCAAATTGGATAACTTCATCTTTTTGATAATGATGACCCGGAATAAAAAGCTTAGATCCTAATTTCTTTTTGATGGATAAAATACGAGATTCCATTTCCGTTACGGATAATGCTCGATAATGCTCAGGAAGTAACGTCGTCTGCTGTAATAAACTAGTGATGGACAATGGAATAGCCTCCTTTCATTTGTACAAGGGCGCTAATGTCAAAGGCTTTGACAGAGTGGGTTAGAGAACCAAGTGAAATCCACTGTATACCTGTTTGAGCATAAGCTCTTATATTTTCAAGAGTAATGCCACCTGATGCTTCAGTCGTGATAGAAGAAGGAACAGCAGGCAGCCATGCACGTATTTCTTCAGGACTTCGATTATCAAACATTATAATATCTGCTCCAGCTAAAATGGCTTCATCTAGCTGTTTTTTTGTTTCTATTTCCACTTCAATTTTAACGGTATGACCAACTTTTTCTCTAGCAGCCTGAATGGCGTTTGTCATGCTACCAGCAAAAGCAATATGATTATCCTTTAGCATGATTGCATCAAATAGGCCATTGCGATGGTTAAAAGCACCACCGATTCGAACAGCATATTTATCAAGCATACGCAAGCCAGGAATCGTTTTACGGGTATCACATATTTTTGTGTTCGTTCCTGCAATTTCCTGTACTGCTAGGTGAGCCGCCGTAGCTATTGCAGACATCCGTTGTATAAGATTTAAAATTACGCGTTCTCCCATTAATAATTTTTGTAAGGGGCCATCTATAATAGCAATGACGTCGCCAGCCTCTACGGCTTCCCCATCTTTTTTAGGAAGGTTGACTTTTATAGACCGATCTAGTAAGTGAAAGCCCTGCTCAATAATAGGTGCGCCACAAAAAATGCCACTTTCTTTGGCATAAAATGAAAAAGTTCCTTGCTCTTTAGGAGAAAAAATATATTCACTCGATAAATCCCCATCACCTATATCCTCATTAAAAAATTGTTTGAGCATTTCCTCGAGTTTGATGATATTCATACAATGAATTCCTCACTTTCATTTGTCCTTGCGAAAAAATAATCCATCGTTTTGCCCACTTTGCTTCCATTGCGGGTTTATCGCTACGAATGTGGGCTCCACGTGTTTCAGTTCTTGTAATTGCCGCATAGGTTATTAATGTGGCGACAACATGCATCATATATAGTTCCAGCTCAGTCTGTTGCAAACCCTTTAAATTTGCATGGAGAAGTGCTTGTAGAGAGGGTAATTGCTGGAGGGAATAATGCAAATCGTCACCGTTCCTAACGATACCTAAGTACTGCATCATATGTTGCTGTAATTGTTGTTTGCTAAATAATGAAGGCATTGAATCGACATTTTTATCGCTAGCAAGTAAGAAATCTTTTTGGCTACAGCCTTGTTGGATAATGAAATATGCCATTCTGTGACCAAAAGTAATCCCTTCTAATAGGGAGTTACTAGCTAAACGATTTGCTCCGTGGACACCTGTACAGGCCACTTCGCCGATAGCATACAAATTGGCTATAGTGGTTCTGCCTTTATCATCAGCAATAATACCGCCCATTAAAAAATGACTACCTGGTGAAATAGGAATCAGGCCATCTTGTAAGTCAATATGGTTGTTACGGCAAAGCTGTGTGATTGATGGAAATTTTACATCAAAATTTTGGATGGAGGATATATCAAGGAAAGTTTCCTCACCAGCCGCCCGTTTCTTAAATAATGCGAGTGCTGTAATATGTCTTGGCGCTAAATCAAGTTGTGCATGGATGCCCTTCATAATTGGACGACGTTGGGCATCGACAAAAATACCACCAGCTCCTCGTACCGCTTCAGAAATCAATCCTTTTGCCTCGTTTTCACACCAAAGCAGACTTGGATGAAACTGCATAAATTCCATATCACTGATGGCAGCTCCTGCTCGAAAGGCTAAAGCAATACCATCACCAGTATTTGTTGGGTCATTAGATGTACTTGAATAAAGTGCTCCTGCACCACCTGTCGCTAAAATCACATGATGGGCAAAGTAGCGTTTAGTGCCTTCGCTTCCTTTTGTAAGTACACCTACACAGTCACCATTTGTATTTAGTAAAAGTTCATAGGCCATTTCATAGCAATTTACCTTTGTATTAGGAGAAAGTTTATGAAGCAAGTAATCTATGAAAATTTGACCAGTACGATCACCACCTGCATGAAGAATACGATGATGGCTATGTGCTCCCTCCAGACCTAGAGCAGGAGCTCCATTGCTATGCCGATCAATGGGGAATTCAGCTTGAAGGTAGTTACGCATTATTTTTGTGCCTTCTTCTATGAGCGTTTGGACATTTCTACCTTCATGATGAAACTCTCCGGCCTTCAATGTATCCGCAATATGGCAATCAATATGATCCTCCTCACTTGTCACGACGGCAATGCCACCCTGTGCACGATAGGAACTGCTCGTATGGACGGATGATTTTGTAACTATTTGTATTTTAAAATGTTCTTCGAGCAGTAGAGCTGCCTGAAGTGCTGCAATACCACTACCAATTATAAGGACGTCTGTCTTTACATCCATAGTTATACCTTCTTTACAGTTGTCTTGACATCTATCTTTACATAAAATAATAAAGAAAACAAGACCTGTTGAACGAGAGAGGAAGAATACGATGATCTACATGGATTACGCAGCAACAACACCAATGACGAAGAAGGCGCTTGAAGCATATGTAGAGGTGGCACAGCGGTATTATGGAAATAGCTCAAGTCTCCATGATTTAGGGGGACAAGCGCATTATTTTATCCAGCAATCAAGAGAAATTATAGCCAATGAACTTGGCGTCAAAAGTGATGGCGTTATCTTTACTGGAAGCGGAACGGAAGGAAACATTATGTCCATTTTGTCATTAGCATTAGCCTCTAAAAAAGGAAAACATATTATTTCATCACAAGCTGAACATACGTCTGTACATGCAGCTTTGAATACATTGGAGAAAATGGGTTTTGAGGTGACAAAATTACCGTTGCAAAAGGATGGTTGTATTGACTCAGAACAACTACTACTCGCTATTCGAAAAGATACAGCATTAATTTCCATTCAACATGTAAATTCAGAAATTGGTTCTATTCAACCTGTGGAAAAAATAATTGAAGTGGCAAAAGAAGCCGCTGTTTACTGTCATATTGATTGTGTACAATCCTTTGGGAAATTAACTATACCAAGAGGAGGAGACGCTATGACAATTTCAGCACATAAAATAGGAGGACCTAAGGGCTGCGGCGCTGTTTATATAAACCCTGCAATTCGTGTTCCAGCACTGACACCAGGCGTAACTCATGAAAGAGGATTAAGAGGGGGAACTTTAGATACACCCGCTATTGTTTCCTTTGCGTCAGCGGTTGAAAATAATAGTTATGAAAGACAGCATTACGAGAAATTAAGAAGATATTTTAAAAGTCGTCTACCAAAAACAGTTCGACTAATAGAGTGTAAGAAGCAATTGCCAAATATTTGTGGTGTCATGATGAGTAAAGTGGAGGGGCAATATGTATTATTAAAATTAAACGAGGCAGGGATCAGTATATCAACGGGAAGTGCTTGTGATATTCATAGCGAATCTGGAACAAAAGCCATTTTATCTATGAATTATTCAATGGAAGCGGCACGGCAATTCTTTAGAATATCTTTCGGAGATTCAACAACATTTAAAGAAATTGATAGATTGACTATGGAACTTGCTACTATTTAGTAGCAAGTTTTAAGCCAGATCATAAGCTGAAAATTTATAGATGAAAAATAATTGTTTTCTTTTGAAACAACTATTGCTATAATATTTTGCAGGGCAATATTTTCTCTTTCTTAACAAAAATATCTTTTAAAAGTAATAATTTCTTTTTTTTTATAAAAAAGTATTGCACAATATGAAAAAACGTTATACAATAATTCTTGTCTTGAAGGACAGGTAAACAACTTCAAAACAAGATACATAATAAAGTAGTCTAGTGATGATGGCAAAGAGGTCACACCCGTTCCCATACCGAACACGGAAGTTAAGCTCTTTAGCGCCGATGGT
>NZ_JBWKZL010000025.1:0-7583 GCF_059424475.1 Lysinibacillus sp. GW247-5R2A | reverse complement strand
ACCATCAATACAAGCATTAACGTAATTTGTTCACCAATACTTAGGTGAATACCGTACATTTGCGCAATAAATAATGCTGCAATCGCTTGGTATAGCGTAGATCCGTCTAAGTTAAAGGAGTAACCGGTCGGGATAACAAAGGATACAATATCCTTCGGAGCCCCTAATTTCTCCATTTTTAACATAATACGCGGTAATACAGCCTCAGAACTTGCTGTAGAGAATGCTAAGATTAGCTCATCTTTCAGCACTTTAATTAAATAGAAGATGCTGATTCCTGCGAATTTTGCCACAAGGCCAAGAACAACAAAGATAAAGAATAACATAGTTGCATAAACAAGAATGGCTAATTTGGCAAGTGGTACCAGTGAAGCGAACCCATATTTGGAAACGGTTACACCAATTAAGCCAAATACCCCGATTGGAGCAAACTTCATTACGAGGTTCGTTACCCAGAACATCGCATCTGCTACCCCTTGGAAGAAGTCTAAGACTGGCTTTCCTCGATCGCCAACTGCTGCAACTCCTAAACCAAAAATAACTGAGAAGAAAATAATCGCAAGCATATTACCCTCAGCCATAGACTGAATAATATTTGTTGGGACAATACCTACAATTATATCGAAGGGCCCCTCATGCTGTACTTCCTCAGTCGTTGTAACATATTTCGAAATATCCCCTTGAGATAATTCGTTCATGTTTATTCCCGCACCAGGTTGGAAAATATTAGCGGAAAGTAATCCGACTAAAATAGCGACAGTCGTAATTATTTCAAAGTAAATAATAGATTTCCCGCCTAATCGCCCAAGCTGCTTCATGTCTCCAGTACCAGCAACACCTACGATTAATGTAGAAATAATAATCGGTACAACAATCATCTTAATAAGATGTAAAAAGATATCCCCTAATGGTTGTAAATATGTCTCAATCTTGGGGTTTCCATAAAAAATACCACCAACAATGATCCCTAAAATCAAGCCGATTAAAATTTGAGCGGCTAGACTGATTTTAAATTTCTTCTTCAAACCCTTTGTACCCCCTGATATTAAATTTTTAGGACACGCCTTACTTTAATAATACGGAGGACTTATGGAATCCGACAAAATCCGAGAAAATTAATTTAATTTTGTTAAAATGTCTGAATATAGCACTTGAATAAACTTCTTAATATTTACCTTTGCTTTACGATTGTCATGATCTTCAATCTGAGTCATGAGTTGACGAATTTCTTTAAAATCGAAGTAGCGAGGGGCATAGTATTCAAACTCAGAGTTGGTGTAATCGACAACACCTAAGTTTGCGAGATTAATCATGGCAGCTAATATCGTTCTGCGTACACGCTGTTCTATGGCTTTACTTTCCTTCAAAATGTCATCAGGTGTTGCCTTTGTTACAGCAGCGATTTCTTCATAAAGCTCCTTTAGTGGAGGGAGGGGTGCAATCTTATGCTGATGGGCAAGTAAAGTTTCGATAATAGCTATAATATCCTCGCTCCCAATCTCACCGACAATACCCATATCATTTAATATAGACTGAATATGGTCTCGTGAAGTTGCTTTATTTGCCTTTTGCTCACTTAATTCAATATTTGTAAGTGATTGACGAATAACTAACAGTGAATTTTTTAGCCGAAATTGTTCTGTAGTTTTTTTCAAAACATTTTCAACCTCAATGCGATTAATCGGTTTATGAATGAAGAAATCTATTCCTTGCTCATAAGCCTCACCAACCATTTCTTTATTCACAACCTGAGAAATCATTATAAATTGACCCTCAAAGCGATTTTGAATAAGATGCTCGACTGTGGCTATGCCATCAAGCTTTGGCATCAGTAAATCGATTAGTACAATCTCAGGCTGGGTCATTAAAATTTGTGGTATGGCATCCTCTCCATTACGAGCTTCGCCAATCACTGTACCTAACCCACTATCTTCAATAATTTGTTTTAACATGACACGACTTGCGCGATCGTCGTCTACAATAAAATACCTCATTTAAGTCTCTCCCGTTTGAATAGTTTGCGTAGGAATTATGATTTTAAACGTTGTGTATTGATTGTTTGATTCAACGGTTATGGAGCCTTTTAATTTTTCTATTAGTTCAGCAACATGTGAAAGGCCAATGCCAGTAGCTGCGACACCTTCTACATTATATTTTGTAGTAAATCCAGGTTCGAAAATAATAGAAAAATCATTCTGTGAAATTCCCTTTCCATTATCACATATTGTTACTACAGTATTATCCTCTTGTCGTTGAATAGCAATAGAAATGATACCTTGTTGTTCGATAGCCTCCACTGCATTGGCAGTTAGATTATTTAAAAGCGCAAGCAGTGCAATATGTTCCTTTGTTTGAAAATCGAAGTCTATACTTGTTTCAAATTGTATATTCTTCCCTAGTAATTCAGCGTACTTACTATTGCCGTCATTAATATAATGTAATAATTCTGATAATATAAAAGGCCCGAAGCTTCTCTCACCAACAATCTTTGAAATGCCTGCATAGATGCGTTGTGAATCCTTTTTCACTTCATGAATTTCCTGGGCAATATGAAGAGCTTGCAAGCTTTCCGCTCGATATCCTTGAGCTTTTAATTGCCGATATAATTCAAAACCGCTAGCTGTTATGGTTTCAATATGGTTCATGGATTTTTTTAAATACAGAGTCTCAACGTAGAGGTCAGATCCAATATTCAGCATCTCTTGTACACGTTTTTTTTGTTCGGCGATCAATATAGAGCTATAAATACCAACTACAAAAAAGCTACGTAATAAGGCCACTGCTAATAGGATCAAAAGGTCGTGAAGAAATAAAAATGTATAAGTTTGTACAAAAAATCGGAAAATCTGTTCGGCTAAGTTACTAATGACCTCACTAAAAGCGACGAGTAAACCAAGCTTTAGTGGTTTTTCTCTATATGTTTGAACATCTAAAATTTGTAGGCATATAGCAAACAATACATAAAATAATCCTGCTGGTAAATGGTTAAATATGCTCTCTAATACTGAAATATCGTGTAAATAGGAATTAAAAACACGAAAAATGATTGTCACTATACTTGTAGCAAACCCAGCTAAAATAATGGGAGTGGGTTTAATTAATGTGCATAAGAAAAAGATAATGGTGCCTAAACCAAAGCGAAAAGTCGTATTGGCAAACGGCATAATTTTAATTTCACTACCAATTGCGGTCAAAACAGCAATCAAAATAACCCAAGTGAGGGAAGTGCGAGCTATATTTCTTTTCGATGGCAATATGACAACCTCCCATAAGCGATATAATAAAAAAATACCACAACCGAGACGGAAGTGGTATTTAACAAGTCATACATACAATTTTGGCAAAAAAAAACGGCTACATTCGTAGTCGGAAATTAAAAACTGGAGGAGGTAGAGGGATTCGAACCCCCGCGCGGTGTTACCCGCCTGTCGGTTTTCAAGACCGATCCCTTCAGCCAGACTTGGGTATACCTCCATGTTATACTGCTTTGCTGTCTTTCGACAAAAATAAATTTATCATAACTTAAAACTCAAGTCAATAATTTTTTCGAAAAAAATATCAAGATGGGAAAAATACAAGGGTAATAAATAATTTGTGCATTAAGTTGCAATTTATACAAACAGTAAGTATACTAGTTATTGCCGTGCTAGGTGGGAAGGTAGCGGTGTCCTGTAACTCGCAATCCGCTCTAGCGAGACTGAATTCCTTTTTCGAGGCTGTCCGTATTGTTTGGTCTGCCTTCTGCACGTAGTGTTGACGATTGGGTCCTGCGCAATGGATACCCATGAACCATGTCAGGTCCGGAAGGAAGCAGCATTAAGTGGTCATATCCATGTGCCGCGGGGTTGCCTAATCTGAGCTAACGACAGGAGTAACGCTTATGTGCGGCTGTCAAGGAAAGGTGCACGGCATTAAATTGCCAACTCAAAGCATCCGTCTACTATAAGGCGGATGCTTTTTTTATTTTTATTTAGTAACTTCATTTTATATATAAGGCAGCAAATGCTATAATTAAGACTATTCTATTTACTGGAGAAGGAGAGAGAAAAACAGTGACGTATCAAGCATTTTACCGTGTGTATCGGCCGCAATCTTTTCGAGAGATGTCCGGTCAAGCGCATGTCAAAAGAACGCTACAAAATGCTCTCCTAGCGAATAAAACGACGCATGCTTACCTTTTTTCTGGTCCACGTGGTACAGGGAAGACAAGTACAGCTAAAATTTTTGCAAAAGCTTTAAATTGTGAACATGCGCCTGCAAAGGAGCCCTGTAACGAATGTGCTACATGTCTAAGTATTACGGACGGTTCGCATCCTGATGTCATTGAATTTGACGCAGCTTCAAATTCACGTGTTGAAGAGATTAGAGATATTATAGAAAAAGTTCGTTTTGCTCCCGCAAGCAGCAGATACAAGGTGTACATTATTGATGAAGTGCATATGCTCTCTACAAGTGCTTTTAACGCTCTTTTGAAAACTTTAGAAGAGCCGCCTCCTCATGCAGTATTTATTTTAGCAACAACCGAGCCTCATAAATTGCCTGCAACAATTATTTCTCGTTGTCAGCGCTTTGATTTCAAACGACTTTCTACCAATGATATTATTGAACGTATGAAAGTTGTCTTAGAAGATATTGAGCTGCCGTATGAGGAGCAAGGCTTAAAGGTAATAGCGCAATCTGCTGCTGGGGGAATGCGTGATGCTTTAAGTTTATTGGACCAAGTAGTATCTTTCAGCGGAGAGAAGCTAAAGCTTGAGGATACATTATTAGTTACCGGTTCAATAAGTCAGGATGTTTTTTATGATTTAGCCGAGGCACTCAAAGCAAAAGATGTTGCACAAATGCTTGCCCTATTAGAGCAACTAATTGCTGATGGTAAAGATCCACTGCGTCTTTCAGAAGATTTAATAACATTTTTCCGTGATTTATTATTACTTCAAACAAGTGATGATTTAGCTGAATTATTAGAGCTTGTGTCACCCGAGGAACGTGTATTATCCTTGGCGCATGAATTTGCACCGAATATGCTTTATGGCTATATCGATATACTTGCGAAAACTCAGCAAGAAATGCGCTTTTCTCACCATACGAAAATCTATTTAGAAACGGCATTACTTAAAATGGTACACTTTTCGGGAGGGAGCACTAATCAAGCGGTAACTACAACGAGCGATACGGCTATTAGCCCTGATCTCGCTCAAAAAATTGTAGCGCTTGAGCAGATGGTTCAACAATTATCTGTGCAATTACAATCAGGTGCTCCTGTGCAAGCATCGCAAACACCAAAAGAGCAAAGACCACGTGCTAAAAATCCAAACGGCTATAAGGCTCCGACAGGTCGTATTCAAGAGGTACTAAAAGACGCTACAAAGCAAGATGTTCAACGTATAAAATCGATTTGGGCACAAGCACTAAATCAATTGCAAAAATCTCAATCTGCGCTTTTAGCTGAAGCTGAACCAGTTGCGGCATCTTCAAGTGCTTTTGTGTTAAAATTCAAGTATGATATTCATTGTCAGATGGTTGCAGATAATCAGTCTTTAAAGGGCCACTTTACCCAATTAATTGCCGGACAAACTGGTACAATGTACGAGATGCTTTGTATACCAGAGGAATCTTGGTTAAAAATGCGTGAAGAGTTTATCCGTGATCATAGTATGCAGCACAAAAAAACAACAGCTGCATCAGAGAATGGTGAGGAATTATTAGAACCACCACCGGCAGAAATGTCGGATGAGCCATTTATTGATGATGCTCAGCCACTTGCTTCACAGGACCCACTTGTGACAGAGGCTGAAAATCTCTTTGGTAAAGATTTTGTTGAAATTATGGAAGATTAAATTTTAGGAGGAAAACATGTATGCGCGGAATGGGAAATATGCAAGGTATGATGAAAAAAATGCAAAAAATGCAAAAGGAAATGATGGAGGCTCAAGAGGCTCTCAATGCAGAGCAATTTGAAGGTGTTGCTGGTGGCGGCATGGTAAAAGTAACTGTGTCTGGTCAACGTGAAGTTGTGTCAGTAAATCTTGATGAATCTGTAGTAGATCCAGAGGATATTGAAATGCTACAAGACTTAATCGTTATTGCTACTAATGAGGCATTAAAAAAGGTAGAAGAAAAAACGAACTCAACGATGGGTAAATTCACTCAAGGCTTAAACCTTCCATTCTAGGAGGTATTCATATGTACTACCCAGAACCAATATCAAAATTGATCGATAGTTTTATGAAATTGCCAGGTATCGGGCCGAAAACTGCGGCTCGTCTGGCGTTTTTTGTGTTATCAATGAAGGAAGAAGATGTCTTATCTTTTTCTAAAGCATTAGTTGATGCTAAACGAAATTTAAGCTACTGTTCCGTTTGTGGCAATATTACGGATGTAGACCCATGTCACATATGTACAGACAAACAACGAGATCATTCGATTATTTGTGTTGTTCAAGATACAAAAGATGTGATTGCGATGGAAAAAATGCGTGACTATAATGGCATGTACCATGTGCTACAAGGTGCGATATCACCGATGGATGGTATTGGTCCAGAGGATATTAATGTCGCTTCCTTGTTGGTCCGGTTGCACGATGAAAGTGTCCAAGAGCTTATTCTAGCTACGAATTCAACTATTGAAGGCGAGGCAACAGCTATGTATATATCTCGCCTTGTCAAACCATCAGGTATTCGTACGACCCGCATTGCGCACGGATTGCCAGTAGGTGGGGATTTAGAATATGCTGATGAGGTAACGTTATCTAAGGCGATGGAAGGTCGACGTGAGCTGTGAGTGAGGGATTAATATGTTCTTCCGTAGTAAAGGAAAGCTGAAAAAAGAGTTTGATGATAGGCTCGTAAATCTTATAAAAGAAACAAAAGAGGATTTACAACAGGCTAAGATAATAGAAGAATTAATGGACGACTATGATCTAGGGGCGATCGCTCAACGAAAAGCGGCAGAAAGCATTCATTTTTATTTATTTAAAGAAGCTAGAATTCGCAGAGTGTTAATTAAATAGTTCTATTGGCCATTCATAGAAGCAATATAGGAAACATAAACTTTCATAATTATTTTTTTGAGGGGGTAACCATATGTCTTGGTTAGTAATTATGAGTATTTGTGTTCCTGTAGGGCTTCTTTTTCTTTATGTCATCATAAGACATGCTAAGCTTGGCAAAATCTTAGAAGGATTATCTGTTTTTTGGTTTCGATTTGCATTTGCCTTCCTATTATTGTTTATGATTCATTTAGGTATCGGTTATATAGGATATAATGTGCCGATTAATCTTTTCTCTGTCTTAACAATTGCCGTTTTAGGTGTTCCGGGGGTTCTGGGAATAACAGCTTTAATATTTATTTTATAAAATGCTTGCAATATAATAATATTATGGTATAGTTATAGAAGTCGCCAATACAACTGGTTGAAACGAAAATAAATTAAAAAATTTATGTTGACACAGTGTATGAGACATGATATTATATAAGAGTTGCTGTTGAAAAACAACAACGAACAACATGAACCTTGAAAACTGAACAAGCAAAACGTAATCAATAAAGTTTTTAGTAACTAGCCTAGCTAGTGAACAAAA
>NZ_JBWKZL010000024.1:0-21461 GCF_059424475.1 Lysinibacillus sp. GW247-5R2A | reverse complement strand
AACACGGAAGTTAAGCTCTTTAGCGCCGATGGTAGTTGGGGGCTTCCCCCTGTGAGAGTAGGACGTCGCTAGGCAATTGTAACCGCTGAGATATATCTCGGCGGTTTTTATTTTTGTCTGTCTTTATAAGCATCAAAAATGGTAAAATCTAATGGTAAACATTGGGCAAAGGGGGATGGAATGGAGTGGCTACAGGACTATATACGAGTGATGCAATTTATATACAGAGAGAAAAGGTAGAGAGCTTTATTCAAAATAGAGAAAAGTGGGCTGTTTTAATACCAGGTTATTTGCATCATGAGTTGCTGAATGAAAATAATATGATTTGGGTTTTTCAAGGTGACTTCGGCATCATTCAAAAGGCTGTGAAGGTGGAGCTTCAATTGAAATCTTCAGAACCACATCAAGTTTTATTTGATTTAGTTGGCCTATCGGATCGGATAAATGGTGATGGATCATTTGAAATTAAGCATCAAGACAAATCACTCCAACTTACTGGTAGCTTAACTATGAAGGCTAGTGGCTTTTTAGCAGGAATGATGAATCCCGTATTAGAAAAATTTGTTCCACAATTGGTGGAGCAACTCGTTAGTCAAATGGCTTTGACGGTAGCAAAAGAATAATAGTTTCATGTATAAAGGGTGGAGAACCGATTATTGCAGAAGGTGGCAATGGTCGGTTTTTATAATAGTAAGGCATTTTATTGAAAAATTATAACTTTAACTGTAAATATAGAGCAGCTTGCTGAAGGATGACTTTTTTCTCACGTTATAATCTCGTATAATTAGGTGAGAATATAACGAAAATAGGTGTTTGTTTTGCAAAAGAAAAAGCCGATTATTGAGGGATTAGAACGTTTTCGACAACAACAAAATATTTCTTTTCATGTCCCTGGCCATAAGCATGGCGAACTGTCTCACCTTCCGCAAGCATTTAAGGATGTTATGCGTTATGATGTAACTGAATTATCAGGACTGGATGATTTGCATTATCCTGAGGAAATGATCTTAGAAGCAGAACATTTATTAGCGGATACATATGGAGCGATGAAAAGTTTCTTTTTGGTAGGTGGCTCTACCGTTGGAAATTTAGCAATGATTTACGCTACTTGTCAAAAAGGCGATACCATTATTGTGCAAAGGAATGCGCATAAGTCTATATTTCATGCCATTGAACTTGTTGGAGCCAAGCCTATTTACGTGTCACCGATATGGGACGAACGAACATTAACGGCAACACATGTTACGTTTCAGGATGTAAAGGAAGCTGTAGAAAATTTTTCAGAGGCGAAAGCGGTTGTTTTAACATATCCTACTTATTATGGGGTAACCTCTAGTGAAATACAGCAACAAATTGCTTATTGTCATGAAAAGGGGATCCCTGTATTGGTGGATGAAGCACATGGCGCTCACTTTCATGCTTGTTCATTATTTCAACCATCAGCTTTGTCTCTTGGGGCAGATGTTGTCGTACAATCAGCGCATAAAACTCTACCTGCGATGACGATGGCATCCTTTATGCATGTGAGCTCGGACTTAATAGAAGCTGACAAAATCCATCACTATTTACGTATGCTACAATCTAGTAGCCCATCTTATGTGCTATTAGCTTCATTAGATGATGCTCGTTATTATGTACAGACATATATGGAGAGTGATGGGGCATATATAATAGAAAAAAGAAATCAATGGGTTGAAGCGTTACGCTCGATTGGCTCTTTGGAAGTTATTGAAGTAGATGACCCTCTCAAATTACTTTTACGCGTCAAAGGTTATAGTGGCTTTCAATTACAGAAGGCGCTAGAGGGAGAGCATGTCTATGGGGAATTAGCTGATAGGAATCAAGTTTTATTCATATTACCATTACTCAAGCAAGGACATACCTATCCGTTTGCTGAAATAAGAGTCCGAATAAAGGAAGCTGTAACAATGCTATTAGAAACAGCAAAAACTGAAAGCAGCCAGGCTTCTCAAGCAGCTTATAAGTTTGTTGAGATAACTGAGCCTATTTATACATTCAATGAGATTGCATCTTTAAATAAAGAATGGTTACCATATATGCGTACAATGGGACGAATATCAGCAAGTATGATTATTCCTTATCCACCCGGCATTCCATTACTAGTACCAGGAGAAAGAATAACAGTAGCAAAACTAAGTCAATTAGAAGAACTACTAGCAGCAGGAGCAACATTTCAAGGAAATCATCGTTTAACAGAAAAAATGATTCAGGTCATTAAATAGTTGGAGGCAATTAACAGCATGAAAAGCAATTTATTTATAACATTTGAAGGTCCAGAGGGAGCAGGGAAAACAACCGTCATCCAAAAGATTGCAGAGCGGTTAGCAGAAAAAAATATTGATGTTCTAGCAACAAGAGAACCTGGTGGAATTGAAATTGCAGAAAAAATAAGAACGATTATTTTAAATCCTGCACATACAGCAATGGATGAACGAACTGAAGCATTGTTATATGCTGCAGCAAGAAGTCAGCATTATTTTGAAAAGGTTCAACCGGCTTTAGATGCTGGGAAGTTGGTAATATGTGATCGCTTTATCGATTCATCTTTAGCCTATCAAGGTTATGCAAGAGGTATAGGTATTGATGAGGTACTTTCCATTAATGAATTCGCTATCGGAAAGAAATTACCTGATATGACGATATTATTTGATATTGCACCAGAAGTAGGGTTAGCACGTATTTATGCAACGGGAAATCGCGAAGTAAATCGTTTAGATGTTGAAAGTTTACCGTTTCATCAAAAGGTGTATGAAGGATATTTACTACTCGTTGAGCGATATCCAGAACGTATACGTATTGTGAATGCTGACCAAGATATTGATAGTGTTGTGGAAGATGTATGGTCATTATTATGGGACGCAATACAGTAAATACATGAAGTTGTCTATAACAATGTGATATAATGATACTGTCCATTATTTTATCTTCAAATAGATTATTAATAGTGGAAGTAATAAAAGTTTAGGAATAATATTGAAACCTATTTAGGTTAATTTTATAAAAGGGGTGAGTGCGAATGAAGTTAGTCGTAGCTGTAGTGCAGGATCAGGATAGCAGCCGCTTATCAAATGCTTTAACGAAAAATCAGTTTCGCGCAACTAAATTAGCGAGCACAGGAGGATTTTTACGTTCAGGAAATACGACGTTTCTTATAGGAACTGAAGACTCTCTCATACCCAAACTTTTAGATATTATTCGGGATAATTGTCGTGCTCGGGAGCAGATGGTTGCGCCAGTTTCTCCATTAGGGGGAAATGCTGATTCCTATATTCCTTATCCTGTAGAGGTTGAGGTAGGAGGAGCCACTGTCTTTGTTTTACCGATTGAACAATTCCATCATTTTTAAAAAAGAGCCTCCTCATAAACATTAGGGTTCACTGGTTGAAAGGCAGAATCATGATTAGGATTTGGCCTATTGTTATCCTGAAGCAATCAACAATCCTGCTGAGGAGAAATAGATAAAGATCGTGGGGGCGAAACAAGCTTGAAAATTAATCAAGATATACGCGTCGGGTTAAATACAAATCGTAAAGAGCCACTACAAAATAATAATCAAAATAACCGATTTGGGGATATGGTCGTCAAGCAAGGAACAAAGTTGCAAACTGATCAATTGACAAGGTTGTTAGGGGATATATCTACTGCAGGTGACCGAGTTGCGAGATCCCGTAATTTACGAGAACTTGCTAGGTTTAAAATGCTAGTTAAACGATTTCTACAAGAGACAGTAGAACATGGTATGGAATTAAAGCAATCTCATACTTGGAATCGTTTTGGTGAAGGAAGACGTTTAAAAATCATTGACACTATTGATACACGTCTGGTTGAACTTGCGCAGGATCTTTTAGACGAAGAGAAAGAAGCGATTGACCTCCTTGATAAAATCGGTGAGATTAAAGGCTTACTAATTAACTTATATATGTAAAACCCGTGTCTCATTCTCCTATAGGCGCGGGCTTTTTTCGAATATTTACCTTCATTCACTAGTAGACCCATGATCAATTGAAAACCAATAGCGTTTAAAGACGAATCATTTCACTTTTGAGTCAAGAATATCTGTTAATTAAAACGCAGTGATTATCTTCCCAAATGTGTGAGGCGACAGTGGCAATTTTACACAAAACGCAATCGCCCATAAAGAACTACTGCAATGTTTCTATGGAAAGTTAAGAGTGGGAACAGTCCCATCTTTACAATAGAAACAGGAAGGAATTTTAAATATATGGCCAAGAATGTTGAAGAGCTATTCGCGCTACAACCAGTTGTAATGAAGCAACTTCAAACGATTTTTGACAAAAATAGATTAGCACATGCGTACATTTTTGACGGTGAAAAAGGGACAGGCAAAACAGATATTATGCATTTTTTTGTCAAACTAATGCTATGTGAGCACCCAAATGAAAATGTTCCATGTGAAACATGTCGAAATTGCAGACGTGTGGATTCGGGAAATCATCCAAATATTCATCAAATTTATCCAGAGGGTCAATTTATTAAAATTGATCAGATGCGTGAATTAATTGGTGAAATGAAAATGATGGGTGTAGAAGAGGGACGCAAAATCTATGTTCTTCATCATGCAGATCGTCTCAACACGGCTTCTGCCAACATGATACTTAAATTTTTAGAGGAGCCGGATGGTGAGGTTACTGCCATTTTATTAACAGAGCAAATGCAATCGATATTACCAACGATCCGCTCGCGTTGCCAACACATAAAATTCCAAAAAATGCCCCGTCATGTTTTATTACAGCATTTACAGGAAAATAATATTTCGCATTCGATGGCTTCAACCGTAAGTATGATGACGAACGAGCTCGAAATGGCGATATTTTTAGCAAGTGATGAGCAGTTTGCACTTGCTCGAAAAACAGTGTTAAAATTAGTAGAAGCTATTCGGCAAAATGTACATGAGGCCATGCTTATTGTGCACGAGGAGTGGCTACCACACTTTAAAGAAAAAAGCGAAATAGAGCAAGCATTGGATTTACTACTATTTGCTTACCGTGATATAGTGTCAATAAAAGCTAATCCCGAGGCAGCTTGTACTTATCCAGACATGTTACCACTATTCAAAGAAGTCGCGTTATATTCCACTTATGAGCAATTGTCTAAGCAAATGGAATCTATTTTACAGGCGCGAACATCTTTACAGCGTAACATGAATAGGACGTTATTGATGGAGCAGTTAATGCTAAATCTGCAGGAGGGATATACATTTGTATAATGTAGTAGGAGTCCGCTTTAAAAAAGCGGGTAAAATATATTATTTTGATCCAGCATCATTTCTATTAGAGGATAGTCAATATGTTATTGTTGAGACAGCGCGTGGCGTCGAATATGGTAAAGTGGTTGTCCCTCAAAAAGTAGTAGGTGATAATGATGTTGTATTACCACTTAAACAAGTACTTCGACCAGCGGATGATCGTGATCGTATACAAGTAGAAGAAAACGCTGCTGAGTCAAAACGAGCATTTGAACTTGCAAGTACTAAAATTATAGAACATAATCTAGAAATGAAGCTTGTAGATGTTGAGTATACATTTGATCGTAATAAAATCATTTTTTATTTTACAGCTGAAGGACGAGTTGACTTCAGGGATCTTGTAAAAGATTTAGCTTCGGTATTTAGAACACGTATCGAACTTCGCCAAATCGGTGTTCGTGATGAAGCAAAATTATTAGGAGGCATTGGGCCTTGTGGTCGTATGCTATGTTGCTCTACATTTTTAGGAGATTTTGAGCCAGTTTCTATAAAAATGGCTAAAGATCAAAACTTATCTTTAAATCCTTCAAAAATATCAGGACTTTGCGGACGTTTAATGTGTTGCTTAAAGTATGAGAATGATGAGTATGAAGAGGCAAAAGAAGGTATGCCAGATTTAGGTGAAGTAGCTATGACACCAGATGGTCGCGGTAAAGTTGTAGGTTTAAATGTGCTGGAAAGACTTATTCAAGTATATTTACAAGAGCAGGAGCGCACAGTTGAGTATACACTAGAAGAACTGCTAGCATGCGAAAAAAATCTTATATAAGATAGAGAATTTAACGAGGTGGCTTGGGTGAAGGACCGTAATTTCTTAGATACCGTTATGGAGTTCGAACAACAGCTCGAAGCAATGCAGGAGCAATTTGGTGCATTGAAACAATTTGTAGCGTTAATGATGGAAGAGCATAAGGCACTCGAAACAGAAAATCATCATCTTCGCACACGTCTAGAAGAACTACTTTCAAATACACACTCCGTACAAGCTGCTGAAGTAAAGAAAGAGAGTCCGCTAGATATAGGTGAAGGGTATGATAACCTAGCTCGTCTATACCAGGAGGGTTTCCATGTTTGTCATGTTCATTTTGGAAGCTCTCGAAAAGGTGAAGATTGTCTGTTTTGTCTATCATTTTTAAATAAACAAAATGTATAATAGAAGGCTGATTCCCACCACGGTGGTATCAGTCTTTTCTTTTGTAGCATAGGAGGAATTAGCATGGAAAAATGGCTAAAAGGTGATGAACGTCTAGACTATTTATTGGCTGAGAATTTACGTATTATTCAAAGTCCATCTGTCTTTTCATTCTCATTGGATGCGGTATTGCTTTCAAAGTTTGTCAATATTCCCTCTCATAAAGGAAATATTGTGGATTTATGCTCGGGAAATGGTGTAATCCCTCTCTTTTTAAGTGCACGAACGAAGGGGCAAATAACAGGAGTTGAGCTTCAACCACGCCTGCTAGATATGGCAGAAAGAAGTGTCCGCTATAACCAATTAGAAAATCAAATTCAAATGATTCTTGGAGATGTAAAAGAAATACCGAAACAGCTGGGCATTGAAAAATATGATGTAGTTACGTGCAATCCCCCTTATTTTTTAGCGCATGAAGCAAGTGATAAAAACCTTAGTGAGCATCATGCTATTGCACGACATGAACTCCATTTAACATTAGAAGAGGCCATTCAATCAGCAAGCAAATTATTAAAGCAAGGTGGGAAAGCAGCATTTGTGCATCGACCAGGTCGATTATTAGATATAGTTACGGCAATGCGTGCAAATCGTTTAGAGCCAAAACGAATGCAGCTTATTTATCCGAAAGAAGGAAAAGAGGCCAATACATTATTAATAGAAGGAATAAAGGATGGGAAGCCTGATTTAAAAATATTACCACCATTGTATGTCTATAATGAGAAGAATGAATACACAGCAGAAGTGAGAGAGATTCTTTATGGAAAAGAGCAATAGTCACTATTTTTACGTGCTAGAGTGTGCGGATCAATCATTTTACGCAGGCTATACAAATAATTTAGAAAAGCGTGTAGCTGTACATAATGCTGGCAAAGGGGCAAAATATACAAGAGCTAGAGGGCCGGTAAAGTGTATTTATAAGGAAGAATTTGAAACAAAGGAAGAGGCAATGCGCGCAGAATATGCTTTTAAGCAATTAACAAGAACTCAAAAAAAAATGTATATAAGGAGGGGTGAATCGTGAAATCACAAAAAAGTACAATACACGATCAGACAGGCTGTTTATATCTTGTAGGGACACCTATCGGAAATCTAGAGGATATTAGTGTAAGGGCGCTCCGTATTTTAAAAGAAGCGGATCTTATTGCAGCAGAGGATACTAGAAATACAAAGAAATTATGTAACTACTTTGAAATTGATACACCTTTAATGAGCTACCATGAACATAATCTAGCTGTAGGTGGAGAAAAATTATTAACTTTTCTACAGGAAGGGAAGACCATCGCATTAGTGAGTGATGCCGGTTTACCTTGTATTTCTGATCCTGGTGCAGATATAGTTGAAAAGGCAATTGCTCAAAACTTTCCGGTTGTGCCTATACCAGGTCCAAATGCAGCAATAACTGCATTAATTGCTTCTGGATTAACGCCCCAGCCATTTTTCTTTTATGGTTTTTTAAATCGTGGAAAAAAAGATCGTCGCCAGCAATTAGAACAATTAAAAAAACGACAAGAAACGATTATATTATATGAAGCACCTCATCGCTTAAAGGAAACATTAAAAGATATGGAAGCTATCCTCGGAAATCGTCGTATTGTTTTAGCGCGCGAGCTGACTAAGAAATTTGAGGAATTTTTGCGTGGCACCCTAGCAGAAGCTGTAGAATGGTCACAAACAGAAGAAATACGTGGTGAATTTTGTATAGTCCTTGAGGGGAATCAGGAAGTTGAAGTGGAAGATACTGAAGAGGCTTATTGGCATACACTGTCTATTATCGAGCACGTGGATTATATCCTTCAACAAAACGATGTAAGTTCTAAAGAAGCCATTAAAGAAGTAGCCAAGGAACGACAACTAGCGAAGAGAGATGTCTATAACGAATATCATAATCAATGAGGAATAAGAGTTACCTTAGGGTAGCTCTTAATTTTTTGGATCGATTACAAATGTAAATCTTAGAAACCTAACATATAAAGGTCGGACATGATCATTATAAGGGGTTCACAATTTGGGTATAGTAGATAGTATACGTTTATATTAAAAACACCTAAATCACTGTCTTGATTTAGGTGTGTAAGCATTATTTTTTTAAGTTTGATTGAATTTCTTTTACTAACATTTCAGCGCCTTCTGGACTTAAAATTAATTTGCCTCCAACTAGACGGAAGTTATCATCTGAAACTTCGCCAGTAACAGCACATGTCATATTAGGCATATATTTTTTTAAGATGATTTTATCATCATCCACATAGATTTCTAAAGCATCCTTTTCAGCGATACCTAGTGTACGGCGTAATTCGATAGGTATAACTACACGACCTAACTCATCGACTTTACGAACAATTCCTGTTGATTTCATAATAGTTTTCCTCCTAATTTATAAAAGTTATATTGGCATTTCGTCAAATTTCGACATCATTTCTTTGTCTGATAGTTATCATACCAAGTAATGCCATAAACGTCAATTAATTAATGCACTAATATTATGGTTTTATAAAAATTTTTTTGAGAAGAATGCTGTTATTTCTGTTTTTTTAAAAGGTTTTTAATAAATATTTTTGATTATAGTATAAAAGGTTCTTATTTAAGTCAGTAAATGGATTAAATATATTATTCGACAATTTTCGCCGAATAATAAACTTTCATTGAAACGAATTTCGGACTTCGTTAGAATAGAAAGTATATTGTAAAACAATGGAGGCAGTTTTTGTGAGTGAACAAAAGAAAACATTCTATATAACAACACCCATTTACTATCCAAGTGGGAAGTTTCATATTGGTACGGCATATACAACAGTTGCATCAGATGCGATAGCACGTTATAAACGTTTACGTGGTTATGATGTTCGTTTTTTGACAGGTATGGATGAGCATGGACAAAAGATTCAAGAGAAGGCAGCAGAAGCGGGCAAACATCCTCAGGATTATGTCAATGAAATTGCAGAGGCTGCGAAAAAGCTTTGGGCGTTAATGGATATTTCTTACGATGATTTTATTCAAACAACGCAAGAACGACATACAAAAGCTGTCGAAAAGATTTTCCAAAAGTTTTTAGATAATGGAGATATATATAAAGGTGAGTATGAAGGCTGGTATTGTACGCCTTGTGAATCATTCTTTACAGAGACTCAATTAGTTGATGGCAATTGTCCAGACTGTGGTCGCTCCGTCCATAAAGTAAAAGAGGAATCGTACTTTTTTAATATGAAGAAATACGCGGACCGTTTATTATCTTATTATGAGGAAAACCTTGGATTTATTGAACCGGAGTCTCGAAAAAATGAAATGATCAATAACTTTATTAAACCAGGGTTAGAAGATTTATCAGTATCGAGAACATCCTTTGACTGGGGTATTAAAGTACCTGGGGATCCCAAACATGTTATCTATGTATGGGTAGATGCATTAACGAATTATATTACATCATTAGGATATCTTTCAGATGATGAAACATTATTCAACAAATATTGGCCAGCAGATGTGCATGTAGTAGGGAAAGATATCGTTCGCTTCCATACAATATATTGGCCAATTTTCTTAATGGCTTTAGATTTACCATTACCGAAAAAGGTTTTTGCACATGGCTTTATTATGATGAAAGACGGGAAAATGTCTAAATCAAAAGGTAATGTCATCTATCCAGAAATGTTAATCGAACGTTATGGCCTTGATGCGACACGTTATTTCCTTTTACGCGAATTACCTTTTGGTTCAGATGGAGTATTCTCACCAGAATCATTTATTGAACGGACAAACTTTGATCTTGCAAATGATTTAGGTAATTTATTAAACCGTACTATTTCGATGATTAACAAATATTACAATGGCATAATTCCTTCAGAGAATCTTCAATCGACAGAATTTGATGCAGCATTAAAAGAGCAGGCTGAGTCAGTACGTATTAAATATGAAGAAAGTATGGAAAAAATGCAATTTAGTGTGGTATTGGCAGACTTATGGACATTAGTATCACGCACGAATAAGTATATTGATGAAACACAACCATGGGTATTAGCAAAAGAAGAAGCAGATAAACCAAAATTAGGTTCAGTAATGCGAAATTTGGCAGAAAGCTTACATCAAATTGCTGTCATGTTACAACCATTTATGACAACAATACCTAAACGTATGATGGAACAGCTTGGTTTGGATGACAAATTCTTAGCATGGGATACAATTGAAACATTCGGCAATACTATTCCAGCAAACATTAAAGTGGTAGAAAAAGGGATACCTATTTTCCCTCGTTTGGAAAATGAAGTTGAAATTGCTTATATCCGTGAAGAAATGCGTGGTTCAGTAAAAACTTCACAAGAAGAAGAAGTTAAAAGTGAGACAAAGAGTGATGGGAACCCAGAAATTCCTGAAATTACTATTGATGATTTCATGAAAATTGATTTGCGTGTTGCGACTGTAACCGCTTGTGAAACGGTGCCTAAAGCTGATAAATTATTAAAGCTTCAAGTCGACCTAGGATACGAGCAACGCCAAGTAGTTTCAGGTATTGCAAAATTCTATTCTCCAGATGAATTAGTTGGTCAAAAAGTGATTGTCGTAGCAAACTTAAAACCAGTTAAATTACGTGGTGAATTATCACAAGGTATGATCCTAGCTGGGGAAAAAGATGGGATTTTAAAATTAGCATCTGTAGATTCAAAACTTGAAAATGGTGCAAAAGTAAAGTAACAAACGAAAAATGGCCTGCTGAATAGATATTATTCAGCAGGCTTTTCAAATCTGTTAGTAGAATTAGCCTTATTGTTATTTCGAAATAATTTATACACTGTAAAATTAATGGATTTTTAGGTATAAAGGTCCAACTCGAGCTTTGTCGATTAAGTGAATTGTCACAAACCCGAATCGTTTGTAACAAATTTGTAATGCTTACGAAAAATATGAAATAATAAATTTTAATAAAATCAATGTTAGGAGAATGAAGATGTTTATTGATACACATGTACATTTAAACGCAGACCAATACGAGGAAGACCTTCAAGAGGTAATCAATAGAGCTTTAGAAGCTAAAGTAGAAAAAATGGTGGTTATAGGTTTTGATCGTAAAACCATTGAAAGAACTATGGAGCTGATAGAGCAATATGATTTTGTTTACGGTGTTATTGGATGGCATCCGGTTGACGCCATTGATTGCACGCAGGAAGATTTAGAGTGGATTGAGGAATTAGCAGCACATCCAAAAATAGTCGGTATTGGTGAAACTGGGTTGGACTACTATTGGGATAAATCACCAAAGGATGTTCAGCAGGCACTTTTCCGCAAACAAATACAGTTAGCGCAAAAGATTGATTTACCAATTATCATTCATAATAGGGATGCAACAGGGGATGTTGTAAATATTTTACGTGAAGAAAATGCAGCATCTGTAGGGGGTGTTATGCACTGCTTTAGTGGGAGTGTAGAGACAGCACGTGAATGTATTGCTATGAATTTTATGATTAGTCTTGGGGGACCCGTGACATTCAAAAATGCACGTTTGCCAAAAGAAGTGGCTACGGATATCCCTCTGGAGCACTTGATGATTGAAACAGATGCCCCTTATTTAGCGCCACATCCTTACCGTGGAAAGCGCAATGAACCCGCTTTTGTGCCATTAGTGGCGGAAGAAATTGCACGTTTGAAAGGGTTGACAATCGAGGAAATTGCACAAGCAACTACCAACAATGCGAAAAATTTTTTTGGGATTGACAGTTAACTAGCTAAGATGCCTCCAATACAGGGTTTACGGTTGGCAAAAACAAAGAAGTCAATTTTCAAAGAAATACTTTCGGGTTGACAGTGCCAAAACTAGTCCGTATAATCCAACCTTGTATTAAGGAGGCGTTTTTTCATGTCAAATAATTCCATGAAAAACTTGTTCTTAGGATCATTGAGGAGTAAGCAAACAGTGATAAGAATTATTTCACTTGTCCTGTTTGTATCTGTAATCTCTTTCGTGCTTTATCAAGGTACGAAAAAAGCTGTAAAGCTTGAAGCAAATGGAGAAACAATCGAAGTATCCACACATGCCAAAACTGTAGAACAATTATTACAAGATCAAAATATAGATGTAGCAGCGCATGATAAAATATCACCCTCTCTGAACACCAAAATTGTTAATGGCTTAGCAATTCAATGGGAACAGGCAAAAGAAGTAACAATTTCAGTTGATGGAAATCAGTCAAAAGTATGGACAACTGAAACACTAGTGAAAGACATTTTGAAGGAAGCGAATATTAAAGTATCTGAACATGACTCTTTAGCACAAGGTCTAGATACTGAGCTAGGCGCAGAAAACAAAATCGATATTCAAAGAGCGTTTCAATTAACGCTTGTCGATGGCGTAAACAAAAGACAAGTATGGTCCACTTCGACTACGGTCGCTAACTTTTTAAAACAACAAGGAATTCAGTTACATGAATTCGATCGTGTCGAAAATAACCTGGAGGACGTTCTTACTCCGGCGAGTAAAATCACAGTAGTTCGCGTAGAAAAGGTTATCGATGTAGTGGAAGACTCTTTAGATTTCGCAGTTGAAAAGAAGCAAGATGCTTCATTGCAAAAGGGGAAAGAAAAGGTAGTAGCAACAGGACAGAAAGGTTCTGTTTCTCGTACGTATGAAGTTGTCAAAGAAAATGGGAAGGTTGTAGCAAAGAATCTACAATCTGAGGCAGTTTTAAAAGAGCCGAAAAAGCAAGTAGTTGCAGTCGGAACTAAAACTATAGTTGCAAGTGCAGCGACTGTATCGCGTGGTTCAGCAGAGCCATCAAGCGGTAAAGAATTCTATGTAACAGCAACAGCCTATACGCCATATTGCAACGGTTGCTCAGGTACATCGGCAACTGGTATAAACTTGCGTTCAAATTCCAACTTGAAGGTGGTTGCAGTAGACCCTTCTGTTATTAAGCTAGGCTCAAAAGTTTGGGTTGAAGGGTATGGTACAGCTATTGCTGGAGATACTGGTGGCGCAATTAAGGGGAATAAGATCGATATACTTGTACAAACAGATACCCAAGCACGTAACTGGGGACGTAAGAAAGTGCGTATTAAAGTATTAAATTAAAAAAATTGTAAAATAAATCAAAATGTTTTTCACTAAGGGCTTTCCTGTTTTGACTGGCAGGAAAGCTTCTTTTTTTATTTTCAGCGGCTAAGCAATAGTATATGTATAGGTACGTGTAAGTCTTGTATTCCTGTACAAACAGTATCATGCAGTTGTAAAATGGTCAGAAGATAAGGTAGAAAAGAGGAGCCTTTTTGCAAATAAAAGAAATTATCGTAGTAGAAGGAAAAGATGATACGACAGCTATTAAGCGAGCTGTACAAGCAGATACTATAGAAACAAATGGATCTGCTATATCTGAAGAGACGTTGAAACGAATTCAGCATGCGCAGGAGAAGCGTGGAGTTATTGTATTTACCGACCCTGATTATCCAGGACGTCGCATACGTGCCATTATTGAAGAGCGCGTTCAAGGGGTCAAGCACGCTTTTTTACCGAAAGCAAAGACAATTGCGAAGAATGGTAAGGGATTAGGGATTGAGCATGCAGCAGACGACGATATTCGTGAAGCGCTACGACTTGTCTATACCCCTAATCTTGGGGTACCAAACGAAGATGATATAACACTAGAGGATTTAATGACAGCTCGTTTAACTGGTCATCCGCAGGCAAAGCATCGTCGTGATCGTCTTGGTGAATTATTAAATATAGGTGCTACAAATGGTAAGCAGCTCCATAAAAGATTGAAAATGTTTCAAATTACAGAAAAACAATTTGGTGCCGCAGTTGCACAGCTAGATCAGGAGGAAAATGATGCATAAGGATATTGCAACACCAATTCGAACGCAGGAAATTTTAAAAAAATACGGATTCTCATTTAAAAAAAGCTTAGGACAGAACTTTTTAATTGATCCAAATATATTAAGAAATATAGTTAGCCATGCCAACTTAACAGAAAATAGTGGGGCGATTGAAGTTGGCCCAGGTATTGGGGCATTAACCGAACATTTAGCGAGAAGTGCTAAAAAGGTCGTTTCCTTTGAAATTGACCAACGACTATTACCTGTGTTAGAGGATACACTTAGCCCCTACAATAATGTATCTATTGTCCACTCTGACATTCTAAAGGCCGATGTTGCTAAAGTGATTGCAGAGGAAATGCCAGGAATTGAAGATATTATGGTTGTGGCCAATTTACCGTATTACGTAACTACACCAATTTTAATGAAATTATTGAATGATCGATTGCCAATTCGTGGCTTCGTTGTCATGATGCAAAAAGAAGTGGCAGACCGTATAACGGCTAAACCAGGGACAAAGGAATATGGTTCATTGTCGATTGCCATCCAGTATTACGTAAAGGCAGAAATCGCTATGACAGTCCCTAAGACGGTTTTCATGCCACAGCCTAATGTCGACTCAGCTGTCATTCGCCTTATTAAGCACGATGAGCCTCCAGTAAAGGTTATTAATGAGGATTTCCTTTTTGTCGTGACGCGTGCCTCTTTCGTACAGCGTAGAAAAACGATCTATAATAACCTACAATCTGGTTTGCCGAATGGTAAAGCACAAAAGGACTTCATACTAGAGGCTTTAACTGCTGCTAGTATCGAACCAACCCGTCGTGGTGAAACTTTAACGATTCAAGAGTTTGGAAAATTAGCCGATGCGCTATATCCTGTATTTGCAAAGTAAAAAATTTTGTTAACATTTTTTCTTAGATGTAAAAAAATATATGATTTTTATAAAAAATAAGTTGACAAGATTTATAAGGTGCTGATAAAATATTATATTTTGTTGACATTTTTGGGCGATTCGCTTATACTAGTTATTAGTGAGGTGTATGCGAAAATGCCAAAAACTTTAGCGGACATTAAAAAGTCGTTGGATTGTCATTTGGGTAAACGTTTGCAATTAAAAGCAAACGGTGGTCGCAAGAAAACGGTTGAGTGTGCAGGGATATTACGCGAGACATATCGCGCCATCTTTGTAGTTGAACTTGACCAAGAAGACAATACGTGTAAGCGCGTATCGTATAGTTACACAGATATTTTAACTGAAGCAGTAGAGATTACATTTTTAGACGAAGCAAAGGCTGCTGTCGCAAAATAGTTTCTAGTACTTATTTCTATATTTTTGAAACACTCATGTATGTTAAAAACTACATGAGTGTTTTGCGTTTTCCCGGGGCATACTAATATGGTCAGTTGTTAAAGGAGGAGTTTATATGCCTAGAAAGGGTATCATGTCACCTCGATTAAAAGAAGAGATCGCAAAAGAACTTGGATTTTATGATGTTGTGCAAAAGGAAGGCTGGGGCGGCATAAAAGCTCGAGATGCTGGTAATATGGTCAAACGTGCCATTGAAATGGCTGAACGAGCAAGTAATGAACAAGAGCGTAAGTAGACTATTTCTAATAAAATAGACGACTTATTAAGTTTCATTCAGCAAGGATGAAAATCCTTACTGACACAACAAATACAGCTGACGAGAGAGAACCGTTACTCCGAACAGGGTATACGGTTCTTTTTTTCCATTTTCGTAATCTCAGTATGGTAAAATAAAATGAATAATCTTGTGCGAAAAAGGAATTGTTTATATGTGTTGCTATGAGGGAGGAAGAAAAATGCTTTATGTAAAGGCGCCTGCAAAAATTAATTTAACTTTAGATGTACTTTATAAAAGACCTGATAATTTTCACGAAGTAGAGATGGTTATGACAACCGTCGATTTAGCTGATCGTATCAGTCTTGAATCTCGAGAAGATGGTGTGATCCAAATAATTTCAACGGATAATTTTGTACCGAATGATCATCGTAATTTTGCTTACCAGGCAGCGCGTCTCATTAAAGATACATATGGCATTAAACAAGGTGTATCCATTACTATTGAAAAAGAAATCCCTATTGCTGCCGGCCTTGCTGGAGGTAGTAGTGATGCAGCTGCTACACTTAAGGGCCTTAATGAACTTTGGAATTTAGGGTTATCGATAGATGAATTGGCTGAACTAGGTGCTAAAATCGGTTCTGATGTATCGTTTTGTGTCTATGGAGGCACGGCACTTGCCACAGGACGCGGAGAAATAATAAAGGAAATCCCTGCCCCACCTAACTGCTGGGTAGTATTAGCAAAACCTAAAATCGGCGTATCCACTGCTGAAGTATACGGTGGTCTTAAAGTTGAAGGACTGGAGCATCCCAATACGAAGCAAATGATACAGGCTATTGAAACGAAGGATTATGAACTATTATGTTCTTCATTAGGAAATGTTTTGGAAACTGTAACATTTAAGCTACATCCAGAGGTCGTTATGTTAAAGGAACAAATGAAACGCTTTGGAGCAGATGCTACGTTAATGAGCGGAAGCGGTCCGACTGTTTTTGGGTTAGTGGATAGTGAAGCTCGTGTCAGTCGTATTTATAATGGTTTACGTGGGTTTTGTGAGGAAGTTTATGCAGTAAGAATATTAGGTGAGCGAAATACGCTTGCTTAGAAACGCAAATTTGTGTTAATTTTACCTATAAATATTCGTGTTTAGGAGAGGGTCGCATGAAATGGAAACGTAGTGAACGACTAGTTGATATGACGTACTATTTACTAGAACATCCACATCAGCTGATCCCGCTAACTTATTTTTCAGAACTATATCAATCTGCGAAGTCATCCATTAGTGAGGATTTAACGATTGTAAAAGAAACTTTCGAAGAAAAAGGAATCGGGTTATTGATGACAGTGCCGGGTGCTGCAGGAGGAGTAAAATATATTCCTAAAATGTCCGAGCCAGAGGTGCGTTCAGTTATTCAGGATTTAAAGGCAGAGCTTGAGCATTCAGATCGCTTATTGCCTGGTGGTTACTTGTTTATGACAGATTTACTAGGGAACCCAGATTTAATTAACCGCGTAGGGAAGGTTTTTGCTTCTGCTTTTGCAGATCAAAAGATCGATGTCATAATGACAGTAGCAACGAAGGGTATATCTATAGCACATGCTATTGCTAGACATTTAAATGTGCCAGTAGTTGTTGTGCGAAGAGATAGTAAGGTAACAGAAGGTTCTACAGTAAGTATTAATTATGTGTCTGGTTCTTCCAGAAGAATTCAGACAATGGTATTATCAAAAAGAAGCATGAAGAGTGGACAACGTGTCTTGATTACCGATGACTTTATGAAAGTTGGCGGTACTATGAATGGCATGAAAAATTTATTAGAAGAATTTGATTGTCAATTAGCTGGCATTGCAGTGCTGGTTGAGGCTGAACATGCGGACGAAACGCTAGTAGACGATTACTATTCACTTGTAAAGCTTCATGAAGTGAATGAAAAAGATCGAACAATTGCATTAAGTGAAGGTAACTATTTTTCTAAAAGGGGACATGACAAATGAAAGTAGTAGCAACATCAAATGCACCAGCAGCAATTGGACCATATTCACAAGGGATTATTGTGAACGGTATATTTTATAGCTCAGGACAAATTCCATTAACAGCTACAGGTGAATTAGTGGAAGGCGATATTATTGTACAAACAAATCAGGTATTCGCCAATGTAAAAGCAGTATTAGAGGCAGCAGGATCATCTTTAGAAAATGTTGTAAAGACAACAGTGTTTATGAAGGATATGAACGACTTTGTCGCAATGAATGAAGTCTATGCAAGCCACTTCGGGGAGCATAAGCCTGCACGTTCGGCTGTAGAGGTAGCTCGACTTCCTAAAGACGTAAAAGTAGAAATTGAAGTTATTGCTATTGTTAAATAAAGAATATGAAGCCCACTATGAAGAGCATTCGTTCTGTTTAGGGGGCTTTTTTTTATCGTTGACAAACAATTGTCAAAAATTCCGTAAATAAGAAAAAATATTATTCTTGAAAGTATTCAAATTTTTTAGAAAATTTGATAGACTATAAAAAGGAAAATATTCGGTAATTAAGAATATGATAATTTTAATTAGGCATCTAAGAGAGGTGGTGAGAAAATGGAAGTTACTGATGTGAGATTACGTCGGGTACAGACGGATGGTCGCATGCGTGCGATTGCTTCCATTACACTTGACAATGAGTTTGTTGTTCACGATATTCGTGTAATTGATGGAAATACTGGATTGTTTGTAGCAATGCCAAGTAAACGAACACCAGATGGTGAATTTAGGGACATCGCTCATCCGATTAATTCGGACACTCGAAATAAAATTCAAGAGATTATTTTAAACGCCTATCACAATTCTAGTGAATTAGAAGAGACGGGTGAAGAAGTAGAGTTAGAGGGCATTGGTGTATAGTTAAAAGGGAATAACTAACTATTTAAGAAGTAGTTGCAATTTAACGTTAATTTTATTAGTCAGAAATTTTAAGAACTCTTCATATTTGAAGAGTTCTTTTTATTTTGATAAAAAGAGAAAACCAGCAGTTTTAGGATATACTTCATGACATTCGAGCAGAAGGTGCAGTGGTTTTTGGAATTCATCTTTTTGTCAACTCTACATGCCTTGAAAATAGATGAATTATGCTATATAGTCATAAGAGAAAATGAGCGTATTGGAGGACTTACAGATGAGCAATATTTTTGCTGTCATTTTGGCTGCAGGTCAAGGTACACGTATGAAGTCCAAATTATATAAAGTGCTCCATCCAGTTTGTGGGAAACCGATGGTACAACATGTGGTGGATCATATTCAAACGTTAGATGTGAATCGCATTGTAACGGTTGTTGGACACGGTGCAGAAAAAGTGCAACATCAGCTTGGAGATAAAAGTGAGTATGTTCTTCAAGCCGAACAGTTAGGGACAGCACATGCTGTTCAACAAGCTGAGGGAATTCTAGGGAATGAAGAAGGAACAACTTTAGTTGTTTGTGGTGACACACCGCTAATTCGTCCCGAAACTATGCAGGCTCTATTTGAGCATCATCAGGCAAAGAATGCTAAAGCAACAATTTTAACTGCAATTGCGGAAAATCCAACTGGCTATGGTCGTATTTTACGTAGCGAGAATGGGCAAGTAGAGCAAATTGTTGAACAAAAGGATGCTTCAGCAGCACAGCAATTAGTAAAAGAAATAAACACGGGCACATATTGCTTTGATAACAAGTTGTTATTTGAAACATTAAAATTAGTGAAAAATGACAACGCTCAAGGTGAATACTATTTACCAGATGTTATTGAAATTCTACAAAAGCAAGGTGATATTGTAGAAGCATATGTGACAGATGATTTTGAAGAAACGCTTGGTGTCAATGACCGTGTTGCTTTATCACAGGCAGAGACATTAATGCGTGCAAGAATTAATGAAAAGCATATGCGTAATGGTGTGACAATTATTCACCCTGAAACGACATATATTAGCGCGGAAGCTATTATTGGAAGTGATACTGTCATTCAACCTGGTTGTATGATAGAAGGAGCCACTGTAATCGGAGAAGATTGCCATATTGGTCCAAATACTCAAATTGCAGATAGCCAAATTGGAGATCGTACAACGGTGCATTCTTCTGTTGTGCGTGAAAGCGCTATTGCGGAAGATGTAGCCGTTGGACCATTTGCTCATATTCGACCACTTTCAGACATCGGTAGCCATGTGAAAATTGGTAACTTTGTAGAAGTGAAGAAAAGCAAGCTAGGTAATGACACAAAAGTATCGCATTTAAGCTATATTGGTGACGCTGAAATTGGCAGTAACGTCAATGTTGGCTGTGGTTCCATTACAGTTAACTATGATGGAAAAAATAAGTACAAAACAATTATTGAAGATGATGTATTTGTAGGATGTAATACTAACTTAGTAGCGCCAGTGAAAGTTGGAAAAGGTTCATTTATTGCAGCAGGTTCTACAATTACAAAAGAAGTACCTGAAGATGCACTTGCTATTGCTCGTGCAAGACAAGAAAACAAACCTAATTATGTAAGCAAATTAAATTTAAAATAATTATCAACTAAACAGGAGGCCATCATGCCGTATCATTATGCAAACTCACAATTAAAAATATTTTCTCTAAATTCAAATAACCCGTTAGCTCAAGAAATTGCGCAAGAAATGGGTGTAGAATTAGGGAAATCTTCTGTTAAGCACTTCAGCGATGGAGAAGTTCAAATTAGCATTGAAGAAAGTATTCGTGGTTGTGATGTGTTTATCGTGCAGTCAACTTCTGCACCAGTAAACGAACATTTAATGGAGCTTTTAATTATGGTAGATGCAGTTAAACGTGCATCTGCTCGTACAGTAAACGTCGTAATGCCTTATTATGGTTATGCACGCCAAGATCGTAAAGCAAAAGCGCGCGAACCAATTACAGCTAAATTAGTGGCAAACCTACTTGAAACAGCTGGTGCAACACGAGTGATCGTATTAGATTTACATGCACCTCAAATTCAAGGTTTCTTCGATATCTTAATCGACCACTTAATGGCAGTACCGTTATTATCAGATTACTTTAAATCTAAAGGTATTCCAGAAGATCAAATCGTTGTTGTTTCACCAGACCATGGTGGGGTAACACGTGCTCGTAAAATGGCGGAACGTTTAAAAGCACCAATTGCAATTATTGACAAGCGACGTCCAAAACCAAATGTTGCGGAAGTTATGAACATTGTGGGTAATGTTGATGGTAAAGTGGCAATCTTGATTGATGATATTATTGACACTGCAGGTACAATTACGATAGGTGCAGATGCATTACGTGCAGCGGGTGCAAAAGAAGTTTATGCTTGCTGTTCTCACCCTGTACTATCTGGCCCAGCAATTGAGCGTATCGAAAAATCTTCTATTAAAGAATTAGTCGTGACAAATACAATACAGCTTGCGGAAGATAAAAAATCTCCAAAAATTACAGAGCTTTCTGTAGCTAAATTAATGGCTGATGCAATTTCTCGCGTGTACGAAAACAAATCTGTAAGTACTCTATTCGATTAATAATAAAGAATAAAGAGGCTGGGACAAAACCCACCTCTAAATTAAAAAGCGTGTGAAATTTTACCGTCAGTAAAATTTCACACGCTTT
>NZ_JBWKZL010000023.1:0-25456 GCF_059424475.1 Lysinibacillus sp. GW247-5R2A | reverse complement strand
GAACACGGAAGTTAAGCTCTTTAGCGCCGATGGTAGTTGGGGGCTTCCCCCTGTGAGAGTAGGACGTCGCTAGGCAAATAAAGGCAGTCAGCTGTGTGCTGGCTGTTTTTTTATTTTATTATCTTAAGGAGATACTTCATAAATTACAGGATTTTATACAAAAATCAATTATTAAAAAAGATTTAATTGTAGGATTTCATATAACTATATGATAGTCGCTAGTAGTTTTTTATTTAGCAATTTATTTGGATTTTCAATTAAAATTTGCTATGATTAAAAGTCTGAATTGTCTTTCTTTTATAAGTTTCTTGACAGTAGCAGTCCACGTTGTTAATCTTACAATTAATATTCTTTTAACTATAGGAGGACGTTACGAAAATGTGGGAGACTAAATTTGCCAAAGAAGGTTTAACTTTTGATGATGTATTATTAGTACCAGCTCATTCCGAAGTATTACCGAAAGATGTTGATTTATCTATTCAATTAACACCAAAGATTAAATTAAACATTCCAATGATCAGCGCAGGTATGGATACAGTTACAGAGTCTAAAATGGCTATTGCTATGGCACGACAAGGCGGAATCGGTATTATCCATAAAAACATGGGTATTGACGAACAGGCTGAACAAGTAGAAAAAGTAAAACGTTCTGAAAATGGTGTTATTACAAACCCATTCTTCTTAACTCCAACTCATCAAGTTTTCGATGCTGAGCATTTAATGGGTAAATACCGAATCTCTGGTGTACCTATTGTTGACAGTATGGAAAACCAAAAGCTAGTAGGGATCATTACAAACCGTGATTTACGTTTTATCTCTGACTACTCTTTAAAAATTGAAGATGTTATGACGAAAGAAGATTTAATTACAGCTCCTGTTGGAACGACTCTAGAGGATGCAGAAAAAATTCTTCAACAATATAAAATCGAAAAACTTCCGATCGTTGATGAAGAAGGTCGTTTAACTGGACTTATCACAATCAAAGATATCGAGAAAGTTATTGAATTCCCCAATGCTGCTAAAGATACACATGGTCGCTTACTTGTAGGTGCAGCAGTAGGTGTATCGAAGGATACAATGGTACGTATCGAGAAGCTTGTAGAAGCACAAGTTGATATTGTAGTAATCGATACAGCACACGGACATTCAGAAGGTGTATTACAGACAATCCGTTCCATCCGTGAAACTTACCCAGAACTAGAAATCATTGCTGGTAACGTAGCTACTGCAGAAGGTTCACGTGCATTATTCGAGGCTGGTGCAGATGTTGTTAAAGTAGGAATTGGCCCGGGCTCAATTTGTACTACACGTGTTGTGGCTGGCGTAGGTGTACCGCAAATTACAGCAGTATATGATTGTGCTACAGTAGCTCGTGAGCTTGGTAAAACAATTATTGCCGATGGTGGTATTAAATACTCTGGCGATATTGTGAAAGCTTTAGCAGCTGGTGGAAATGTTGTAATGCTAGGATCACTTCTTGCAGGTACTTCTGAATCTCCAGGAGAGACAGAAATCTTCCAAGGTCGTCGCTTCAAAGTATACCGCGGTATGGGATCTATCGGAGCAATGGAAAAAGGCTCAAAAGATCGTTACTTCCAAGAGGATGCGAAAAAATTAGTGCCTGAGGGTATTGAAGGTCGCCTTCCTTATAAAGGACCATTAGCTGATACAATCTATCAACTGATTGGTGGTATCCGAGCTGGTATGGGTTATTGTGGAGCACCACATCTTGAGTATTTACGAGATCATGCACAATTTGTTAAAATGACTGGTGCAGGTCTTCGTGAATCACATCCGCATGATGTGCAGATTACAAAAGAGTCACCAAACTATTCCATGTAATATATTACTTGCAACTTTTATGCTTTCGCATCGTCTACAAAGATGGCGCGAGAGCATTTTTTTATGGTAGAGAGTCAACACGTATGTTGATATCTATGATAAAATGTCGAGGACAAGATTATTTTTTGGAGGGCTTTCAAGGTGAAAAAGAAAATGAACACCGTATTACGCTTACTCCTAATTCCCGTTTTATTAATTGGTATTTTTGCAGGAATTCCTGCAAAGGCAAGTGCAGAGACGGATTTAGGACTAACAGTGGATGCTGCAATTTTAATTGACGCAGATTCAGGAAAAATTTTATATGAACAAAATGCAGATACTTCACTAGGTATTGCAAGTATGACAAAAATGATGACTGAATACCTGTTATTGGACGCTATTGATGCAGGGACAGTTAAATGGGATCAAGAATACCACGTAACCGATTATACGTATCGTATGTCTCAAAATCGTGCATTAAGTAATGTACCTTTACGTCGTGATGGTTCTTACACGATTCGAGAATTGTACGAGGCAATGGCTATTTATTCAGCGAATGCTGCAACTGTTGCTATAGCTGAAACAATTGCTGGAACAGAGACTGAATTTTTGAAATTAATGAACAAAAAAGCAGAAGAACTAGGCCTAGAGGGTTATAAGTTTGTCAATGCTACAGGTCTAAATAACGCTGATCTTTTTGGGATGCAACCAGCTGGGACAGGACCAGAAGATGAGAACGTGATGCCTGCAAAATATGTGGCAAAACTTGCCTATCATCTATTAAAAGATCACCCAAAGGTATTAGAAACTTCTCAAATTACTAAAAAGACGTTCCGTGAAGGTACAGAGGATGCCATTGAAATGTCTAACTGGAACTTTATGTTACCAGGGTTAGTTTTTGAATATCAAGGTGTAGATGGATTAAAAACAGGTACTACAAACTTTGCAGGCCATTGCTTCACTGGTACTGCAGAACGCAATGGTACTCGATTAATTGCAGTGGTCATGAAGGCTGTTGATGCAAGTGGACAAGGGTCATATAAAGCTCGTTTTGATGCAACAGCAAAATTGTTTAACTATGGTTTTTCACAATTCTCAAAACAAGAAATTTTACCAGCAAATTATACGTTTAAAGATCAAAAAACAGTAAAAGTGACAAAAGGTAAAGAAGACAAAGTAGAGATTGCTGTAAAAGAACCTATTTCGTTTATGATCAAGTCTTCTGATAAAGATCTCTATAAACCTAAATTGGTTTTAGATAAAAAGAGCCTTGAGGCAGGCGTTAAGAAAGATACTGTTGTAGGGAAGGTCGTTATTGAGCGCACAGAGGGCACAGATTACGGCTTTATCGATGGTAAGGATATTTCATCCGATATAGTTACTACAGGGGCTGTAGAGCGTGCTAGCGGTATCTCATTGTTCTTCCAAGGTGTTGGGAACTTCTTCGGCAATTTATGGAGTGGGATTTCTGACTTCGTTGGAGGCCTATTCTAATCATTAATTAAAGAGCACATGAATGATAACAAACATTCATGTGCTTTTTCACATTTTTAACCCGAATAGCATAGGCTAATAGGCGAAAGGATGTGGCTAAATGTGTGGCATTACTGGATGGGCTAGTTTTCAACAGGATTTAAAGACAAGTGAAAAAGTTTTGCAAGCAATGACACGAACATTAAACAAGAGAGGGCCAGATGATGAAAATATTTGGTGTAGTGAGCATATTGCATTTGGCCATCGACGGTTAGCGGTTATCGATTTAATAGGTGGCAAGCAGCCGATGAAAAAAATACATGATGGGGTAAACTATGTCATTACATATAATGGCGAACTTTATAATACGGAAGAGCTGCGTAAAGAGCTACAGAAAAGAGGTCATACTTTCACAACACATTCAGATACCGAAGTACTATTGACCGCTTATATTGAATGGAAAGAGCAATGTGTAGACTTTCTAAACGGTATTTTTGCCTTTGGTATTTGGGATGAACAGGCGCAATCTCTTTTATTATGCAGGGATCGATTAGGTGTGAAGCCCCTTTATTTTACAGAGCAACAGGGAGGGATTCTTTTTGCATCGGAAGTAAAGGCCTTACTGGCACATCCAATGGTTGAAGCTACTATTAATACGGAGGGATTAGCAAGTATGATGGCTGTTGGCCCCTCTAGAGCTCCTGGTAAGACTCTTTTTCAAAATATTGAGGAGTTACGACCAGGTTATGCAATGCGCTTCTCTAGAGAAGGTTTAAGAAAGTGGCAATATTGGCAGCTACAAAGCCGCAAGCATGAAGAATCATTGGAAGAAACGATTGAGCATGTTCGTTTGCTGTTAACGGATGCTATTGAACGACAGCTTGTTTCGGATGTACCGATCTGTACATTTCTATCAGGAGGTCTTGATTCTAGTATTATTACAGGAATTGCTGCAGATAGATTCCAACAACAAAACAATAAATTGCATACGTATTCAATCGATTATGAGGATAATGAACGTTTTTTCAACCCTCATGCATTTCAAACTTCAACAGATACGTATTGGATTCAAAAAATGACTGATACTTTTAAGACGACACATCACGCAGAGGAAATAACCCAGCAACAGCTGATTGATTTACTAGTAGAATCGGTTATAGTTAGAGATTCACCAGGTATGGCAGATGTAGATTCTTCGTTACTATGGTTTTGTCGAGAAATTAAAAGAGACTTTACTGTAGCACTATCAGGCGAATGTGCAGATGAAATTTTTGGTGGATATCCATGGTTTAAAGAAAAAACTACCGGTTTTCCTTGGATTCGATCATTGGCTGAAAGAAATGCATTACTCCAAGAGAAGTGGGATAAAAAATTAAAAATTGAATCCTATGCACAACAACTATATAGACAAACGATTGCGGAAGTCCCGTTGCTAGATGGCGAAAGTCCGGCAGAAGTAAAACATCGTGAAATGTTTTATTTAAATATACAGTGGTTTATGCAGACATTACTAGAGCGGAAAGATCGTATGAGTATGGGAGCTAGCTTAGAGGTGCGGGTTCCTTTTGCGGATCATCGCCTTGTAGAATATGCATGGAATATTCCTTGGGAAATGAAGGATTTAGAGGGTATAGAAAAGGGGTTGCTTCGAAAGTCCATGGCACATTTATTGCCTGATGAAGTATTGTATCGTAAAAAAAATCCATATCCTAAAACATATCATCCAGTTTATACAGCAGGTGTGCAAATATGGTTAAGAGAAATTCTTAACGATAAGAACTCTATCTTACATGAATTATTTGAGCACAAAAAACTTATGGAACTAATAGAATCGGGAGGCAGCTCTTTCAAAATTCCATGGTATGGACAATTAATGGCGGGACCTCAACTTTTAGCATATCTAGGGCAAATTCATACTTGGTTTGAGCATTATCATATTCAACTCATTGAATCCTAATGGGGGTCACCCCTCTACTACTTGGTTGTAGTAGAGGGGTGATTTTTTTGTATTCCCCAACAATCCATTAATTGTTCGATCGATTGTTCAATTACATGAACAGGAATACCCCCAAAGCCAAGTAAAAATTGTGCTTGCGGGGATTCAACGTAATCTAGTCGATAATCAGATAACGGATAAATACCTATCCCTGCTTGGAAGGCAAGTTGTTGTAATTGTTTTTCCGGCAACTTATGCTTAACGTCTAATAAGATATGCATTCCTGCTTGCTCACCTGTAATGTTAATGGAGGATGAATATTTTTCTAAAATAGAAGTAAGCTTATCATGTTTTTTACGATAAACTTTACGCATCCGATTAAGATGTTTGGCAAAATGACCATCATGCATAAAATTTGCAACAATATGTTGATCAAACCGAGGAACGGTTGATGAATAGTAATTAAAGACATCATTATATGTAGCAAGTAATTGAGGCGGAAGTACAAAATAGGCCACGCGCAAAGAAGGCATTAACGATTTTGTAAAAGTGCTCATATAAATGACCTTATCGTTTCTATCGAGAGCATGTAGAGCAGGAATTGGTTTTCCAGTATAACGAAATTCCGAATCATAATCATCTTCAATGATATAACGAGATGAGCTTTGTGTCGCCCAATTTAAAGCCTGTGCACGTCTAGTAGCTGATAATACTGCACCAGTAGGAAATTGATGTGATGGTGTAATATAAACAACATTAGCTTGTGTTTGCTCTAGCTCTTGAATGATGATTCCTTCCTCGTCGACGGCAATAGGATAAACTTTTCGTTTATGCTGAGAGAACATACGATGCACAGCCGGATACCCTGGGTTTTCCAATGCAAAGCATGTATCATCACTAAAAAGACGTAAAATCATAGGCAGAAGCTGCTCCGTACCAGAGCCAACGACAATTTGCTCTGGGTTGCAGACGACTCCACGTGATTGATATAAATAATTCGCAATTTCAGTTCGCAAAGAAAGCTCCCCTTGAGGTTCCCCTGTTAATAATAATTTCTTTGAGGTTTCATCAAACAGCTCCTTTGCATATTTTCTCCAGATCTGAAATGGGAAAGCATCGATATCAATAGAACCAGGATTAAAATCTATTTTGTATGATTTTTTTTTAGGCTGCTCATTGAATGGGATGACCGTGTCCTGCTGGATATAGGGTAGTTCATCTATTTCTTCTATAAAATAACCTACCCGAGATTTGGACATAATATAGCCTTCTGCAAGAAGCTGTGCATAGGCAATTTCAATCGTTGTTTGAGAAATATTCAAAAAATCGGCTAATTTTCTTTTTGATGGTAATTTTTCACCTACTGCTATTTTTTTGGAAATGATAGCCTCTTTAATGCCGTTGTAAAGCTGATCATATAGCGGTTTATCGCCATTCCGTTCAAGCTGAAATAAAAGCATATCCATATGCTAAAAACCCCCTGACCCTATGAATTTTTAAAAAACTGGATATTTTTATATGGTCAATTTCTATTATACTAAATTTCATCATAAAGGTGGAGGTTAGACAATGAAACAGACAGGTACAAATTTGGTGAAGCGTGGTATGGCTGAGATGCAAAAAGGCGGCGTCATTATGGATGTGATTAATGCTGAGCAAGCGAAAATTGCAGAGGCGGCAGGCGCAGTAGCAGTAATGGCATTAGAAAGAGTACCTTCCGATATCCGCAAAGCAGGAGGTGTTGCTCGTATGGCAGATCCTCGTATTGTAGAGGAAGTACTAGGAGCAGTCTCCATTCCTGTGATGGCAAAAGCTCGTATTGGTCATATTGTAGAAGCTCGCGTTTTAGAAGCAATGGGGGTTGATTATATTGATGAAAGTGAAGTGCTCACACCAGCAGATGAAGAGTATCACTTATTAAAAAGTGATTATACCGTACCATTTGTGTGTGGCTGTCGTGATCTAGGCGAAGCAACCCGTCGTATTGGTGAAGGAGCAGCTATGCTACGAACAAAAGGTGAACCAGGAACAGGGAATATAGTGGAAGCAGTTCGACATATTCGTAAAGTAAATGCCCAAGTTCGTAAAGTAGTAGGTATGACAGAGGATGAATTAATGACAGAGGCAAAATTACTAGGAGCCCCTTTTGAATTATTAAGAGAGATCAAACATCTTGGTCGTTTACCAGTTGTTAACTTTGCAGCCGGAGGTGTGGCTACACCGGCTGATGCGGCTTTAATGATGGAGCTTGGGGCTGATGGTGTTTTTGTTGGTTCGGGTATCTTCAAATCCGATAATCCTGAAAAATTTGCACATGCGATTGTGGAAGCAACAACGCATTACAAGGATTATAAGCTCATTGCTGAGCTATCAAAGGAACTCGGCGTACCAATGAAGGGTATTGATATTGCCCAACTTGGACAACATGAGCGCATGCAAGAGCGAGGCTGGTAGGATGAAACGAATTGGCGTTTTAGCCTTACAAGGGGCGGTACGAGAGCATGTTCATATGCTAGAAAACCTTGGCTGTGAAGCTGTTGAAGTAAAACAGAAGCAGGATTTGATAGAACTAGATGGACTTGTATTACCTGGTGGCGAGAGCACGACTATGAGAAAGCTATTGTATCGTTCTGACCTATTAGAGCCTATACGAGAGCTAGCGCAACATGGCTTGCCCATGTTTGGGACATGTGCAGGATTAATTTTAATGGCCAATACTTTAATAAATGATGAACCACATTTAGCAGTTATGGATGTGACAGTTGCGAGAAATTCATATGGACGCCAGGTTGACAGCTTTGAAGTAAAGCTCGATATCCTTAAAATAGGTGAGGCAATTCCAGCAGTTTTTATTCGGGCACCTCATATGGAGACAGTTGGAAAAGATGTTGAAATTCTCGCAGAGCATGAAGGTAAAATTATTTTAGCACGGGATGGACATTTATTAGGTTGTTCATTTCATCCCGAATTAACATCAGACACACGTATTCTTGAATATTTTGTAGCATCTATGGTATGACTTGCAAAATTTGTTTTCATATAGTACAGTATGGTTAAAATTTAATTAACTGAACACGATGATGGGAAGTAGTAGCAAGCACGTTTTTTTTAGAGAGTCAGCGGTTGGTGGAAGCTGATAAAGGCACTTGTGAATCCGTCCTGGAGTTGCACAGTCGAAGTCAATGAAGTAGGCTGCTGCCGGCTGGAATGCCGTTATAAAATAAGTGGATTAGACATTGTGTCTAATCAATTAGGGTGGCAACGCGGGTAGCTCTCGTCCCTTTATGGGATGGGGGCTTTTTTGTGTTTTTCTTGATTCAGCCAAATGCTGCCCCTCTACAGGTCTATCTATTGATGTTCAAATGACCACTGAATCAAGCTAAAGAAACAAGATGCAACAATTCCCCATCATTAAGAAACTACTGGAGGTATGATCGATGTTAGATATTAAACGCGTGCGCGATAATTTCGCCGAAATTAAAGAGATGCTATTAACACGTAATGAAGATTTAGGGAATTTAGATGACTTTGAAAATTTAGATGCAAAGCGTCGTGAGCTAATTGCTAAAACGGAAGAACTGAAGGCAGAACGAAATAAAGTATCTGAGCAAATTTCTGTTATGAAGCGCAACAAAGAAAATGCAGATGAAGTGATTGCTCGTATGCGTCAAGTGGGCGATGAAATTAAAGAACTTGATATTCAATTAAATGAGGTGGAAGATCGCTTTAAAGATATGATGATGCGCCTGCCGAACGTTCCTCATGAATCTGTACCAGTGGGTACGACAGAAGATGACAATGTTGAGGAATATACATGGGGTGAAATTCCGGCATTTGATTTTGATATTAAAGCACACTGGGATTTAGCTACAGATCTAAAAATTGTGGACTTCGAACGTGGTGCCAAAGTAACTGGTAGTCGATTCTTATTCTACCGTGGTCTTGGGGCCCGCTTAGAACGTGCGTTGATGACATTTATGATGGATTTACATGCAGAAGAGCATGGCTATGAGGAAATGCTGCCACCTGTGATTGTAAATCGCGATAGCTTAACAGGTACTGGACAGTTACCTAAGTTTGAGGAAGATGTATTTAAATTGGAGGAAACAGATTATTTCATGATTCCAACAGCGGAAGTACCAGTAACAAACTTCTACCGTGATGAAATTTTAACTGCTGAAGCTTTACCACAAGGTTTTGCTGCATACAGTGCATGTTTCCGTTCAGAAGCGGGCTCTGCAGGTCGTGATACACGTGGTTTAATCCGTCAGCACCAATTTAACAAAGTGGAATTAGTTCGTTTTGTAAAACCTGAGGAGTCATATGAGCAGTTAGAGCTGTTAACGGGTCATGCTGAAAAGGTACTACAATTACTAGGCTTACCATATCGTAAATTAAAAATGTGTACAGCCGATTTAGGCTTTACTGCTGCGAAAAAATATGATTTAGAAGTTTGGATTCCAGCACAAAATATGTACCGTGAAATTTCTTCTTGTTCAAACTTTGAGGACTTCCAAGCACGACGCGCAAATATTCGCTTCCGTCGTGACCCAAATGCAAAACCAGAATATGTCCACACATTAAACGGTTCAGGACTTGCGATTGGTCGTACAGTTGCCGCTCTACTAGAAAACTATCAACAAGCTGATGGAAGCGTAGTAATTCCTGAAGTTTTAAGACCATATATGGGTGGCAAAGAAGTAATTGCCCCAAAATAAACAACTGATCAAGGCTATTTTAGATGAACCTTTACACGGTAATCTAAAATAGCCTTTTTTCAATTCCAAAATTGATAGCTCTCATAATTTTTGAAAATTCGTTATAATGGGTAATATTCATGGGGACAAGGGGGAGAAATTCATGGATTTACAGCAATTTGCTCAGGCTTTAAAAGAATTCGACAATGTCTTAATTACTGACGATAAAGGCTGTGCAATATTTTATGATTTAGCAGATTTAAATATATTAATGGAAATCGGCTTAACACCAGATGAATTTTTTCACAGTACTGTAACTGATAATTATCAAAATTTATCACCTGAAACGAGTACAGTTTTTAAAGTATTACAAACGGGACAACCAATTTTATATTATGAACAACAATTAACAACCTTGAATGGTTTTAGCTACGTATCCCTAAGTTCAACCTATCCAATAATGGAACAGGGCAAATCCATTGGTGCGATTGAATTTTCAAAGCATTTTTATGAAAGCAAGCAAATAAAATACTTAGATAATTTCCTGGGACATAAACTATATCGAGATAATCACACGACGTATCGCCTAGAGGATTTTATTACGACAAACGCAGACATGAAGGAGCTGCTCGATAAGGCACGCCGTAGTGCTAAGAAAAACGCTCCTATTTTATTGACAGGGGAAACAGGGACAGGAAAGGATATTATTGCACAAGGTATTCACAATGAGAGTGAGCGCTATACAAAACCATTTATTACACTGAATTGCTCAACATTGACAGAGGATAATATCTTCACACAGCTATATGGCTCAGAAAATGAAGAGAAATGTGGGAAATTACAGGAGGCCAATGGCGGAACATTACTCATCGATCATCTTAATTTGCTTAATGCATCCTTACAGGCAAAACTGTTACATGCGGTGGATATAAATATGTTAAATGGTGAGTCTTTGGATATTCGTTATATTACGACGGTCAATGAGGATGTAGATAAACTTTTAGTGGAGAAAAGATTACGAGAGGATTTATTTTATCGTTTAAATGTCCTACAGATTGATTTGCCACCACTTCGTATGAGAAAGGAAGACATTCCGGCCATTCTAGATTTTTATATACAATTTTATAATGAACATACTGTACAGAAAAACGTGAGCTATCGTGATGAGGTATTGCAATTATTTTATGCCTATCATTGGCCTGGTAATGTACGTGAGCTAAAAAATGCTTTGGAATCAGCCTACAATAATTTAACAGGCAATGAAATTCACGTTGAGCATGTGCCGGAGAGAATTAAAAAAAATATCCAACAACCTGCTCATCTACTTATGCAAGTGAGCCAATCCGGTCATTTACGTGATTTAACAGAGGCCTACGAGCGACTTATTATAGCTGAAAAATTACGAGAAACGGATGGACGATTAGCAGAGACAGCCCGTCGTCTAGGAATTTCACGTCAACTCTTAAAATATAAATGTTTAAAATATGAGCTGCTGTAAAATTTTTTTTACAAAAAGGGGATAAAAATTTATCTCCTTTTTTCGTGTTTTAAAATTTTTTATTATTTAGATAAATCTTATGTAAATCAGTAATAAAGGGGCTGAGGACATGTCTAAAGTTATGCAGCATACGATCATAGTCGGGCTAGCCTTATTCGCCATATTTTTTGGCGCAGGTAATTTAATTTTTCCACCGTCCATAGGAAACAGTGCAGGGGGCTCTTGGATTTCTGCATTGTTGGGCTTTAGCTTAACAGGTGTTATTCTACCTGTACTTGCGGTGTATGCCATTTATAACACTGGGGGAACAGTGGAAGCGCTCACAAGGCCAATCGGAAATTGGTTTTATAAAGCATTTAACACGGTTATGATGGTTTGTATCGGAATGGTTGTCACAATACCGAGGATGTCAGCGACCACACATGAATTAGGTGTATCGCAAATTATTCCTAATACTCCTTTACTAGTGTCAGTGCTGGCATTCTTTGCCATTTGCTTTTATTTTGCAATGGATCAATCAAATGTCATCGATAAAATTGGGAAATGGTTGACGCCAGTTCTCGTTATCATACTTATTATTCTCATTGGTAAAGGGGTATTAGATCCGATCGGGGCGGCGGTCCATACGGAAGCAAAAAATGTATTTGCCAACGCCATTATAGCCGCCTATCAGACGGGAGATGTTGGAACAGGTATTCTTTGTGCCCCCATCTTTTTGGCAGCGATTGTCAGCTATGGCTATAAGGGTAAACAATCTAAAAAAGTCGCACTCGGAGGAATGGCTATAGCCGCGATAGGTTTAATAGCCGTTTATGGCGGTTTGCTTTACTTAGGTGCCACAAGTAGCGGTATCATTACGAATCCAGGTAGTGATACAGAGCTGTTAGCAAGTATTGCGTATCGTGTGATTGGAGACTTGGGGAAAGCGTTATTGGCTATTTGTGTTGTGTTCGCCTGTCTAACATCTGCAATAGGAGTCATGGTTATCTCATCACAATTTTTAAACGAATTAACGAAAGAAAAGCTTGGCTATAAAACATGGGTGTTGATTATGTGTATAGTGGGGGCAACAATTGGTTCGTTAGGAGTAGGTGCCATCGTAGAAATTACATTGCCCATTTTCTTGGTTATATATCCAGTCATTATCGTACTTGTGTTGCTTGGAGCATTTGATCGTCTTGTGCCCAATGCAGGAGCTTATAAAGGAACCGTATTATTTGCCTTTTTAGTGAGTGTGGTTGAAACATTTTCTAGCTATGGAATTACGATACCCGGGGTGACGAAGTTGATCGTTCATTTACCATTACAGTCGAGTGGATTTGCCTGGGTCATCCCATCTATTATTGGCTTTATTTTAGGCGCCTTCTTGCATAAAGTGCTTAAAGCAGAAAATCCGGAGAAATCAACTTTCGGTATGGAAGAAATAGGAGTTGGAAAATGATGAAAATTATTCGAAATGCAAAAATCTATACAGCAGATACTAATCAGCAGATGGCAACAGCCATGGTTATGAAAGATGGAAAAATTCTATGGATTGGACAGGAGGAAAACTTACCTGCTTACCAAGGCGATATCATCGATGGACAGGGCAAGGTCATTATTCCAGGAATTATTGATGCGCATATGCATCCGATTATGTTAGCTGATGTTTTGGAGCAGGTGGCCTGTTTACCTCCACATATTCATTCAATTGAAGATATGCTTGTTGCACTAGAGAAATATGATGCTAGTCAACGCGGTTGGATTTTAGGATGGGGCTATGATGAAGGAAAGCTGAACGAAAGAAGAGCCCCTCTAAAAGAAGATTTAGACCGCGCATCCACGGCGCTTCCTATCATTGTTATGCGGACTTGTGGCCATATCATATCGGTCAATAGTAAAGCCTTAGCCATTGCAGGTATTACAAAAGATACACCCGATCCACAGGGCGGGCAAATTGATCGTGATGAAAATGGCGATCCGACTGGTGTACTTCGTGAAAATGCACGGAACCTCATATTACAGCATTTACCTACGCCATCAGAGGATGAAATCATAACAAGACTGCTAAAGCTATCGCAAACCTTAGCATCCTATGGTGTGACAAGTATTACAGAATTAATGGCTACTATGATGCCTATTGATTATTTAACCCTATATCGTAAAGCTCGTGAAAAGGGCTTAAAGCAACGTGTTGCCGCTTATTATATTTGGGAGGATGTTCAAAACTATGAGCTTTTAACAGCGGATAATTTGGACCGTTCAGCAGGCGCTTATATTGGAGGCATTAAGTTGTTTTCTGACGGGAGTGTTTCAGGTCGAACAGCGCTTGTTTCCGAGCCATTTTTGGGAGGTGAGGAGCGAGGCATTACTATGACGTCAAAAGAGGAGCTACTAGCAGCGGCGGCCGTAGCAAAAGAACATGGCATTCAGCTAGTAGTTCATGCGATGGGGGACAGAGCTATTGATTTAATTGTCGATACTTTTTATGAGGAAACAGCGTGGTTAAAAGATGCGCCTTCTGTGCGTATCGAACATGCAGCGATGCCTTCAGCAGGTGCTTTAGAAAAAGCTGCTGAATGGGGCATCGGATTTGTGCCACAACCAATCTTCCTCTTCTGCGAAATTGAAAGTTATTTAGAAAACCTAGGGCTGGAAAAAACACAGACATTGTATGGAGTTCAAACATTTTTACAGCGAGGGATTGCGACAGCCTTATCCTCAGATGCACCTGCAACATCATGGGCAGAAGCGGCAAATCCATTTGTCACGATGCAGGCGGCTGTTACGCGTATGGCCTATGATGGGACCGATCTAGGTGCCGCTGAACGAATCTCTGTAGAGGAAGCATTACAATTGTATACAGCGGATGCTAAGTCAATGATTCGTATGGAGAATGTTGGTCAACTGAAAGAAGGCTACGAGGCTAATTTTATTGTACTCACTGATGATATTCTTTCTATTTCGCATGATCAGCTTATGCATGTAAAGCCATTCGCTACATATATCGAAGGCGAATGCGTTTTTGGACAATCAACGATTCAAGCCACACATTAAGTATCTATATAGATGCTGTCGCTGCTACGACACATTTCATATATATCGCCATTCCCTTAAATATAATAAAGAAGGTATCTCATTAGGAGGCACCTTCTTTTCTTTTTGTTAGAAACTACTGTTATAAAATGTTAGCGAGTGCGAACTCGATGTTTCACAGAGAAATTGTGTTCACTAGAGAGTAAGTAAATAATACCTTCAATAAAAGATATAATGACAGGTATATAAGTCCAGCAGAAAATTAAATAAAGAATCCCTTGGAAAACCTTCCCTAAATAAAATTTATGAATACCGATACCGCCAAAAAATATAGCCAGGAAACCAGCTAAACCTTTACTTTTTATAGGCCATGAAGGATCAATACCATCATACATAGGAGCTTGTTGTGGCTGCGCTTGATAGGCAGGCTGTACCGCTTGTTGAAAAACAGGCTGTACTGGTTGTTGAAAAGCAGGTTGTTGCACTCTTGGTTGTTCGCTTTGGAAACTGAATTTTTCCCCGCAATATTTACATTGAGATAATGTGATATCAGCAGGTGCACCACATTGTGGACATTCGATATTGCTCATGTTAATACCTCCAATTGTTTTCTAAGTACATAGTCGAAAAATTAGTATGATTAAAACTGTTAAATGGGATGAACCTGAGCACCACAATTATTACAAAACTTAGAATTAACATCTATTTCTTGTCCACATGAACAAACAGCTTTCAGTAAACTAGTTCCACAAGTACTGCAGAATTTTGAAGATTCTTCGTTTTCATTGTGACAGGAATGACATGTAATAATCTTTCGCACTAAATTTTCCCCACATAAATTGCAAAACTTACTGCTAGAAGAAATACTGCCATGACAAGAAGGACAAATCTTATGCGTAGGCTGCTGACCAGGTTGCTGTACTTGTTGGTTCATCATGGATGACATGCCTTGTCCTACACTCAAACCAACTCCACCAGTTGCAAATATTCCAGCTACTCCGTTTTCATTTGATGCGGCTGACTCATAAACATCAAAGCTACGTTGGGTAACATAACGATTGTCTCCCATAATTTCAAACTTAGCTTTATCCTGTAAAATTTCATTAATTTCTTCAAAATCTTCTTCAGGGAAATTAATAGATTGAATATGGAAATGCGCTGTTATAAAGCCATACTTAATAAATTCTTCTGATACTTTTTCTTTTAAACTATTTGAAATGTTTTGAAGCTCTGTCGTTATTTCTAACGCAGAAATTTTCTCATTAATAATTTTATTGGCGAGTTCGGTTTTTACAGATGTAATAAGAGAACCTTTAAAGTAATCCTGTACTTTTTCGAAGCTAACAATATCATCTTTATTCATAGAGCCGATCACTTCTGAAAAGAATACTAAGTAATCATCAAGTCGTAGAGCTAATTGCCCAAATGCTCTTATACGCAATTTTACAAAGTATTTTGGATCAATTAACTGAATAGGATCAGTGGTTCCCCAATATAAATCCATTTTCACAGTGAGATTAATAAAGTAAATCTCTGCTGAGAAGGGAGTTTCCCCTCCATATGCTAAATTTACAATGTTATGAAGTATCGGTAGGTTATTCGTAGATAAAACATGTGTTCCTGCATTGAAAACATCACACATTTGACCACCTTTTACAAAAATGGCTACTTGTCCTTCCTGGACGATAAGTGTAGTACCAAGCACTAGCTTGTCAGTTGGATGCTTGTAAATTAACCAATCACGTGAGCGTAATCCATCAAATTTCACTCTATCAAAAATAGGCATTAACATTAAACCCCCTATTTATTTACTAATAAATCAAAATTATAACTAGTTATATTCTCCCTTTTGAGATTATGTATGTCAATGTTTTATCATGCAGAAATTTGGTGCTGCCATATAAAAAAAGGTGTCTTCATAATGAAAGACACCTACTTTTTATATTCACATTTTTTATTCATTCGGCTATTCCTTTTCAGCGGCTGCTGCTTGTCTTACCTTTTTCTCTGCTTTTTTTCGTTCACGTAAAGCTCGGAAAAAATCGGTTAGGATTTGTCCACATTCATCAGCTAAAATTCCTTCAGATACTTCGCATTCATGGTTAAAGCGAGCATCATTTAATAAACGATAGAGTGAATCTACACAGCCCGCTTTCATATCCCTTGCACCATAAACGACACGAGGTACACGGGATTGTAGGATTGCACCTGCGCACATGGGGCAAGGTTCAAGCGTAACGTAAAGTGTTGTTTTTTCGAGACGCCAACTGCTGATTTTTTGACAAGCCTCTTGAATAACCATTAATTCAGCATGTGTTGTTGCATTTTGTGTTGTTTCTCGTAGGTTATGAGCTCTTGCGATAATTTGCCCATCATAAACAAGGACAGCCCCTATAGGTACTTCCCCAAGTATAGCTGCTTTTTTTGCTTCCTCTAATGCTTGTCTCATAAATAGACGATCTGTTTCAAAAATATCCACTAAATATCTCTCCTTAAAAGTAGTTTATCCTGCTTAATTGGTAATTGCTACTTTTAACTTCTTGCAGATCTCCAACGCATGATGTATTGACATTCCTAAAATAACCATTTATATTTATATATGAACACATGCTCATATATAAATATAAATTATTGGGGGTAAACTAATATGGATGAACAAATAAAAATAACGAATGTGGAAACTAGTCAGCATTTAGACGATGAGACATTATTCGTTGTGTCACAAACTTTTAAGGCATTAAGTGACCCGACACGAATTCGAATTTTAAATTTACTATGCGCAGATGAGCATTCCGTCAACGACATTGCTGAAATTTTAGATTTAGGACAATCGACCGTTTCTCATCAATTACGATTTCTAAAAAATTTGCGATTAGTGAAATTTAGACGAGAAGGTACCACTTTATATTACTCCAAAGATGACGATCACATTATGAATTTATTGAAGCAGGCAATTGAGCATGCTGCACATAACTAAAGAACGGAGGAATTAATGATGGGACATAATCATGATCATGGCCATGATCATACACATGGCGCTAATAAAAAAGTGTTAATCGTATCATTTATTATTATTACTAGTTATATGGTTGTTGAAGCAATTGGTGGTTTTTTAACGAATAGTTTGGCTCTATTATCGGATGCCGGTCATATGTTAAGTGATTCCATCTCATTAGCTATTGCCTTACTTGCGTTTGTTTTTGGAGAAAAAGCAGCAAGCTATAGTAAAACATATGGATATAAACGATTTGAAATATTAGCGGCAGTATTAAATGGCGTTACATTAATTGGGATTGCATTATTTATTTTCTATGAAGCGATCGAACGTTTTGCAAATCCTCCTGAAGTGGCTACTACAGGTATGCTTATTATTAGTACAATTGGTCTTTTGGTTAACATCTTAGTTGCATGGATTATGATGCGTGGTAGTGATACAAAGGACAATTTAAATATGCGTGGGGCTTTTTTACATGTACTGAGTGATATGCTAGGTTCCGTAGGGGCTATTGTGGCTGCCTTACTAATTATGTTTTTTGGTTGGGGATGGGCTGATCCTCTAGCGAGTGTTATTGTTGCCTTATTAGTAATAAGAAGTGGCTACTATGTTACAAAATCCGCTATTCATGTCTTAATGGAAGGAACACCTTCAAATGTCGATGTTCAGGAGATAATTCAATTAATTGAACAAACCGATGGGATAGAAAGCATCCATGATTTACACATCTGGACAATTACTAGTGGAACCAATGCTTTGTCTTGTCATGCAGTTGTAAATGGGCACTTAAAAATGGCAGATGGTGAGCATATTCTACGAAAAATTGAACATAATCTTGAGCATAAGGGTATTAAACATGTAACCATTCAATTAGAAACGGCTTCCCATCCACATGAAAGCTCGATATTATGTCAATTGAAAAATGTTCATGAGCATCATCATGAATAAAAAAAAATTTACGGCTTGCATACCCTTCGTGGGTATAGTATGATAAAGCTGAAATAGGAGGTGTAGTGAATGGAGGACATAGTAAAAGAGGATGCTTGTCATACTGAGGGAGCTACGTCTTGTCGAAAAAGCCATCACCCTGAGCGTGTAAAAAAGGATTTAACAACTCGTTTAAACCGTATAGAAGGTCAAATCCGAGGCATTAAGGGAATGATCGAAAAAGACGTTTATTGTGATGATGTTATTACGCAACTGTCTGCGACACAGTCAGCTTTGAATAGTGTAGCGAAAATTTTATTAGAAGGTCATTTAAAGGGTTGTGTTGTGGATCGTCTATCGGAGGGCGATGATGCAGTTTTAGATGAATTAGTAGTAACGATTCAAAAGTTAATGAAAAAATAGATGTTTATAAATAAATTAAAAGGAGAGATTTATTATGCAAAATGTAACATTAAATGTACAAGGAATGTCATGTGGTCATTGTGTAAATGCGGTTGAAAAAAACGTTGGTGCTTTAGCTGGTGTTGAACAAGTAAAAGTAAATTTAGCAGAAGGTTTAGTTGATGTTGCATTTGATGATGCACAAGTATCACTGGATCAAATTAAAGAGACAATTGATGATCAAGGCTATGAAGTAAAATAAAATTTGTAGAGTGCTTCTGTGGCACTCTCTTATTTTCAAAAATATATACCCCCATTCGGTATAAGGAGAGGTGAAAGGTAAATGAGTTCTGATCATAAGGAAGCTAATTTGCAAATAACAGGGATGACATGTGCGGCCTGTGCCACTCGAATAGAAAAAGGGTTAAATAAAATGGATGGAGTAGAACAAGCAACAGTTAATTTAGCGCTTGAAAAATCATCTATTAAGTACGATCCAGCAAAGCTAAGTGAAGCAGATTTTGAAAAAAAGATAGAAGCGCTTGGCTATGGAGTAGTTAAACAAAAAACTGAACTTGATATTACAGGAATGACATGTGCGGCTTGTGCTACTCGAATAGAAAAAGGATTAAATAAAATGAGCGGCGTATCATCTGCCAATGTCAACTTAGCTCTTGAAAAAGCAATGATTGAGTTTAACCCATCAGAGGTGAACATCGCAGATATTATCGGTAAGGTTGAGAAGTTAGGATATGGCGCCCATCAAAAAGCAGATGAGCAGGAAACAGAGGATCATCGAGAAAAGGCTATTAAGCAGCAACAACAAAAATTTATTTTATCAGCTATTCTATCCCTACCACTGCTTTGGACGATGGTTGGACATTTTTCATTTACATCGTTTTTATATGTGCCAGAATTCCTTATGAATCCATGGGTTCAAATGGTGTTGGCTACACCCGTACAATTTATAATTGGTAAGCAGTTTTATGTAGGGGCATATAAGGCATTACGAAATGGCAGTGCAAATATGGATGTACTCGTTGTGATGGGGACATCAGCGGCTTATTTCTATAGTGTTTATCAAGCAATCGTGACGATAGGATCACATCATGGCCCGCATCTCTATTTTGAAACAAGCGCTGTATTAATTACATTAATTTTATTAGGTAAATTATTTGAGGCAAAAGCAAAAGGGCGTTCATCTGAGGCGATAAAAAAACTGATGGGACTTCAAGCCAAAACAGCCATTGTTGAACGTGACGGTCTAGAGATGGAAGTGCCTTTAGAAGAAGTGATGATTGGTGATATCATCCTAGTTAAACCAGGTGAAAAGATCCCCGTTGACGGAGAAGTTTTAGAGGGAACAACAGCTGTTGATGAGTCCATGTTGACAGGGGAGAGTTTACCAGTCGATAAAAAGCAGGGTGATTCATTATTTGGTTCAACTATTAATAAAAATGGTTTTATAAAAATGACAGCGACAAAGGTTGGCCGTGATACGGCACTAGCACAAATTATTAAGGTGGTAGAGGATGCTCAAGGATCAAAAGCACCGATTCAACGTTTAGCCGATCAGATCTCAGGAGTTTTTGTACCAATTGTTGTGGGCATTGCGATTGTGACATTTATCGTGTGGATTATTTGGGTACGTCCAGGAGAATTTACGCCTGCTTTAGAGGTCTTAATTGCAGTACTTGTGATTGCTTGTCCATGTGCACTTGGTTTAGCCACACCGACCTCTATCATGGCCGGTTCGGGTCGCGCCGCTGAATTTGGCATTTTATTCAAAGGTGGCGAGCATTTAGAACAAACACAAAATATTGATACGGTCGTTGTAGATAAAACAGGGACAGTGACACATGGTAAGCCAGTACTAACGGATGTTCTTTTAGCGCCAGACCAAGAGGAAGCACGCTTTTTATCAATAATTGGTGCGGCTGAGAAACAGTCGGAGCATCCACTTGCAGAGGCAATTGTTTATGGTATAGAAGAGCGTGGGATTGCTTTAGGGGAAGTTCAATTCTTTGAGGCTATTCCAGGTTATGGTGTGCAAGCAACGGTCTCAGGTCAAGGTGTTGTCATTGGTACACGAAAATTAATGCAACAGTACGGCATTCAGCTAGATGATATTTTACCAACAATGGAGCAATTAGAGCGAAACGGCAAAACAGCGATGTTGGCCGCAATAAATGGCCAATATGCGGGGGTAGTAGCTGTTGCTGATACAGTAAAAGATACGTCTAAGGAGGCCATTCATCGTTTGCAAAATATGGGCATTACAGTCATCATGATGACGGGTGATAATGAACGTACAGCCCAGGCAATAGGCACAGAGGTAGGCGTGAACCAAGTAATTGCGGAAGTATTACCTGAAGGAAAAGCAGATGAGGTGAAAAAACTTCAAGCCCAAGGTAAAAATGTAGCAATGGTTGGCGACGGTATTAATGATGCCCCTGCGCTGGCAACGGCCAATATTGGTATGGCCATTGGTACAGGGACAGATGTCGCGATGGAAGCAGCAGATATTACGTTAATCCGTGGTGATTTAAATAGTATTGCGGATGCCATTCTTATGAGTAGAAAAACAATGCGTAATATTAAACAAAATCTGTTTTGGGCATTTGCTTACAATACATTAGGTATTCCGATTGCTGCAATTGGTCTGCTTGCTCCGTGGGTGGCAGGTGCGGCAATGGCTTTTAGTTCTGTATCGGTTGTATTAAATGCTCTACGTTTACAGCGAGTAAAATTGTAAAGATGAAAAGGCATTGGGATGCATATTCTCAATGCTTTTTTTCTATTTATACAGAGGGAAATCTCCTGCATAATTTTCTAGAATAATAGGTTGATTCTGTTTTTCATTTTCTCACTATGATAAAATGAAAGGTACTGACTCATTTATGTAGAACACAATGATCGAATCCATAGAACAAAAGGAGGAGCTTCTGGTGACGGTTCCATTTGTTACGGTAGAAGGTCCGATTGGTGTTGGTAAAACCTCTTTATCGAAAGAGATAGCGGCGACATTTAATTACCATCTATTAAAAGAAATTGTAGACGAAAACCCTTTTTTAAATAAGTTTTATGAAAACATTGAGGAGTGGAGTTTCCAAACGGAAATGTTCTTCCTTTGTAATCGCTATAAGCAATTAACGGACATTAAAAAATTCCGATTTGCTCATGCCAAGCCAGTTGTAGCAGATTATCATATTTTTAAAAATTTAATATTTGCGAAGCGTACACTGGCATCTACCGAATACGAAAAGTATGAGGAAATATATCAAATATTAACAAAAGACATGCCTGTTCCTAATGTAGTTGTTTATTTACATGCAAGCGTTGAAACATTGATGAAACGAATTGCCATGCGTGGACGAGATTTTGAAAAAATGATATCACGCGATTATATGGAGCAGCTCGTAACCGATTATCATTCTTTTATCGAACATTTTGAGAAAATGCATCCTGAAATACCAGTTATTCGATTTAATGGAGATCAGCTCGATTTTGTTAAAAATCCAGACGATTTAAATTATGTTTTAAAAATTATAAAGGATACGTTACAAAAAAGGAGTTTGCAATAATGAATTTAAGAGAGAAATACGATATTCCTCCACAAACGGTCATCACGATTGCCGGTACTGTAGGCGTAGGAAAGTCTACGATGACAAAAGCGTTAGCAGAAGCATTAAATTTCCGTACATCATTCGAAAAAGTAGATACAAATCCATATCTAGATAAATTTTATGAGGACTTTGAAAAATGGAGCTTCCATTTACAGGTCTACTTTTTGGCAGAGCGTTTTAAGGAACAGAAACGTATTTTTGAGTATGGTGGAGGATTTATACAAGACCGTTCTATTTACGAAGATACTGGGATATTCGCTAAAATGCATTACGATAAGGGAACAATGAGCCCAACAGATTATGAAACATACACAAATTTATTTGATGCTATGGTCATGACACCGTATTTCCCACATCCAGATTTACTTGTCTATCTAGAGGGACCGATTGATGCTGTTATTGGGCGTATACAAGAACGAGGGCGCGCAATGGAGCAACAAACGCCAAATGATTATTGGATAGAAATGCATGAACGTTATGAAAACTGGGTTAATAATTTTAATTCCTGTCCAGTTCTACGTTTAGATATTAATGATTATGATTTATTAAAAAATCCGGATGCAATTGAATCAATTGTGAGCCGTATCAGTCATATGCTAAAACAAACAAGCCATTTAAGAAAATAGAAGAGAAAAAAACGACCAAAGAACGTGAAACAATACATAGCCGATTGTTTCACGTTTTTTGAATAGGAGGGATTACTATAAGAATTGCAGTGTATTGCGGATCTGGTATAGGTAAAAGTCCAGTGTATGGGGAGAAAGCTACAGAGCTAGGTACAGTATTAGCTAAGCATGGACATAGTGTTGTTTACGGTGGTTCCAAAATGGGGTTAATGGGAAAGGTAGCAGATGCTGTTTTAGCCGCAGGTGGAGAGGTTATTGGTGTTATGCCAACCCATTTACAAAAGCGGGAACTGGCTCATGCTTCATTAACAGAAATTCATTTTGTTGAGTCTATGCATATTCGGAAGGCTAAAATGGCGGAGCTGGCTGATGCATTTATTGCTCTTCCAGGAGGTGCAGGAACGTTAGACGAATATTTTGAAGTTTTTACTTGGGCACAAATTGGCCTCCATGATAAACCTGTCATTTTATATAATGTGAATGGTTTTTATGATGCACTCTTACAGCATTTTAAAATAATGCTAGAGGAAGGGTTTATACGACCTGAACAGAAGTCCTTTTTCCGTATAGCAACTACTTCAGAGGAAATAGTACGTTTACTAAAAAAACATGGGTGAACATTGCCCATGTTTTTTATAATATAGAATAAACGGTAAAAAATAGAAATGGATGAGGTGGATTATGCAAGGTGCAGATACTCAAGTAACCGATGATTTAGTAGTACAAGCCATTGAACGCAATATAGCAATTATACGTTTTGATATGGATCGAAGTGTAGCCTATGTGAATGAACCGTTTGCTAGAACATTAGGCTATACAGTACAAGAGATGTTAGGAAAGAATCATAAAGATTTTTGTTTACCACATTTCGTTCACAGTCCAGCATATGAACAATTTTGGCGCAATTTAGTAGCAGGAAATAGTTATCAGGGCAAAGTTGAGAGAATTGATGCAAATGGCCAAAGGATTTGGCTTGAGGCTACGTATATGCCTGTTTTCGCCAACCATACAAATAAAGTAATCGGTGTTTCAAAAATTGCTACAAATATTACGGAACGCCAAAATGAAATAACAAATGTAGCCGATCAATTGAAGAAAATGTCTAATGAGCTTCATCAACGCTCAGAGGCTGGTATTCAAAATAGTCAAGAATTACTGAGCACCATTCAAGTGGTTTCTCAGGAGTCAAAAGAAAATGTTAGCAATCTGGCACAGCTAAAAAATCAAGCAGTTTCCATTAAAGGGATTGTGAAAACCATTCAAGAGATTGCTTCCCAAACAAATTTATTAGCTTTAAATGCAGCTATTGAAGCTGCGCGAGCTGGGGAGTATGGCCGAGGCTTTGATGTAGTGGCGAAAGAAGTGCGGAAGCTTTCTGTCAGGGTAGAGCAATCCATTTCAGAGGTTAAGGATCATGTAGAGGGGATAGAGCGGGAAATTAATCAAGTGACAGATAGTATTACAAAGATAGCTGAAAAAGTAGAAAAAACTAATGAACAGATTACTATTACAACTAAAGATTTTAATGAAATTGCATCTGCGGCTGAAGCTTTAGACGAGCAGTCCAAGCAATTTATTGACATTATTTAACGTTCCGTATAGCCCCATCTGTAGACTAGATGGTGGACTAATTTACAATATTTTAGTAGATATATTGAAATAGTATAAGTTTTTTCATTACAATATTTGTGTAAGACGTTCATTAATCATAATAGGGGTGTTATGGATGACAAAAGTGGAAGTAAGTTTTCAGCATCTACCAACAACAGCTATTTCAGATGCGACAGGTGGACATACGAATTTGTGTAGTACGATTAAACCGCTAGCCAATCATTTTAAAATTGCTGGGCGTGCGGTAACTGTACGATTACCAGATGGTGAAAATGGTGCAGTATTGGAGGCTATTCGAGTGGCCAATGAAGGTGATATTTTGGTTATTGATGCAAAAGGAAACACCAATCGAGCGGTAGCAGGAGATTTTGTGGTGTCCTTAGCAAAAGGTATTGGTGTACAAGGCTTTGTAGTTGACGGTGTAATTCGTGATATTGCCGCTATTCGTGAGTTGGATTTCCCTGTATTCGCTTTAGGTACTACAGTGGCTGCTGGTAATAAAAATGGTGGTGGCAAAGTAAATGTATCCATTGCCATTGGAGGAGTAACAGTTCACCCAGGCGACTATATAATTGGAGATGTGGATGGTGTCATTGTTGTACCACAGCAAGATGCTGAAAAAGTGATTGAAGCTGCAGAGGAAAAGATACTTAAAGATGAAAAACGTGCGCAAGAAGCACATGTAAATGGTAAAGAATCTATTGTTGCGTATTTAGATAAAGTACTTGGAAATTAAAAAAACGCTCACGATGTGAACTGCACCCCAATTGTTAGACACAACTAACAATTGGAGGTGTAGTTTTTTTATGACGAAATTTACAAATGAACA
>NZ_JBWKZL010000022.1:0-30333 GCF_059424475.1 Lysinibacillus sp. GW247-5R2A | reverse complement strand
GCAAAAAGGGAAATCGAACAGCATCGATTTCCCTTTTATCTTGAATATCAGCTAGTTCTGTCCCAGCCTCTTTTTTTGTTTGGGTGGGTGTAGAGGGGAGGGCGAGTTCAGATTAATGACATGCAATAGCAAAGCGGTGGATAGAACATGCGAAGTGACGGATATCACTCTCAGAGGGATGGATAGAATGCTAAAATCGAAGGTAGGTCTCATCAAGTGAGAGGATTCTCCAATGTAATGGTGCAAAATAGCAAAGAGACGGATAGAAAGTGAAAAGAGACGGATAAAACTCTCAAAGTGACGGATAGAACCTGAAAAGTGGTGGATAGCCCGCTCAAAGCGAAGGATAGAACGCTAAAATCGAAGGTAGGTCTCTCAAGTGAGAGGATTCTCCAATATAAAGGTGAAAAATAGCAAAGAGACGGATAGAGCCTGAAAAGTGACGGATAGAACTCTCAAAGTGACGGATAGAACCTGAAAAGTGGTGGATAGAACGCTCAAAGTGAAGGATAAAACCTGAAAAGTGGTGGATAGCCCGCTCAGAGCGAAGGATAGAACGCTAAAATCGAAGGGAAGTCGCATCAAGTGAGAGGATTTCCCAATATAAAGGTACGAATTTGCAAAGAGACGGATAAAACCTGAAAAGTGACGGATAGAACCTGAAAAGTGGTGGATAGAACGCTCAAGGTGAAGGATAAAACCTGAAAAGTGGTGGATAGCCCACTCAGAGCGAAGGATAGAACACTAAAATCGAAGGGAAGTCGCATCAAGTGAGGGGATTCCCCAATAAAAAGGTGCAAAATAGCAAAGTGACGGATAGAACCTGAAAAGAGACGGATAAAACTCTCAAAGTGACGGATAAAACCTGAAAAGTGACGGATAGAACTCCAAAAGTGACGGATAGCCCGCTCAGAGGAATGGATAAAACGCTAAATTGCAGGAGACAACTCAAAGAGACAGAAAGCCGCCTTGACTATGGCTAATCCATATCTCCCCAATTGAACTCTAATTCAGCCAAAAAAAGAGGGGATCCTCCAAAGAAAGGATCCTCCTCAGTAATTCGCAATAAAACTTAAACTTTAAATGCGCCTACTAGATTACGGAGGCTGTCTGCTTGTTGGGCAAGCTCTGTGGCAGCCGCGTTGATTTCCTGCATGGAAGCGGAGCCCTGTGTGGCAGCGGCGGCGGATGTTACGGTGTTAGCTGCGGACTGCTCGGCATAGGCATTGACGTGAATGAAGTCGCTTGCTACTGCGTTGCTAAAGTCCAGTGTCGACGCAATTTTATCCACCATGGCTGCAATAATCGTTGTAGTTTCTTCTGTATGCGATAAAATGTTGGCCAAGGATTGATTGGTTTCATTGGTCACTTCAACGCCACGAATGACAGTAGTGACCCCTTCATGGTTTTGGGCAATGATCGATGTGACTTCATCCTGAATAGATGTCACTATCGCAGTTACTTCCTTGGCAGCGCTTTGGGATTGTTCTGCTAGTTTACGAACTTCATCCGCTACCACAGCAAAGCCCCGACCATGCTCGCCAGCTCGAGCTGCTTCGATCGCTGCATTTAAAGCTAATAGATTTGTTTGCTCGGAAATGGCTGTAATGGTACCAATGATCGATGTAATGTCGGCAGATTTACGACCTAACGCCTCGACCGTGGATGTTGTGGATGCCATTGTTTCTTCAATTGATTGCATAACCAGCGAAGATTGCTCCACAGAAAGGCTTCCTTCATCGGCTGCTTGCTGCATGGCTATAGAGGCACGATGTACGGCACTCGCTTGCTCGTTTAATTGATGCATAGAGTGCTCTAGGTCGCTCATTTTTTGTTGCGCACTATTCATACTAGAAATGGTATTATCACTATCGCTTGCAATATCTGCTGTTGCATCGGCAATATCTTGAATGGTACGAGCATTTTCATCTGCTAACGACATGAGCTCCTGACTACTACTGGATACATGATCAGCCAGTTCGCTTACACGTCGAATTAAATTAGAAATCGACTCAATCAACGTATTTGTGGAAGCGGCAATAATGGAAAATTCATCGCGATTCCGCACGTTCACACGTCTAGTTAAATCGCCGCCTGCCTGAGCAATATCAAGGATGGAGTCATTAATCGCTTGTGTATTACGCTTCAAAGATTTAAAGAGCATGAAACCAAAAATGACGATCGCTAAAAAGCCGATAATGGATACGATAAAAAATGTAGTAATTGAAAGATTGACCTGCTGATTAAGCTTGTCTAACTTTGCTTTGTTCGATTCATCCATCACCATATTTATGGATTCAATATTATTATCAATATGCGTTTTCATTGTTTCCCCAGTAGCCCCCATCATGAGCTTGCGAGCCTGCTCGAGACCAAGTTCATCACGCATAGTCATTACTTTTTTTGAATAATCCAGGTAATTTTTATAATATTGGTCAATGGCCTGCATATGACCAAGCTCAACTTGCCGGTCCTGAAATTGTTCATTTAATGCCGCTAATTTTTTATTAATGGTATCAATTTTTAAATGATAGGAGGTAGAATAAATGCCATTCCCTGTTATTAAGTAACTTTGTTCCAAATTCGTCAACCTTGCTATCTCATACGCAAGTTGGTTTACTGTTAATTGCTCTAGTACATTTTTCTTAGTGAAGTCTTCCATCTCCTGCTGAAGCTTCTGTATATTGACATAAGACAATATACCCATAACACCGTTAATTACAATAAGAAGTGCGAACATAATAAGCACTTTGCCTCGAATTAAATGGTAAAAACGTTGTCGTTTTTCTTTCATAGGAGGGGGATTAATCCCGGTTTCCTCTTGTAGAGAAGCTTTCTTTCCTTTAAAAAAGCTAAAAGTGAAGAGAGTCGGGCGTTTTTTTGCTGCATCATGAGTTTTTTTAGTCTTTTTCATCGCATCACCTTCCTATTTTTTAGTAATCGATTTCAATTTTATCTTATTTTACTAGTTTTTTCTATTATTTTTTCTAAAAATTAAAATTTTTCTGATAGATATAACTATGACAAAAGTCTTGATGCCCAAGAAAATAGTTCTAAAATCACGAATAGGAAATATATCTTAGTAGTGGGAATTATGACGAATATCGTTTTTTCTGATACACTATCGAAAAGTAAATGCAAAAAAGGGGAAATTGTGTGATGAAAAAAAGTTTTTATTTATATGTCCTTACATTTCGAGGCGGCGACTGGTCAGATGCCAAGGTACGGTTTGCAGAGGAAATGTTTCATGAGCATAATTTTCCAAAGCAAAGTGCAGACTTTAATGAGTTATCCAACTACATTGAATCCTATGCTACAGAAAATTTGACGATTGATGCTTTTGATCATTTGTGGGAGTTATATGAGGGACAGGCATAAATTGTACGAAAACTATAAATAATTTTTAAGTTGCTAGACGTCTAGCATTGCGTAAATGACAGAAACACAGTATTATTTATAGTGATAACTGACAGAAAAGAGGGATTGCAGTATGAGTGTTCATATTAATGCAAAAAAAGGTGAAATCGCTGACACAATTTTACTTCCAGGAGATCCACTTCGTGCAAAATACATCGCGGAAACATTTTTAGAAGATGTAACTTGCTACAACGAGGTACGTAATATGTTTGGTTATACAGGTACGTATAAAGGCAAACGTATTTCAGTACAAGGAACTGGTATGGGTGTGCCATCTATTTCAATCTATGCGACAGAATTAATGCAAGAATATGATGTTCAAAAATTAATCCGTGTAGGTACTTGTGGTGCAATTCAAAAAGATGTGAAAGTGCGTGACGTGATTTTAGCGCAAGCAGCAACATCTGATACACGTATGAACCAAATCATTTGGGGCGGTGCTATCGACTTCGCACCTATCGCAGACTTTGACCTATTATTAAAAGCGTATAACGCAGGTAAAGATGCTGGACTTAACTTACAAGTGGGGAATATCTTCACAGCAGATTTATTCTACTCAGATGAGCATCAAAATGAAAAATTAGCACAATACGGTGTACTAGCCGTAGAAATGGAATCAGCAGCTCTTTACACATTAGCAGCTAAATTCGGCCGTAAAGCACTTTCTGTTCTAACAGTAAGTGACCACATTTTAACTGGCGAAGTAACAACATCAGAAGAACGTCAAACGACTTTCAATGACATGATGGTTGTAGCATTAGAGGCAGCTATTCAAGACTAATTGATATAACAGCGTTTTCAACGTGTGTTAAATACCATTAATAAAAGCAACCGACCATATACTAGTCGGTTGCTTTTCCTTTTTCTTTCAAAAAAAAGGGCCACAGCTGAGTGCGACCCTTGGATTATTGACAGAAAGAGTTATATTTATTTGTTTTACAACTAACTAATTAACAATCTTCTTTTTGCATGAATGTTGCGCCAACGATAATGAGTAGAATGAATAGAATAACGATTAAGACAAATGTTGAACTATTACCTTTGCCGTGGTCCATGCAGTAGCCCATGTTATATTCATTACCATAACCGCTGTAACAACAACCGTAATTACCTACATTACCATAATATCCTGCGTTGCCTGCGTTGCCTACGTTTCCGTAATATCCCATGAAAACCTCTCCTTTCTTCAATTTATAGTATGTAATTTGTCATTGAAGGGAGTGGGGTATTCGTCTAATGTAAGCTAAAAAAGAGTCATCGATATAATAATGGTTTAGTTCTAATCCATAATTAAACGCTAATGAAATCCGATTTGAGGTACTATGAAATTAATAAAAGAAAAGGAGAAATAAAAAATGTTTACCTTTCTTAACAACGATATGAAATTTGTGGAAACCGAAAAGGACATTATGAATTCGAATCAGGAATATAATGTAATCGCCTATGATAAAAAAGTTCTAGGGAATGAGGATATTTTAGAAATACACGAAGAAACAGAAGAATTACAGATTGAACGATATTTGGTGAAAAAAGGGGATGACTTTATAGCTATTTTGGATTATGGAATGTCCAGCCCTCGCCATCAAAAACCTTGGATAAGTTTATTGGCGGTCCACAAAAAATACCAAGGTTTAGGATATGCCAAAAAAATTTACATGTTGTATGAGGAACGGATGAGAAGCCAACAAGTAAACTGTATTCATATTGCTGTTCATTCTACCAATAAAAATGCTGTGAATTTCTGGTCGTCGCTTGGTTTTAAACAGTTTGATGAGAGAATTTACGAAGATCAAGTTATCTTAAGTTTTGAGAAGATTTTAGAATAAATAACAAAAACGAACTTAACTTCATGAATAAGAAGTATTCCATGAGTAGCAACTATCCGATAAGAGACAGCTATTTTATACTTGTTAATCCACTTTCAATGATTTTTATTGGAATGACTTTTTAATTCTAATGTTGTTCGTTTTAGTCTTGTGGAAAAAAGTTTTGAAGAAATAAAATCCAGTCCAGCAATTTAACAATGAAACCACAGGCTATCTCATAACTATAATCGAAAGGAAGGATTCTATGGAAATTATTCAATCTATCCCTATTCAGCCTACAGTGAAAGTTTTATTATCCTATGCCACATCAAAAACAAAAGCGGAGCAGGAATACGATTTGTATATACATGCCCCTGCAAGAAAATTATATGGCTATTATATAGATCAAGAACTTGTTGGATGTCTAGGTATTGAATTAGTTGATGCACATCAGTGTGTCATTAAACATATTGCCGTATCGCCAGCGCATCGTGGGAAAGGAATTGGGGGTGAGATGGTACAGTTTATTAACCATCATCATTCATTTTCTTCCATTTATGCTGAAACGGATAGAGATGCTGTGATTTTTTATAAAAATATAGGATTTCACATTACGAGTTTAGGAGAAAAATACCCAGGTGTGGAGCGATTTGCATGCCTATTAACCGGCCCTCCATTGCAGCGTACTGCTTTCAACTAGTACATAATAATATGTAATCTATATAGGAAAGAAAGGAGCTGCATCTATTAAGAAGAAATTGTGGTTGATCATGAGTGTCTTGGCATTTTTAATAGCGGGTTATTCTATCGTACAATATATGGTGTTGGATGCACAGCAAGCAGGCTTTGTTCAATTAAAGCTTATGCTAAGTGCTACTTTAAACTCACTGTGGTTCATCGTGCTGTATATCCATATTATTTTTGGCGTGTTAGCGTTAATAATTGGTCCTTTTACCTTGTCCTCAAAATTAAGAGAGAACAATGTGAGACGTCATCGAATATGGGGGAAACTATATTGTGCCAGTATTTTATTTGGCGGTAGTGCAGGTCTTTATTTAGCATTCCATGCCACAGGGGGATGGGTCTCGCAATGGGGCTTTGGTTTATTATCGATAGGCTGGTTACTGACAATGTTGCAAGCGCTCATAAAAATCAAACATCGAAACCTTCAAGCTCATCAAAAATGGATGCTAAGAAATTATGCTTTAACGTTTGCGGCAGTGACCTTACGTATCTGGTTACCTTTGTTTACCATCCTATTTGGGGATGAAAAGTTTCAGTATTATTATGCTGTTATTGCTTGGTTATGTTGGGTGCCCAATTTAGTCGTAATTGAATGGTATATCCGACGTAAACTCAGACCAATTCTTGTGAACATACATTGACATATATTCAGACATTGCGTTCTCAATAGAGCCCAATGTTTTTTTAGTTTATGGTCAAATTCAAAAGTATTTATATAGTAATTAACTAATTAGTCAATAAACTAGGTGCATTAATTATCCCCATAGTCAATTTTCGAATATGATGCAAAAGAATGGGAGGTGAAATATTTGAGGTTTAGTTACAGCCGTAATTTTGATAATTTCAAATGTGATTCCAAATGTAACTATCCCATGAAGTATAAGTGTAATGAATTTGGGTGTAATGGCTATCCATATGATTTATTGGGCATCCAAGATCCGATAGGTGTAACAGGTGCAACAGGTGCGACAGGTACAACAGGTCCTCAAGGTGCGCAGGGTTCGCCAGGGGCAATGGGACCCCAGGGCATAACGGGGGCAACTGGAGTGACAGGTGCCCAAGGACTAGCAGGAGCAATGGGAGATACAGGCCCACAAGGAGCAGCAGGAATAACCGGAGCAATGGGACCTCAAGGGCTAGTGGGAGCAACTGGAGAGAGAGGACTGCAAGGACTAGCAGGATTAATCGGTGCGACGGGATCTCAGGGAGTAACAGGATCTACTGGAGCTCAAGGACTAGTAGGAGTAACCGGAGCAACGGGACCACAAGGAGAAAGAGGACTAACGGGATTAACAGGATTGACAGGATTTCAAGGAATAACAGGACAAACTGGAGCTACAGGTATACAGGGAGTAACGGGACTTCAGGGAGTAACTGGGATTACAGGGGCAACAGGCCTCCAAGGACTAGTAGGAAATACCGGAGCGACAGGCTCGCAAGGTACAACAGGTATTACAGGAGTTACAGGGGCAACTGGAATCACGGGAGCGACGGGCCTCCAAGGACTAATAGGAACTACCGGAGCCACAGGACAACAAGGTACAACAGGAATGACAGGAAATACTGGGGTAACAGGAACCACCGGAGCCACAGGACAACAAGGTAGAACTGGTATCACAGGAGCGACAGGAGAAAGAGGGCTAACTGGGAATACTGGGGCAACAGGTTCTCAAGGAGTCACAGGAATAACGGGAGCGACAGGACTTCAAGGACTAGCAGGAATAACCGGAGCCACAGGACAACAGGGTACAACCGGTATCACAGGAGTGGCAGGAACTACTGGTGTCACAGGAATCATGGGAGCGACGGGCCTCCAAGGATTAGTAGGTACTACCGGAGCCACAGGACAACAAGGTACAACAGGAGTGACAGGGCTGCAAGGAGCCACAGGTATAACCGGAATCCCAGGGGCTACGGGGGCAACTGGAGCAAGGGGGACTACGGGTGTTACGGGTATTACTGGTATAACAGGAACTACTGGCTCTACGGGTCCGAGTGGTTCGGGTCTCATGGAAGTATACTTATCTACGGATCAATCAGTTGGCAATAATGATTTTCTTGGGACTGGTAATTCGTCGGCTTCTTTTGTCAGAAATACAATCGTAATTCCGGAAAATGCTATTATTCGAAGCTTAACGTTGAATATACGGGATCATTCACTTAGCGCAGGACAAACCGCTTCGGCACAAGTATTTATAAGCACGAATGGTGGTTTCACTGCCCCGACTGCAACGGGGATTATTGCGACAGTGACAGGACCAAGTTCAATAACTACTCCAAATAGTTGTGCGAAGGCAAATGCGAACTATTCAATCAATAGTTGTACACTTCTTTCTGTACAAGTGACTACAACTGGTGGAGCTTTTTCAAATGGCGTTTCTGCAACCATCATATTTACCACTATTTAGTGTTGTTCAATAAGACGCATCTACGATAGGAAAAATTGCAGATGGTCATGCTGAGCGATGGTTGCTAGACGGATTTTTATGTTTGCGTCGTTAGTTGTTCATGTAGCTGACCTTAGAAAAAAGGCTAAGAGTTTAGGTTCAAATCTGTACGCGTAGTTGTTTGGTGTTGTGTGTGTAAAAAACTAGAGATTGATTCGTCTAGTTCCCATAAAGCAAGCGCAACATTTTGAACCTCTTCCATTTTCCCCTTCATTCGGTTAATAAAAAAGCCAACCGATATATCGAGCGTCACCTAAGTTTTCATATATCATTTCCCAAAGTTCAATAGAGTAAAAAGAAAAAGGCAACAATTGCTCGTAGTAACAATTGAATGGCAGTACTCTCGATTTTGGAAGAAATTCACATGACATATTCAATCTATATTGTTAAAATAGAAAGAGTCATTATTTAGAAAATTTAATAAAATTAAGGGGAATCTGTATGGATACAAAATTACATAACATTATAATGGACATTCAACAGAAGGTTGATTTTTCAGGGACAGTGCTTGTGGAGAATCGAGAGAAGGGTGTGATAGTCAATCAAAGCTTTGGGTATGCTAATCGTTCTGAGCAAATCAAAAACCATGCAAAAACTCGATTTGGAATTGCTTCTGGTTGTAAAATTTTTACGGCAATAGCTATTTGTCAGCTAATAGAACAAGAGAAACTTTCGTTTGATACGAAATTACATGAATGTCTTAACCATCATTTTGACCATTTGGATCAGGACATAACGATTAATCATTTACTGACGCATACTTCTGGAATACCAGATTATTTTGATGAGGAAGAAATGGAAGATTTTGAAGAGTTATGGGTCGAAAATCCAATGTACCATCTTCGAACATTGAGTGATTTTTTACCGTTATTTCAAAATCGCCCTATGAAATATAAAGTAGGCGATAGATTTCATTACAACAATGCTGGCTATATATTATTAGGATTAATTGTCGAGCAAACATCGGGATTGGTTTTTTCCGATTACATTCAACAATCTATTTTTGATCGAGTGAAAATGACGGAATCAGGCTATTTCTCGATGGATGCTCTGCCGTTAAATACGGCCTTAGGTTACATCGACAATCCAGATGGTACATGGAAAACAAATATTTATTCATTACCCGTAAAAGGTGGATCTGATGGGGGAGCATTTGTCACAGTAGGTGATATGGCGAAGTTATGGCATGCCCTGATGAATTTTGAACTTTTAAATGAAGATTTAACGCAGCAACTTCTAACAGTACATGTAGAAACGAGTGGAAATAATGGCTATGGCCATGGTGTATGGATTAAGAAAAATAGCAAATCATCTATTTTGAAATATCATGTTATGGGGTACGATCCTGGGGTCTGCTTCCACTCAGCATATTATCCTGAATCCTCTTTCAAGGTTGTGATCTGTTCCAATAAATCAAATGGAGCCATTGATATTATGAAAGGAATAGAAGAGGCGTTAATTTCAATTTAAGAGACTGGAACTGTGCGTATTTTATACAAAAATTAAGAGGAAAATCGATTTTGTTTTTTTAATTTTTTTTGCTTATAAGTAATATAAGAGGTTTTCAACGAGGCATAACTGCCAATGGCCGCATAGCCATAAAACCAGCCCATAAATAGGCCTGCTAACAAATTGTGGCGATGGCTGATGAAGACAGAAATGAGTAAGCCGATAACTAAAGCGATGGAGGGTACCCAAAAAGATTTAATATGGCATAACCTCTTCATCAACTGTGTTAGAATCATCACCAATGGGACGGCAATGACGGCATCCCAAAAATTCGTATGTATGAGTGGGAAATGTTCCATACTTTTCACCTCGATTAGAATGATTTACAACTATTGTTAGCCGTAAACATGATTTTATACTCAAAATGACGGAGCATTTCCTAGGAGGTAACGAATGAAATTTGTTGTTATATTTGGTCCTCAAGCTGTTGGAAAAATGACAGTCGGGCAGGAATTAGCTAAAATAACAGGCTTAAAGCTATTTCATAATCATATGACGATTGATTTGGTTAGTCATTTTTTTGACTATGGTACGAAAGAGGGGAAAAGGCTAGTCAATTTGTTTCGACAGGAGATATTCGAAGAAGTTTCGGCTAGTCATTTAGATGGATTGATTTTTACATATGTTTGGGCGTTTGATTGTCAAGAGGATTGGGACTATGTGAAGCAAGTTACAGAGCTTTTTGAATCCAAAGGTGGCATCGTGTACTATGTAGAACTTGAGGCTGCTTTAGAGGAGAGACTTCAGCGCAATAAAGGAAATAATAGACTTGAGCATAAACCTTCAAAAAGGGATATTGCTTGGTCTGAACAGGATTTGTTAACTTCTGTAGAAAAATACAGATTGAATTCAGTCGATGGCGAAATCCAATTCCCCAACTATATTAAGATTGAGAGCACAAATTTAAGTACGGAAGACGTTGCCAAAATGGTCCAAGACAAATTCCGTTTATAAGAAAAAACGCTTGGCTCCCAAGCGTTTTTTTATTCAGAGGAATCGGGTCTTTTAATTTTAATGATTTCAGAAAACGTTTTACGCCCTGGGTTTATTTGCGAAACGTCAATGGAAATTTTACGAATAGAATTCTCTTGTAAAGGGATTTTTCCATCTGTCTCTAACTTTTTCCATGCTTTGACATTGTCTCGATAAAGGACCTCAGATAATCGAAAAATATCTACATCTAATTTTAATCCCTCATTATAGGTTTGGCGGATTTCCTTTTTCACTTCCTTAATAATTTGCTTCTTCAGTTCTTTCTCACTAACTTTTCCTTTAAAGCCATTGATGGTTGCACGAAGCTGTAATTCGACATCAAAATAAACTTCCTCCTTGTTCACTACAGGTATTTTTTTGACTTGTAATTTATCAATACTGACGGTTAACTCTTCTTTACCATCTGTTCTTAATTTAAAGGTGATTTCTCCTCGGTTTGTGTAATTATGCATCCATTGATTACCCCGGGCTGCCTCATCCTTCACAAAACCTTTTAAGCCGTCTTTCGATAATATGCCGACACCTGAAAAATAGGTTTCCTCTACCTTTTCCTCGTCTGTTTGCCAATCTCTTTTAATGGATACATAAGGTACTGTCACTTCGTGGTTAGGTTCATTTAATCCAATAACGATTTCTCGTAAATTTTTTGGTTCAACAAACGTTTCCTGTTCTGTTGGATTAATCGGGTTACTTAGTTTTGAAGAAGACAGTGAATTTTTTAAAATCGGTGTGACAAGGAGTACCTCATTTACAGGATCCTTTGTAGAATACATCCAAATGTGATATCTCGTATCTCGAAAACGAATAAACGTATCAATAACGGGTATAAATCGCTCATTTTCCAAAGCACTCTCCGAGAAAATGATATATCTCATATGCCCCCAAAAAATTTGCTGGTCAGAAGATCGATACAACTTGTAGATAGCCTCTTCTACGGTTCTTCCTGTAGCACGCCCGATTTCAGCAGGTTCAGCAGTTGAACTAGGCTGAACCGATTTTGCGACATCAGCAAAATTAATAATTTGTAAATAGACCTCATATTCATCATCAACGTAATTAACACCGACTGCATTGACATAGTACATTCTTTGCGGCTCTGTAATATCCCAGCAACCTGCGAGCAGGGTTGTTAGAAAAATCATCACTATAAATTTGAAGGTTGTTTTCATCGTTTCTCCACTCTCAAGTAGCTATTTATAATAGTAGCTTGGACAAAAGCTGGTGTTTTTATAAAAAATGTAGGGTATTTTAATACGTTTTGCTTGTTTCTACAGCTAGGGGAAAATGAATTGAAGAAAATGAAAAAATTTATTTATTAATGTGTAACTTTTTTTAGCTGAATACGACTAATCCATTAGTAGAATACAAAAAACTGAAGCAAAGTAGTAAAATTCACTTTTCACAAAATGACCAGGGCTCGCTGTCGAGTACCTGGTCATTTTGTGTTTATTGAAAAAAGGACATGCGTTATTTGCATGTCCTCAGTCCTTTAATCGTTAAGCATAGCTTTTAATGTTCGCTTTTGCCAGCCTAGCTTGAAGTAGGCATATTGCATAATGAAATGCACACAGAAGGTAATTGGGTAGGCTAACCATACTCCATTTAAGTCTAATGAAGTGTGGTGAGATAGTAGGAACGCTAATGGTACCTCAACTACCCAAATTGTAATGACTAAGAAAATTGTCGGCCATAAAACGACACCTGTTGCACGCATCGTAGCTGAAACCGTCTGTGTATGACCGAAAATTAAATAACTCCAAAAGGCGATATATAAATAATCTTTGGCAATGAGCACAGTATCATGTGAATCAATAAAGAAGGCCAAAATTGGCTCAGCAAATAGATACATGATCAGTATAATGGCGCCTCCTAACAGATAATTGATACGGACACCCATTTGGCGAATTTTTTTAATCATCTCTGTAGAATTTGCGCCTAATGCCTGTGCGACAAATACAGATGTAGCAATGGCAATACTCATCGCAGGTACCTGTGCATAGCTAGCGACCTGATTCACAACGCCGTAAGCTGCTGTTGCATTGGAGCCATAGACGTTGACAAAGCCAATGACAGCAATTTCTGCGACAGAGATAGCGACCATACTAATACTAGATGGAATCGCTAGCTTTAACAAAGAAGCTAAAATATCTTTCTTCAATTTAAAATGCTGTAAAATAGATTTGTCTAAACGCAGTAAATGCTTTGTTTTATGCAAATATGCCAATAACAAGATCATGGTTACTAGGTTTGATAAAACGGATGCATAAGCGGCACCATTTAGGCCAAATGCAGGCAAGCCAAACCAACCGAACAGTAATGGGGGAAGGAAGGCAATATTTAACACAACACTAATAACTAAAAATAGAAATGGTGTTTTTGAATCGCCAACTCCACGCATAAAGGTTGTATACACCATATACCAGAACATAATTGGTAATGTGAAGAATAAAATTTGTGCATAGCTAATACTCATGTCTAATATATTTGCTGGTGTTTGCATAAAGCGTAAAATCCATTCAATAAAAAAGCCGCCAAAGATCGCCACAACAATGGATAAAATCGTTGTGAAGGCGAGCGTTACTCCAACAACTTCCTTCATCTTAGCATGATTACCAGCCCCGAAAGTCTGCCCAACTAAAATGGAGCTACCTGATCCAATGCCAATAGCAAATGCCATTAAAAAGAAGAAAAAAGGGAAAAAGGCTGAAATTGCTGCTAGTGCATCGACACCTAAATTACGCCCCACTAGAAACATGGCAAAAACCTGACCAACGGATTGCAGGACATTCGCCAACATAACAGGAATTAAAAAATTAATAAAGGCTTTCTTAAGTTGTTGATCATCTTGTAACATTTGTGCATTCATCAATAGGTTCCTCTTGAGTTTTAATAACCCATTTCTTTTAAGATTCGTGACAATGTGCGCAGTCGTTCACCGATTAGCTCACCATCATTATTTAACGCTTGCTGAAAAAGTTGAATATCTTCATTGATTTGTTCATTTTCTGTGCAAACTTCCACAGTCATGGCATCTCCCTGTAAGCCTACACGCTTAATCACAGGGTTTTCTTCATCATATAAATGCTCGAAGCGATAGGCCTCTTTAAAATGAAGTTGCGCCTCACATACTAAAATAGCAAGGTCGAGCACACGATGTAGGGGAAGTTCTTCTGATTGACGAGACCATTTGCCACCCGTATGACGCCAAACTTTTGCTGAAATATCCACCTTTCCTCTGTCATTCCACTGTGCTAAACCGAGAGAAAGCCCTTGAGCATCAGTTTGATATGCTGTACGCCCATCAATATTGGCATAGTTTTCAGCGACAATTACAGGTTTATGTTTTAAATGTGTTGGGATGTTCATGTTAAAAAACTCCTTATCATTTGGATTTAGTAATTTACTAAATTACTGCTTTAGTAAATTTAGCATTAGCGACTTCATAAGTCAATCCAAAAATTAGTGGCGTTTACCTGTATAACATTCGCCAAGCAATATTACGCCAGACAAATGGAGGGTTTTAGTACCTGTTTTTGTGAGCCTAGGTTTACCCTGTTTTTCTGGATGAATCGTATTGGTGTTTGGAGCGGTATTATACATATTGCAAAGGCAGATCGAAGGATTATGAAATATGCATGATGGGGGAGGAATATGTACAAGCAGCATGCAGGAATCTACATATTCTAAAAGTATGCTGGATGCTCTGGACTATGTCTTGTCATTTATTCATATTGCTTGCCTTGGAGGAATCATTTGAGTGGTTATCCAAAAGATATAAAAATATTTTAAATAAGCTGTAACTTTTCCAGCGTGAATACGACTACTGTATTAGTAGGATACAAAAACTAAAGCAAACTAGTAAGTTTCACTTTTCACAAAAAGACCAGGGCTCCCAGTTGTCAGGTGAGCATCCTGGTCTTTTTGTGTTTAGAGAGGACATTGCCTGTAATTTGATCGATTTTCATGATAGTATGAAATAATAAACATTTAGAAATTTCTTACAATAATATGTAAAGGAATTAAATAGTCCGTATAATTTGTGTCATTAAATAAAGAGGTGAGGAAGAATGGGAGTAGTTTATTTTGCAGGTGGTTGCTTATGGGGCGTACAAGCTTTTATAAAAACCTTACCAGGCGTTGAGTTTACAGAGGCAGGGAGAGCCAATGGAACAAGTCAAACACTTGAGGGGGATTACGATGGGTATGCCGAATGTGTAAAAACAGGATTTAATCCGTCCGTTGTATCCATCGAGGAATTAATGGGGTATTTTTTTGAAATTATTGATCCTTACAGTTTAAATAAACAAGGACAGGATGTCGGCGAGAAGTACAGAACGGGCGTTTATAGTGAGAATCCGGAACACTTACTAGAGGCGAAGGCGTTTCTTGAGGAGAGAAATGATCACGATTTGATTGTTGTTGAAGTATTGCCTCTTACGAATTATGTGAGAAGTGCAGAAGAGCATCAAGATAGGTTAGCAAAATGTCCAAATGATTATTGTCATATTCCAGAAGAACTATTAAATAAATATAAGTAAGAGAGATGATTATTTTCAGAGGAAAAAAATGACTACTACTTATGTAAATTGGGGACCATCAAAAGTTAAATTAACTTGGGAAAAAAATAACTTATTGCCCCCCTATCATTTAATAACAAGTGTACATGGCTTTTGTTTTCAAGGGAATCAATTATTATTGGTCGATGTCAATCATAGAGGATGGGATTTTCCAGGAGGACATATTGAACCTGATGAAAGTCCAGAGGATTGCTTTAAACGGGAAGCACTGGAAGAGGGGTATGTGGAAGGAGAATGTCAGTTGTTAGGACACATCATCGTTGACCATCGTGAAAATCCATTATGGTCAGAAAGCAGTCCCTATCCTAAAATTGGCTATCAACTATTCTACAAAATGACTATAACAAATCTGCTTCCATTTGAAGGCAAATATGAATCTGCTCAACGGATGTTTGTCAATCCTAATGATATGGCCTCTTATTATCACAAATGGAACATTCTTTATAAGGAAATAGTAGATTGTGCAATGCAATAACATTTTCGAATATATACACATTGAGCCTATAAGTACTCGAACATAAAAGTATATATCTTTTTATTGTCTTTAATGTTATTATTTGTTAAATAATGTAATGTGTGTATTACTTAAGGGGGGGAACACATAAATAAAAATTTAATGTCTTTTTCTATTATTTTCTTAGGATTCTGTATTCTTTTGAGTGCATGGTTTATAGCACAGTCTTTCACATCTGAGCAAGTCGATAAAACGAAGCAAGAACAATTCAGGTATGAGCTAATCTCGCCAAACGATAGTAATATCATTATTTTTGATAAGCAAAGCGGGGAGCTTTGGCGTAAGTATATTGAATCTAATGAGGGACCCACTGATTGGGAAAAGCAAAGTTCGCCAATTACCAAATAATGTATTTCTTAATGCAGGTACATAAAAATCAACGACTTGCGGATGTAACGTATCTTTATGCATGTTCTCTTCATGCATGTTTGGCAAGCCACTTGATGAGGAACGCATTTTAATTGGATGTCCACAACACTCATCGCCCTAATCTTGCTTATCCTCTTCGCATGTAAATGGAAATGGGAATATGCGGTATTTTTAGAAAAATGAAACTTTTACCAAATGGATGGGTACATAAAGAAAGAAGGGGGTTTTAGAATGAACCGAAAACATTATATGATGATGGTTATTGCATTTATTGTAGAATTTGCCCTAACTTATTGGATGGCCTCCGTATTTTCTGTCAGGTTTATAGAAGTTATGTTTTTCACAGGGGCTGCCTTTGCATTAGGAACGCTCTACTTTACAAGTAGTGGTGGGGCTATGTCAAGATTTTTTGCAGCTCAATCTGGAGCCGTAACAGGTATCATCCAGGAGCGAGACCGATTTCAGTTTAAAGCGGGTCCTGTATTTATAGCATCACTTATATTCGTACTAATAGGTTTGGTATTCTTTATCTTACTTGTTACAGGCATCATTCCACCGCAGAAATGATAATAGGTACGGGGAATCAAGATAGTCACTAGACTGTCTTGTTTTTTTAGGGGGAAAAATAGATTGTTCAAATTCTGTATATGTAGACTTGGTAGAATAAGAGGTTATGGGATTACTTTTAGATTGTGGAGGGGTTATGATCATTCACTATGAAACTTAGAAAAATGGCTGTCATCCTTATATTGTTTATAGTTTTTTTAACAGGTTCTCGTATTTTATGGCTTCAATCATTTACGCAGCCCGATCAACCATATGCAATGAAGGGGCAGATGGATGTCCGTAATTTTGATTTTCAACAAAGTGCATTAACACTTGATGGCGAATGGTCCTTCTATCCATCGCAATGGTTGATGGATAAACATTCTTCCAACCAGACCTACATACAAGTCCCAGATGGATGGGACAAAGTTTTTCAGGAAGGGGAGCAAAGCCCATTTGGATACGGCACTTATCGACTAAAAATACTGGTTCCTCCAGATGAGACAAAAACCTTTAGTATAAGAGTGCCAAGTATTCGCAGTGCCGCAGAAATATATGTAAACGATCGCTTAATTGCGAAATCAGGGGAGCTAGGTGAAAATCGAGCGCAAACGGTGGCTAAAAATGTACCGTTTACAGCCTCATTCGAGACAAATGGTGAAAGTGAAATCGAACTGATTATTCAAGTAGCCAACTTTCAAGATCCTCGTAGTGGGGGAATCGTCCGTTCTATCAAATTTGGACAAGAAGATGTAATCAATCGGGAGACACAATTGTCCGTCACAATGCAGCTATTAGTGGCAGTTGTTTTAGTGTTGCATGCCATTTATTCTGTTATTCTCTATTTAGTTGGAAATAAAGATAAACGCCTACTATTCTTTTCGATCTTAAGCGTAAGTATCATGTTTTATTATTTATTAGGAAGTGATGATAAACTTCTTTCATTTTGGTTCCCCATAAATTATGATTGGGGATTTATCTTAGTCCATCTTTCTATGGTGGGCATTGGCTATTCATTACTGCAATGTATAGAACACTGGCTACCGCCACAAATACAGCTCTATAAACGTGTGTACACTTTTTTCAGCATGGTAGCGATCCTATTAGCCTTTACGTTACCTATACGTTATCTTGTTTCCATGCAAGCTTTTTATATTGTCATTTTAGGAGCTCCAATCGTTATTACTTTCATCTTGATGGTTGGAAAATCCATAAAGGATATCCGCAGGAATGTTTTTATTTTATTAGGATTAGTGGCCTTTGTGAATAGTATCATTTGGGATGTCATGCTGCTGATTACAGGCATAAAAATCATTTCATATCCTTTTGATTTGATTGTGACAATTGCCTGTTTAGCAACATTATGGTTTAAAGATTATGCAAAGGTACATGCCGATACGAAGGAGCTTGCTCATAAACTGCAAGAGACTGATAAAATCAAGGATGAATTTTTGGCAAGTACCTCTCATGAGTTACGAAATCCACTTCATAGCATTATCAATATGTCTAAAGCAGTACTTGATCGTGAAGCCAAGACGTTAACTACAAAAAGTGTGAATGATTTAGAAACTGTCCTGTCCGTAGGGAATCGAATGTCTTTGTTGTTAAATGATTTGCTGGATGTCATGCGCCTGAAAGACGATACACAAAAATTACAACTAAGTATGGTATCCATCCATTCTATTGCTGTAGGTGTATTTGATATGCTGCGCTTTATGATTGAGGGAAAGCCTGTTCAGTTCGTCCTAAAAATACCAGAAGATTTTCAAAGAGTGCTAGCTGATGAAAATCGTGTGATTCAAATAGTCTTTAATTTAGTGCATAATGCTGTGAAATTTACGAATAAAGGGTCGATTACAATTTCGAGTTATACGCGTAATGGGATGGCGAATATCGTCATTACAGATACAGGTATTGGTGTGGACGATGAAACCATGCGTCGAATATTTGAACCATATGAGCAAGGAACGATCAGTAAAACGATGGTAGAAGGAGGGTTTGGATTAGGGCTTAACATCTGTAAGCGGCTCATCGAATTGCATGGTGGGACATTGGAAGTGCAATCCGTTGTAGGGCAAGGCTCTACCTTTATTTTTACATTGCCCTTAGCGGATGAATCGCATGTCCAAGTACCACTTGAAAAGGTACAACAGAGCGTAAGCAAGAGTTCAGAGCGCACAATAAATTTACAAGCAGACCTCGAGGATAATCAAAGTGCGGAGTGGAATCATCCGCGTATTTTAGTAGTTGATGATGAGCCTATTAATTTGCGAGTTGTGGAGACAATTTTAGCAAATGAACAATATGACATTGTTACGGTGACAAGTGGCTTAGATGCGCTGGTATGTATTCAGTCACACGAATGGGATTTAGTTATTTCAGATGTGATGATGCCTAAAATGTCAGGGTATGAATTAGTGCGTCTCATTCGGAAGCAATTCTCCATCACCGATTTACCAGTATTATTGCTGACAGCCCGTAGTCAACCCCAGGATCTTGAAAAAGGCTTTTTAGCAGGTGCGAATGATTATGTGACGAAGCCTGTCGATGCACTAGAGCTACGATCACGAGTAGCGGCATTAATAAAGGTGAAGCGATCCATTCAAGAACGTCATCGTATGGAAGCTGCCTGGCTACAGGCACAAATTGAGCCTCATTTTCTTTTTAACACGTTAAATGCCATTTTAACGTTGAGTGAAATGGATAGTGAACGAACAAGTAGACTAGTAGAGGCACTCAGCGATTTTTTAAGAGAATCCTATAATTTTCAAAATGTTGAAGCACTTGTGCCGTTAGAAAATGAACTTACGTTAATTCAAGCTTATCTTTATATTCAGCAGGAGCGCTTCGGCGATCGTATTCACGTTAAATGGGATTTAGAGGCATCTACCGATGTGCTCATCCCTTCATTAACTATCCAGCCCTTAGTTGAAAATGCCCTACAGCATGGGATTTTAAAACGGACAGAAGGGGGAACGATCCATATTCGGATTTTTGAAAGTGAATCACAACTTGAAATTACAGTTTCGGACAATGGTGTTGGCATGGATGAACTACGTTTGTCCCAGTTACTTCAAACAACGCAGCAGCCGTCCAAAAGCATAGGTTTAATGAATACCCATCTTCGCCTTCAACAGCATTATGGGCAAGGATTGACTATTACGAGTAAGCTACATGAAGGAACATCCGTTTCTTTTGTAGTTCTTGTGAAGAAGCCCGTAAAACAAGAAGCATGACACGTCTGTGTGCCATGCTTCTTTTCTTTATCGTATAGCCTGCGGAGCTTTTGTTTTAAAATGGGTGAATAGATAGCAACCCATAATGACGATAAGCCCACCAATTCCCTGGAGCCAGGACATATTTTCTCCAATAAATAAATAGGCGAGAAGGGCAGTGAAAATGGGATTGAAGTTTAAAAAAATACCCGATGTGGTCGCGCCTAACTTCTGTACACCTATATTCCAAAATACCATACAAACAACGGTGGAAATAATACCGGTATATAGCATGGAAAGAATGAAAGATGAATTGACATTCGTAAAGGTAAAGTCTGCACTCGTAAATGGTAGGAGCAGTAGCACACCGAATATCCCGGCATACAAAGTAGCCATTAAGGGGGAGGCTGTTTGCATAGCCCATTTACTACATACGGAATACAGACCCCAAACGCACACAGCTGCCAGCATCCATAAATCGCCTGTATTCAATTGAAAATCCAGCAATAGCTGCCAATCTCCTTTTGAAAGAACGAGAACTACCCCAAACAATGATAAAACCATTGCCGATAACTGCCATTTCGTTATTTTTTCCTTCAGCAAGACAAACGAAAAAAGGGCAATGGATATTGTATTCATCGTAGAAATAAGCCCAGCATTAGTAGAGGTCGTACGCTCTAATGCTAGAAACTGAAAAATATTAAAGAGAGCAACCCCTGTAACACCCATTAAAAGTAACGGGACAATCGCTTGTTTGGGGGGAACTAATTTTTTTTCTTTCCACCAAACCAATGGGACAAGGACAATGACGGCAATGAACCATCTGACTGTTGTCAATGTCATGGGAGAAGCATGGGCAACAAGCGTCTTGGCAACAACAAAATTCCCTCCCCACAGTAAACTTGTGACAAGCATTAGACCCATATACAATTTAACCAAAGCTCGTAACACCCCTCTTAACTTTATGTATATTAAGAATCATAGCATTAACGGTGATTTGACTGTATAATATTTTGTGAAAATGATTGAATTTGAAATAAACTAAAGTATAGAGGTTTTTTTTAGAATAATCTTCGGAATAAAGACTCTGGAGATACGTCATAAAAAATAATCAGAAGGGGAGACATCAATGGAGGATAGCAAAAATAAAGAACTAGACAGGACGGATCTTCAAATTTTAGATATTTTGCAGCGAGAGGTTCATATTAGTAATGCTGAATTGGCGAGACGTGTCAGCTTATCGCCACCAGCGACTCATACAAGAGTTAAACGAATGGAAAGCGAAGGCTATATCGATCAGCAAGTCGCTATTTTAAATCAGGAAAAACTCGGATTTGATTTACTGTGCTATGTTTTTATGAGTACGGATATCCATCAAGCAAAGGAAATAGAGGAATTGGAAACAAGCCTACAAACGATGACAGAAATATTGGAATGTCACTGTTTAACAGGTGCCTATGATTATTTATTAAAAATCGTTATCCGTGATCGTCAAGAATTGAACCAATTTATTCGGAAATTAAATAAGTTAGGCATCTCTAGAATTCAAACAAATTTATCCTTACGAGAAATCAAATATTCCACAGTGTTACCCTTATAAAAACACAGCAAGTGTGAGTGTTCTACTCAAGCTTGCCGTGTTTTTCCTCTTCATGAGAGATTTTATTCACATCATCTATATAACGATATAATGTAGATTTACTAATGCCTGTTTCGTTTTTTATATCCAATAGTGAATAGGTTTTACTTTGATACATGTCTAAAGCTTTCCGTAAATTTTCATCTGATTTTTTGGGGCGACCAATTGTTTTTCCAGCCTTTTTTGCTTCAGCCAACCCAAAAGTCGTTGTATGGCTTTTCAATTGGGTTTGTAGATTAGAAAAGAGCGTAACCGTCTCTGCTAAACTTAATTGTAAGACAGTCGAATTGGACAATTGTTCTTCTAGGAAAGTAATCTGGACAAAATCTTTTGCTAGGACATTTAAGACATCTAATAATTGATGCAAGGAGTCCGCTAGCACAACAAGGTTTTGTACGACTATTTCATCTCCAGGTTGGATAATCATTAATAATTCCTCTAAGGTATGTCTCTTTTTAGCAAAAGGATGTGCTTCAATAAATAGTTGATCCAACTGTATGCCTTGTAGTTGTTGGTCGCCTAATTCATCGCCAGCTAAAGGTCGTTTATAGCCATAAATCATTATTAATCCTCCTAAAATCGTTCCTTTTTGGGAATGAGTGTGATATGCTACATTTTGTTCGTCCCAATAAGGTATCTTTTGGTGCGATTTATTCTACTATATCTAAGGGAGTTTATTTATGCAAACATTAAAAGAACAATGGTTTGGCAACGTTCGTGCTGATATATTATCGGGAATAGTAGTGGCCCTTGCGCTTATTCCAGAAGCCATTGCATTTTCGATTATTGCGGGGGTTGATCCTATGGTAGGACTGTACGCCTCGTTTTGTATAGCAACGATTATCGCCTTTGTTGGGGGAAGACCTGCCATGATATCTGCCGCTACTGGTGCCATGGCTTTAGTGATGACAGGCTTAGTAAAGGAGCATGGACTTCAATATTTATTAGCGGCGACTATTTTGACAGGCCTTTTACAATTGCTGTTTGGGGTACTCGGGATTGCGAAGCTCATGCGATTTATACCAAATGCGGTGATGATCGGCTTCGTAAATGCTTTAGCTATTTTAATTTTTATGGCACAAGTGCCTCATTTTATAAAAGAAGGTCCATGGACGTATGCTTTTATAGTCATGACATTATTAATTGTATATGTTGTGCCTAGATTTTTTAAGGCTATTCCTGCACCATTAATGGCAATAATTATCTTAACAATAGCGACCTTTACAACAGGAATAGATTTGAAAACGATTGGGGATTTAGGAAACATAGAACGAGCCCTGCCAACGTTTTTAATTCCGAATGTACCGATGACATGGGAAACATTGCTCATTATTTTGCCCTATTCTTTAGCACTTTCCATTGTTGGTTTACTAGAATCTTTGTTAACTGCTCAAATTGTCGATGATATGACGAGTACAAAAAGCGATAAAAACCGAGAAGCTCGCGGGCAAGGAATGGCCAATATTGTCAATGGATTTTTTGGGGGTATGGCTGGTTGTGCCATGATTGGTCAATCTGTCATCAACGTCAAATCAGGTGGACGGGGACGACTTTCAACATTAGTGGCTGGAATATTTTTAATGTTTCTAATTATCGTTCTAGGTGATGTAGTAGTAGATATTCCAATGCCAGTCCTTGTAGGGATTATGATTATGGTATGTATTGGTACATTTGATTGGAATTCCTTCCGCTATATCGTAACGGCGTCTCGTGCAGATGCATTTGTCATGATTGCCACTGTGCTGATTGTAGTGTATACCGATAATTTGGCTATTGGTGTTCTCATCGGTGTAATTTTAAGTGCATTATTTTTTGTAGCAAAGGTGTCGAAGGTTTCAATTCAACAAGTGGGAACAAACTATGTGATTGAAGGTCCATTATTCTTTGCTTCAACGAAAAGCTTTCTTCAGGCATTTGAACAAATAGAAGCATCAAGTATTACAATCGATTTTTCAAGCAGTCATCTATGGGACGAATCTGCCGTTGGTGCACTTATGAAAGTCGTTTCGCACTTGGAATCCCAACAGGTTAACGTCAGCATTACTGGCTTAAACCCTGCTAGCCAAACACTATTCGAACAATTGAATGCTGGCATTCCAACGAATTAGGTAGCCATATAAATATGTCTAATCGTATCCTATTAAGTGACAATGCTAGACGGCCTATATTTGCTAAATTGTATAAGGATTTTGGTTGATGATGTGAATGTTTAAAAGGTGAACAATAAGCGCGATTAATGCCATTATGCTTTAATGGTGATAATAAGTCCTAGCTGTCCCGACAAGTTTTCAATAATGAAACAAGTTGGCGACAGCTTTTTGGCGTTATAGAGGATAAAAAACTTGGATTACTAAGGAGAGACGACACAACAAATTAATCTTATAGGCAACTACTAGGTTGCTCGTACTTGACATGCAACCAATAAGTTGCCTATAATTGATGTATGAAATGGGACAAAGACGCTATATTTAAAGCACTTGCAGACTCGACCCGAAGGCTTATAATAGACGAGCTATGTGAACAAAATGAGATGACCTTATACGAGTTAACGGTTCGTCTACTTATGAAGTATGAGCTTTCCATAACGAGACAAGCAATTGCTAAACATCTTGCAGTTTTGGAAGGGGCAGGGCTTGTCACATCCAAGCGGAAGGGGAAATATCGAGTTGTTATGTTTAACAATGAACCACTTAAAGATTTATTGAAGGGGTGGGTAGAGTAATTTTTTTGAACATCATACAGTAGGGCGTGCAAGCATTTTGTGCAACTAACAGAGGAGGCTATTCAAATGAACATTATCGTGAACAGTATATTTGTAACAGACCAAGCAAAGGCATTGTCATTTTATACAGAAAAGCTTGGATTTGTTAAAAAGGAAGATCAACCATTAGGAAAGCATAGATGGCTGACGCTTGTATCGCCAGATGAGCAAGGTGGAACTGAGCTTTTACTAGAGCCGGATGAGCACCCTGCCGCAAAGGATTATCAAAAGAGAATATTCGCTGAAGGTATTCCTGCAACAATGTTTGGTGTTGCAGATATTCACGAGGAGTACAAGCAATTATTAGAAAAGGGCGTAGAATTTACGATGACGCCAACAAAAATGGGGGCCGTCACAATAGCTGTCTTGGATGATACTTGTGGCAACCTTATTCAAATTATTCAAAAATAATTCATGATGAAAGCGTGTTTTGAATAAACTCAAAACACGCTTTTTCTATTTATTCATGTATGGCTAAACCTCGGTCATTCTCTAATAAATCGAGGGTTTCTTTTGGCTGTGCATTTACGGTTTGTTCTTTAGCTTCAGCTTCTTCGCTTGGCGGCGCTTCTTCCGATGAACAGGCTGCTAAAGCAAATAGTAATAATAATACCAAACTACATGACAGTATCTTCTGCATGAGGCAAACCTCCATCCATAAATCGTTGATATGAATATTTTGCACATTTTCATACAGAATATGTTTAGTTTACTGTTATTTTTTAAAGAACGGTATTGCTAATAATTTTGTTAAAACCGTTGTTAGTTGCGGTATTCATAAGCTGTTGAATAGTCTGCATTTTATTATCTGAGAATATATACCAGCTATCATGATGAACATCATGGAGAAGAACCCTAGGATAGCCTTTTAATAGTTCATCAGGAAATGGTTGGTTTAAGGAATACGTATCGAACTGCTGAACACTTTTATTGTCAGCGGTTAAGAAATCATATTGTCCCAGCTTATAATAGGAACCTGGGATGTCCAGATTTAATTGCCAAGAATAGTCTTTAGGCGCTTCTACTTTATCTCCTTTTTGCTGAAAAACTTTGTACATAGCGTGGTGATAGCTATGTCCCTTCACTTCTTGAATAACTCCACCCATCGTCATGTGATATTCATAGTGAAGAGCCTTTATTTTTTGATTGTTAATGAATAGTGGCTTTGTCGCAATATTGACAGTACCCTGTTTGTAAACGACCTGACTGCCGAATGTTTCAGCGATAAAACGGATTGGAACGTAGGTACGATTATTTTTAAGATAGGGTGTTGTATCCAATTGTTCCGCTTGACCGTTTTTAATAACGGTCTGACTGTTTAAAGTTAAAATAACGGTTGATTGGTTCGTTAAAAGGGTAATTTGTGAATCCTTCCATTGTACTTGTGCACCTAAATTTTCACTAATTACACGCAAAGGTACCATTGTACGATTGTTTTTGACCTCTGGTGCTGCATCGGTTTTCACGACAACCTCGTCAATCTTCAGTTGAGGTGTTGCTGCATCAGCGGGGGAAGCTGTCCATAATACAGATGTTAATAATAAGCCTGCGAAGATTTTTTTCATGGTAGTTACCCTCCTTTATTTTTACGACCTTATTTTACCATAAAATTCTAATAGGATAATAATAGTTTACTATTTATTATTTTTTAACAGTGTATAAACCAGTTTTGAAATCGAATACTAAACGTGAAAGGAGGTTTTTTTGTGAAATTTTTAACATGGGGCATCGTTGGTGCAGCATTGTTTGCTGCGATGAAAGGCTACGGGAAATCCAATCCAGGACAGAAGGATAGCTACCAACAAACGACAACACCTGTTCAATTAGTAGCTAATGCAAATCCATTAACAGCGAATACACCGAAACAGTAAAAGGCGTCACAGCTTATAGATTACTTTGATCTATAAGCTTGTTATATTTTACATAAAAATCCTATGGTTTTTAGATGAAAGATGGATAGAATATTGGTTTTATGCATGATCAATTTAAAGAGCTTCTGACTGACACTTGTTCAGAATCCGATGAATCGTTAAGATAGCCTGGACATGCATGCCCTCATGGAAAATAGTTCGCAGTAGTACTTGTTCTATAGTTTGCATGCCCATCTCAATGGGAGGGAATTCTTCCATTAATCGGTGACCATATTGTTCCTTTAGCTGTTCGGGCTGCTGGGCCAATAACATTTTTAATGCGTCAAAAGATGGGGTTTTTTCATCAAAATGTTTCGGTGAGGTACCGAATCCAAACCAGTTGGTGAAATGGTCTAGTTCCTTATGTTTGTCTTTTGTTAGAGCCTCTATCCATAAATATTGATCGAGATATAAATGGCCCATATTCCAGCGGATATTATTATGGAAGCCAGTCGGAATGATATTAGCCGTTTCCTCAGTTAGTTGATCGAGTATTTGTAGTAACTCGCTTCGATAATGCTGTAGTTGTTGAAATAAATTTTCTTGTCGCTGATTCATTGTAAAACCTCCTTTTAGTATGTATTAGCTATAGCCACCAATTTTCCTCCAAAAAAAAGAAGAACGCCGATTTGGGTTCTTCTCGTCATTTATTTACTTTGTGTTTGTAGGGCTAATTTGACACCTAGACCGATATAGACAAAGCCAACCGTTTTCTCAAGCCAACGGGAGCTTCCACTTGTTTTCGTGAACATTTTTTCTCCGATAAAGCTTGTTACAACAGCTAGTAAAATCGTATACAACGCACTCATGACAACAAATGTAATGCCAAGTGTCAGCAGTTGAACTGTAACAGGTGTCTCATTATGCTGGATAAATTGCGGTAAAAAGGCAAGGAAAAATAATGCCGTCTTAGGATTTAATATTTCGGCTAAAAAGCCTTGGCGGAATGAAGTACTCGCTGGGCTTTGTTCCACAGTAGGCTGTTCAATTTTCTTCGGCTTTGTTATAAGCATTTGTATTCCTAAATATACAAGATAAGCTACACCTATATATTTCACTACTTCAAAGGCTGTGGCAGATTTCATTAAAATAGCAGAAAGACCTAATACAGCTGCCAGAGTATGGACTAAGTCGCCGAGACCTATACCTAATGCTGTATAAATGCCATTTTTTTTACCACTTTTTAATGTTTGTGTAATGGTGATAATGACTGCAGGTCCTGGAATTAAAAATAATAAAAGAACTATTGCGATAAAAGATAACATGCTTACCATCCTATTCTAATAAACTAATCATTCTAGGGTGAATGCATGACATATTATATTCTAGCTACTATAGAGCTGTCGATAAAGAAATATTGAAAAAAGAATGAAAAAATATTCAGAAAATAATAAACGGATAATATAGACGAATTGAATGGATGATTCGCTTTATAGTTTAGGGTATTTTTTTAGTACTAACTAATAGTATTTAATGATAGAATGAGATCATTAAAAAATTGGAGGTATCCGCATGTTAACTAGTCAACAAATACAAGAAATTTTACCTCATCGTTATCCATTCCTTTTGGTGGATCGGATTGAAGAATTAGAGGAAGGAAAACGTGCAGTAGGTCTTAAAAATGTGACGATTAATGAGGAATTTTTTAACGGTCATTTTCCCCAATATCCTGTGATGCCAGGTGTGCTAATTGTGGAAGCATTAGCGCAAGTTAGCGCGGTCATCATGCTAACGAAGGAAGGCAATAAGGGAAGACTGGGATTGCTAGCAGGCATAGATCAATGTCGTTTTAAAAAACAGGTGAAGCCTGGAGATCAATTACGTCTTGAAGTAGAAATTACACGTGTAAAAGGCTCGATCGGTAAAGGGAAGGGAATCGCAACGGTTGATGGGGAATTGGTTTGTGAAATGGAGCTTGTGTTCGCGTTTGGCAATTAAGAAATTTGCTCAATAATCGGTGTACAGCCTTTTTAGCGTAAAAATTGATAAAGACTTCCTTCTAAGGCGTACTACACCCCTAATTTTCTTTCATATACTAGTAATCATTATGACCGAATGAGGGGGATTGAAGGTCGCTATAGTAGATTGGAATGAAAAGCGGTTACGGCCGGAGGAAGCATTAGATTATGATTTTTGTGATCGATTTGTACAAAAAATGCATAAACAAATTCTTCATAAGAAGCTTCACCAAGATATTTATCAGTCCTATTTTGTTATTTTTCAGCAACAATATACAACACAGGAGCTACGCTTTATCATCCGTATGTTAAGGCAGCAGGCGGAGGAAATTATGCGTTTAAAGCCCATTTTTATCATTTTAAGTGGGATCATTCTGTCCATGTTTACGTTGATTGCTGCCGCCGTGAATAGCCAATTGATGATGGGACATTCGCTTGTCCAAATTGTGGCATTGGCGATATTGAGTTTGAATGTCACGATTCTTTTTATTTCCTATAAATTTGAAAAAGAACATAAACGCGTGCAGGCTGTGATCGCGTTAGTAGATTATTACGTGACCATTTATCAAACAGGAGATGATCATTATGCAGAACATCATTGAATCCTTACGTTATTGGTTGCTGAAAATCCCGGAAATGTTTCACATTATGACAAAAACAGAAATGCAGAACGCACTACTCAAAATAAATGGTCTAAAAAAGAATGCTTAGGTCATTTATGTGATTCCGCTCTCATTAACCTTGAACGATTTATAAAGATTCGTTTTACCACATGTTGTGTCTACATACGACCAAGTTCAATGGGTCGAGCTACAGGGTTATCAAAAAATGCCTATAGAAGAAATCTTATTAGTATGGAAGAGCTTAAACAAAAAAATAGTGGTGGTATTAAAAAACCTCTCATAACAGGCATTATCTCGTCCATGTGAAATAAGTCAACAGCAAGAGGTGACACTCAAATGGCTCTTTCAGGATTATCTCGATCACCTAGAGCATCATGTGAAAAAGCACTTATAATATTTATCGAAACATAAGCATTTTTTTACGAAATCCTCAAATAATAAAGTACGAAAAAATTTTTGGGGACGTGAAGATTTGAAAAAATTATTACTGTTTCTACTGCCTCTTTGTCTGATCACGGTGTCATTTTTTTATGTCAAGGCGAGCTCTTATGACAATAAAGGCAGAAAGTATTATGAAGAAGCTGGACAAATACTTTGGGAAATCAAAACTGAGGAGAAAATTATCGCTCTCACCTTTGATGATGGCCCACATCGCACGTACACAGCAGATGTTCTCGATGTACTGGATAAATATCAAGCAAAAGCCACTTTCTTCATTGTTGGTCAAAATGCAGAAAAAAATCCTGAGCTTATTTCTAGAATGTACGATGAAGGGCATGAGTTGGCCAACCATACGTATACCCATCCGTTAAAAACAAATGTATCGAATTTGATGAAGGAAATTGATCAAACGAATGAGACCCTTTATAGTATTACCGGCTTTAAACCGACTTTATTCCGTCCGGTGGAAGGACAGTTCTCAGATGCGATGATTGATGCGATTGCGAAAGAGGGCTATAAAGTGGTGATGTGGTCATGGCATTTGGATACGCTTGACTGGAAGAGCCCAGGCGTTAATCGAATTGTGAATACCGTCTTAAAGGGTGTAAAGGCAGGTAATATTGTGTTGTTTCATGATGGTGGAGGGAACCGAGCACAAACCGTAAAGGCGCTAGAGCAAATTTTGCCAGAGCTTGAAAAACAGGGCTATCGATTTGTGACCGTTTCAGAATTGCTTGAGGTACAGATGGCTCACAAAAAAATGGAAAAAAAACAGTAGTGTTGAGAGCTGATATTATCCCCTTTAAGTAGACAATGTAAAAAAAACTACACTAAACTGTAGTTAACATTCTACTTAAAGGGGATT
>NZ_JBWKZL010000021.1:0-33489 GCF_059424475.1 Lysinibacillus sp. GW247-5R2A | reverse complement strand
AAAAATAGTGGAAAATCTTAGTCAAATAAGCAAAAAGGGAAATCGAACAGCATCGATTTCCCTTTTATCTTGAATATCAGCTAGTTCTGTCCCAGCCTCTTTTTTTCTTTATTTAATCAAGGGAAAGAGTATATTATGTGTGAATCTACTAATAAAGGGGTATAATAGTAAATGTGTCGTCATAATATTTACACTACTTTAAAAAATAGAGGTAAATATTATTATAGCCTTAAACAAGATAGTCACTAAAAAGCTGAGTGGCCGATTGTTGATAAGGCGTAAATAATTTTCTTGGAAGGGGAATAAAGAGATATGAGTACAGTATTAAGTGTTACAAAGCGCGAAACTGGGCATCGTTCGACATTAACCCAACTTAGAAAAGGGGGAGCCATTCCTGCAGTTATTTACGGCTATAAGTTAGATTCAACCCCAATTTCTATTTCTGCAAAAGAATTTAAGAAATCCATTCAAAAAAATGGGCAAAACAGTGTGTTTTCACTAGATTTAGAGGGGAAAAAAGTGAATGTAGTTGTATCAGAAGTACAGCAATGTTCATTAAAAGATGAAGTTAATCATGTAGACTTTTTAGCGATTAACATGGCGGAGGAATTAGAGGCCGATGTGCCAATTAAATTAGTTGGTCAGTCAGTTGGAGTGAGTGAGGGCGGTATTTTAATGCAGCCTAACCTAGAATTAAAAGTGAAGGTGAAGCCAGCTGAACTACCTGATTCCATTGAAGTTGATATTTCATCACTGAAAGTAGGGGAATCCCTAACTGTAGCGGAGATTCGAAATCAGACGCCTGTAGAAGTTATTAGTGAGGATGATTATCTATTAGTAACGATTGTTGCTCCTGTTTCGGCAGAGCAAGAAGAAGTCACTGCTAGCGTAGAAGAAGAGCAAGTGTAAAATAAAATTATTGATCAGGCTAGTAAGAAAGCTAAAAACTTTCTTGCTAGCTTTTTTTGTAGCGTTAAAATGGCGTTTAGTAATTGTTCAAAATGCTTTCTAGGTATGTGGTATGGTAAAATAATGACTATTAGATTTGAAAGAAGAGAGGTACTTATGAAAATTATCGTTGGTTTAGGAAACCCGGGTAAACCGTATGAGCACACTAGACATAATATTGGTTTTGATGTAATTGATGCGTTAGCAGAAAAATGGGGGGCACCTTTAACAAATTCAAAATTTAATGGTATGTACACAACTGTTCATCGACCTGAGGGGAAGGTTCTACTTGTTAAGCCTTTAACATATATGAATTTATCAGGGGAATGTGTAGGTCCCTTAATGGATTATTTTGATATTGATGTGGAAGATCTAATTGTTATATACGATGATCTCGATTTGGAAACTGGAAAATTACGCTTGCGCCAAAAAGGAAGTGCGGGTGGCCATAATGGCATTAAATCCTTAATTCAACATTTAGGTACGCAGGAATTTAATCGAATCCGAGTAGGCATTAGTCGTCCACCAGCTGGTATGAAGGTTGCAGACTATGTATTAGCAAAGTTTTCAAAGGAAGATCAGGTTTATATGAAAGAAGCCATTGAAAAGTCTGTAAATGCTGTAGAAGTATCTCTTTCAAAGCCATTTCTTGATGTGATGAATCATTTTAACAAGTAAAGTCGTGAATTTAGTTAAAATTTTTGGATATAGAAGTCTAAGTTAAACTCATGCTTATATGGATAAGTCTTGCCTATAAGCAAAAATTAATTCTCCCATTTTTAAGTTCATGAATTCTGAAGACACGAAAATAGTGCATAATCCAATTTATAAATGTCTATACTTTAAGTAGAAAGTTGCTTAAAGGAGGATGATTTGGAGATGTCAGTTCGCTATCGATGTCGGCATTGTGAAGTAGAAATAGGGACACTACCATTTGATGCAGATGATACAATTCGAAAACTACATATTTTCGAATTGGGAGAAGCCGATGATTATGTTGAAAAAGATCAGCATGGTCATACGACTGTGCACTGTATTTGTGAGCAATGTGAGGATTCGCTGAGACAATATCCAGATTATCATGCACTCAATAAATGGATTCAATAATTGGAAGGATGCTTTGACACACTTCATGTGTGTTCAAGGCTTTTTCCATTTTGTAAAATGGCTAATAAATATATACAAACTAGCACTAGAATGCTAGTAATGACAAATAGAATTTTATGCTGAAAGGAGCTTTTGACTGTGGAAGTTTTACGACAGCTTGTGTCGAGGGATAAACATATTACATCATTTTTACAGGAGATTCAGAGCGGTCAAACTGCATCACAGCTTATTACAGGTTTAACTGGAAGCGCACGTCCCGTTATGGTCGATGCGTTATTTGAATATGCAAAGAAGCCGATTTACATTGTGTCTCCTAATCTACTGCAGGCACAAAGAATGGTGGATGAGCTTGCTGGACTATTAGGTGAAGAAAATGTGCACTATTACCCAGCGGACGAATTTATTGCTGCAGACCTTTCTGTGGCCTCTCCAGAATTACGAGCGGAGCGAATCGCCACGCTTGATTGCTTAGCCAGGGGGGAGAAGGCTGTTTACGTGATCCCTGTTGCAGGTTTAAGGAAGATCATGCAGCCCAAGGAACATTGGCTACACTATTTTTTACAAACAACTGTGGGCGATGAAATTGAAGTAGATGCATGGCTACAAACTTTAGTTGAAATGGGCTATGTCAGAAATTCCATGGTGACTACACCTGGCGAATTTGCCTTACGTGGAGGCATACTTGATATTTATCCACCGTATTTAGAATCACCTATTCGGATTGAATTATTTGATACAGAAGTAGATTCTATAAGAACATTTTCGGCAGATGACCAACGCTCTATTGATAAATTACAAAAAATTCGTATACTTCCTGCTTCTGAGGTTATTCTGACAAAATCAGAAAGACAGAACTTGGCTGGTCGTTTAGAAAAAGCCTTAGCCGCAAGTCTAAAGAAAGTTAAAAAGCAGGAAACAAAAGAACTCCTTTATCAGCATATTCAGTATGATATTGAATTGCTACAACAAGGAAATCTTCCTGACTATGTCAATAAATATGGGTCATTACTATATGATAAGACGGCTTTTTTAGGCGACTATTTTGCGCAAGATGGAATTGTGCTATTTGATGAGCTTGGACGTATCCAGGAAGTTATGGATGCATGGGAACGTGAAGAAGAGGAATGGTTTTTATCTTTAATTGAAGAAGGGAAAATGGTGCATGATGTCAAACCAGCCTTCACATTAAAGGAAATAGTGGCAATGTTGTCGCAACAAAAGCTGTCCTTTTCATTATTCTCACGTTCATTTTCGGGCATAACGTTTAATAAGACGACTAACTTTTCTTGCAAGCCAATGCAACAATTTCACGGACAAATGGCATTGCTACAAAGTGAGATTGAACGCTGGTTACTTGGCAAATTTACAGTACTCATCGTAGCTAGAGATAAAGAGCGTGTGAAACGTGTTCAGCAAATGCTAGAAGAGTATGATATCCATGCTGCTATAGGTGAGCCTACAGATGCTGGAATTTATATTGTCGATGGAGTATTGTCGAGTGGTTTCGAATTACCGCTCCAACGTTTGGCCATTGTAACAGAGGATGAACTATTTAAGCAGCAGGCTAAGAAAAAAGCACGTACGCAAAAAATGACGAATGCAGAACGCATTAAAAGCTATACGGAAATAAAACCTGGTGATTATGTTGTTCATGTTCACCACGGAATAGGGAAATATATTGGTGTAGAAACTTTAGAGGTAAATGGAACACATAAGGATTACTTGCATATTCGATATCGTGCAGACGATAAATTATATGTACCTGTCGAGCAAATAGACTTAATCCAAAAGTATGTGGCATCAGAGGACCGAGAACCGAAGCTACATAAATTAGGTGGCGCAGAGTGGAAAAAAGCTAAAGCTAAGGTATCGTCAGCTGTACAGGATATTGCAGATGATTTAATTAAGCTTTATGCGAAGCGAGAAGCTGAAAAGGGGCATGCTTTTACACCTGATAATGATGATCAGCGTAACTTCGAGGCAATGTTCGCCTATGAAGAAACCGAGGATCAGCTACGTTCTATTGTTGAAGTAAAAAGAGATATGGAACGTGAACGTCCTATGGATCGCCTAGTTTGCGGTGACGTAGGCTATGGTAAAACAGAAGTGGCTATTCGTGCCGCATTTAAAGCTATTCAAGATGGTAAACAGGTTGCCTTCCTTGTTCCTACAACCATTTTAGCTCAGCAACATTATGAGACCATTCGTGAACGCTTTCAGGACTTTGCTATTAATGTAGGGTTGCTATCACGCTTCAGGTCAAAGAAAGAGCAAACAGCTACATTAAAAGGGTTAAAAGAAGGGCAAGTCGATATTGTTATCGGAACACACAGAATCTTATCGAAGGATTTATTATTCCAAGACCTTGGCTTATTGATTGTTGATGAAGAACAACGTTTCGGAGTAACGCATAAAGAAAAAATAAAGCAGTTAAAAACAAATGTCGATGTGTTAACGTTAACAGCCACACCTATTCCGAGAACACTCCATATGTCAATGGTAGGGGTCCGAGATTTGTCTGTTATTGAAACACCACCAGCCAATCGATTCCCGGTTCAAACATATGTGATGGAACATAGTGGGGCACTAGTTCGAGAGGCAATCGAAAGAGAGATGGCACGTGGCGGACAAGTGTTTTACTTATATAACCGAGTAGAAGATATGGCTAGAAAAGTTGAGGAAATTCAAGTGCTCGTTCCAGAGGCACGAATAGGTCATGCACATGGGAAAATGTCAGAGTCTGAATTAGAATCAGTCATATTATCCTTTTTAGAAGGAGACTATGATGTACTTGTAACAACGACTATTATAGAGACCGGTGTAGATATTCCCAATGTTAATACGTTAATTGTCCACGATGCCGATCGAATGGGCTTAGCTCAGCTCTATCAATTGCGTGGACGCGTTGGGCGCTCTAACCGGGTAGCCTATGCCTATTTTATGTACCAGCGTGATAAAGTATTGACAGATGTTGCAGAGCAAAGATTGCAGGCTATTAAAGAATTTACGGAGCTGGGTTCAGGCTTTAAAATTGCTATGAGAGATTTATCTATTCGAGGCGCCGGAAATTTACTTGGAGCGCAACAGCACGGCTTTATTGATTCAGTTGGTTTTGATTTATATTCACAGATGCTCCAAGAGGCAATTGAAGAGCGTCAAACAGGTGTGAAAAAAGAAGAAAAACCTGAGATTGAAATTTTATTAAGTGTCGATGCCTATATTCCTGATGCCTATATCCCTGATGGATACCAAAAAATTCAAATGTATAAACGCATTAAAGCGATGGATCAGGTGGAGGAGTATGGTGAAATCATGGAGGAGTTAGAAGATCGATTTGGTGATCTTCCGATTGAAACAGAGCGTCTACTTCGTGTAGCACGAATGAAAGTATGGGGATTAGGTGCGGGAGTAGTCTCTGTAAAGGATAAGCAGAAACTTATTACAATCATGCTATCCGAACAGGGAACAGCAAATGTTGATGGTAGTAAAATTATTGAAGAGTCCATGAAGTTTGAACGTGCTGTTGGTTTTGGTATGGATGGCATGCAATTAAAACTAACCATTGATGAGCGGAAGTGCGGAAAACATCAACCCTTTGATATTTTGGAAGAGCTGATGCAAATTATTGATCAAGCAAAGAAGCTTTAATAAAGAGGCGGTCCTATCTTTTGAAGAAAAGATAAGACTGCCTTTTTCATTATAATTTTAATCAATTTATTATAGAAACGTATTCCTTGGGTACTCTAATAATGAGTTGATTGATGTAATGCAAGTTTTTTGAAAAAAATTGATGGTTGTGAAATCCTTTTTCTTCAGTTTTTGCATAGATTACTTAAATAAAAACCATACTATAGTTGAATAAAAAATTTTATTGTAGCGAAAGCGAGGCATTAGAATGAAGGCAACAGGAATTGTTCGTCGTATTGATGATTTAGGGCGTGTAGTTATTCCAAAAGAAATTCGTAGGACGCTACGTATTCGTGAAGGCGACCCGCTTGAAATTTATACGGACCGTGAAGGTGAAGTCATATTAAAAAAATATTCTCCAATTAATGATTTAGGAGAATTTGCAAGAGAATATGTTGAAACATTATATGAAACATTAGGAACACCAGCATTTGTTACAGACCGTGATGAAGTAATTGCCGTAGCAGGGATTGGTAAAAAAGAGTATATCAATCGTCGTATAACGTCCTTTGCAGAAGGCTTCATGGAAGAGCGCTCTACTAAAATTGAAAAAATGGAGACATCCATTGAAATTGTTCCTGGACAATATGAGCAAGTAAAATCATATTGTGCATCACCTATTATGGTGAACGGTGACCCAATTGGCTGCATTATAGTATTGTCTAAAGTGCATTTTGTTGGTGAGGTAGAAGTGAAAGTAGTGGAAACGGCTGCAAACTTCTTAGCGAAACAAATGAATAGCTGATGCATGTAAAAGTTATTGCGATGACCTTTTAGGGCGTGTAATAACTTTTTTTGCGTACATAAATATGGGTCAAATTAGGAACAGTATTGTCGCCTGGCGCGTCAAACTTTTTAGATATGCTATACTATTGGCATTGTTAAGAAGGAAAGAGGGCAATTTATGTCGCAACGTTTTGGTATGAAAAGCTACATGAAGGGAGCGGCCTTATTAACAATCGCTGCCCTTATCGTAAAAGTACTTAGTGCCTTTTACCGTGTACCTTTTCAAAATCTAGTTGGTGATGAAGGTTTTTATATTTATCAACAGGTATATCCAGTCATTTCAATTTTCGTTGTTTGGACATCTAGTGGCTTTGCTGTAGCCATTTCAAAAATGCTTGCAGATAATGATTGCATAGTTGATACAATAGAACGTAATGAAAAAAGAAGCATGATCATGCGTGTCGTTTTCCGTTATTTGACGATACTCTCATTATTGTTTTTTGCTGTCCTATTTGGAGGTGCTGAAAAAATAGCCCAGTTGATGGGTGATATTCAACTGGCACCATTGATACGCACGGGCTCCCTTGTAGTATTGGTAATGCCAGCGCTTGCTATTTTGAAGGGCGGTTTTCAATCTAGAGGGATTATGGAGCCTATTGCTTATGCTCAAGTCGTTGAACAGGCGATTAGGGTAACCGTTATTTTAACAGGAACCTTTGTCATTATGACTACCACAAAATCACTATATGCTGCGGGGAAAATGGCCGTTATTGGTACAGTCATAGGGGAAATAACTGCATTATTATTACTTGCCTATATTTTTTCTAAACGCTTTGGGCTATTCCGTGTGCATCTACGTCTACACAAGGCTAAAAGCTTACCGATTATTAAAGAGGTTACATGGCTTAGCTTAAGTGTAAGTATGAGTGGCCTTTTGTTACTAGGCTATCAATTAGTTGATTCCTTTACGATCTATTCGTTATTAATCGATCACGGTATGGACTCTACAGTTGCTAAAGAAACCAAGGGGATTTATGATCGTGGACAGCCCCTCGTACAACTAGGCGTTGTTATCGCATCCTCGCTATCCCTTGCAATTGTTCCACTTGTTGCTCATTTATCGAAAAAACAAGAAGGGCGAAGTGCCATTCCATTTATCCAATTAACATACAAAGCGTCTATTTTGTTTGGCTGGGCTGCTTCACTCGGATTAATGCTTGTTATGCCCTATTTAAATGAAATGCTTTTTAAAACTAATACATTATCCGAAGTATTAATTGTGTATGTATTCCAAATCGTGCCTTTGTCGATTATTCTTACATTTACAGCCATTTTACAAGGCTATGGAAAATTAAAGAAGCCAGCACTATTCTTAATGATAGGGTTTGTGTTAAAAATAATATTAAATGTTCGTTTGATAGGCTGGCTTGGTGTATTAGGAGCAGCTATTGCAAATGATATAGGCTTACTATTAACAGCATTTTTGCTTATTGTTTATTTAAAAACAATGACAGGTATTCAATTAGCACCCACCGAATTTTATAAAAAAGTGGGGCTCGCATCAATAAGTATGGCAGTGGTCGTATTGGTATGGCTACAGATGGTATCTGCTTTTTTAGGCCATGTATTGTCATCACGTTCAGTAGCGGTGATCGCAGGATTTACTGCAGTAGGCTTGGGAGCGTTTGTTATGCTGACAATGATTGCGAAGAAACGAGTGTTAGTAGAAAAAGAGTGGTATTTATTGCCGTTCGGACGTAGAATGGCCGTTTACCAACTATGGCTAAATTCAAAGAAGTAGGTGGAAATAGTGAATACTTTAACTATTATTGGTCTAGGTGCAGGGGATTTTAATCAGCTGCAAATGGGCGTTTATAAGAAATTGAAAGCTGCTAAAAAATTATTTGTTCGGACAGTCGATCATCCAGTACTAGAGGAATTAGCGGCAGAAGGTATAACGTTCGAAAGCTTTGACAAAGTTTATGAAAAACACGACGCATTTCAGCCAGTATATGCAGAAATTGCAGAATCACTTATAGCAGCTACAGCTATAGAGGATAGTATGTATGCGGTACCAGGTCATCCATTGGTTGCAGAACAAACAGTGCAATTGCTTATAAAAGCAGCGGATGAGGGAACTTTCAATCTTGTCATAGAAGGTGGACAAAGCTTCTTGGATCCGATTTTTGGTGCATTGAAAATTGATCCGATTGAAGGTTTTCAATTGCTGGATGGCACTAGCTTTTCCATGCATGACATCAACATGCGTCAGCATATCTTAATCGCCCAAGTGTACGATACATTTAGTGCTTCAGAAGTGAAGCTAACATTGATGGAAAAATATGAGGACGAGTACCCGGTGACTGTAGTTACAGCTGCGGGATCTTCACAAGAAAAAATTGTTACTGTGCCACTCTATGAACTCGATCAAAGTGTGGAAGTTAATAATTTAACAACCGTCTATGTGCCACCTGTACATTCACAGGAAGAGGCCTTAAGAGATTGGACAACATTCCGTACCATAATTGCAACATTAAGAGGTCCAAATGGCTGTCCATGGGATCAAAAGCAAACGCATGAGTCCTTGAAAAAATATTTACTCGAAGAAGCTCATGAATATTTAGCTGCTGTAGATGCTGAAGATGATTTTGCAATGATTGAAGAACTTGGAGATGTGCTTTTACAAGTATTCTTACATGCACAAATAGGAGAAGATCAAGGATACTTTACGCTTGAAGATGTTTTAGCCTCTGTTAGTGAGAAAATGATTCGTCGCCATCCACATGTCTTTGGAGATGTCGCAGTGGAGGATGCTGATGATGTTGTAGCCAATTGGGAGGCTATAAAGGCTGAAGAAAAGGGCATTACTGATAAACCACTATTAGATGGGGAGTATAGGGCATCCTCGGCGCTACAGACAGCCTTTAACTATCAAAATAGAGCTGCCAAAGTAGGCTTTGACTGGCCGGATGTAGAAGGTGCATGGGATAAGTTTGCGGAGGAGTGGCAGGAATTTCGCCATGAGGTGACGAATGGCTCTAGTATATCCAGACTTGATGAATTGGGTGACGTATTATTTACATTAGTGAACTTAGCGCGTTTTTATAAATTATCTCCAGAAGAGGCAATCCTGCATGCCAATGAAAAGTTTGCTAGACGATTTGGCTATGTGGAAGCTCAAGTAAAGGCAAGTGGAAAATCATTTGCTGACTTTACTTTAGATCAATTAGATAGGTTCTGGAATGAAGCGAAGCAACTAGAAAGGGAGAAAGAACTATGAGATTAGATAAATTTTTAAAAGTTTCACGTTTAATCAAACGTCGTACTTTAGCTAAAGAGGTGGCAGATCAGGGGCGTATCACTATCAATGAGAAGGTAGCGAAAGCTAGCAGCTCAGTAAAAGCTGGAGATGAACTGGCTATCCGATTTGGTCAAAAAATAGTAACAGCACGTGTAGAAGAAATACGTGAGACAGTGAAAAAAGAAGATGCAGCCAAAATGTTTACCATTTTGAAAGAAGAGAGACTAGAAAAAATTGAGCCTGAATTTATAGATGATGAAGAATAAATTTCTTTTTTAGCATCCTAATGTTGTTCCTGCCTCCATTTATGGATGAAAGTAATAGACAACTTAAATAAAGTTGTCATGCTTTGATGGTTGTCCGCATAAAGTGAACAGAAGCTAGGACGACTAAAGGAGGAAAAAAATGACGCTACATCAAGAAAGTAATCGTTACACAATTCCATCTGGAGAGCATATTTTAACGATTCGTAATCGTAAAAGAATGGACATGACTTCCGTAAAATCAATTGAACGCTTTGATCAGGAAGAGTTTTTCATTAAGACGTCCCAAGGGCATTTGTTAATCCGTGGAGAGGAACTGCATATCGTTCATTTAGATGTTGACAAAGGATTATTGACACTTGAAGGAACTGTAAAAACATTACAGTACGACGAGGAGGAAAGTGGCTTCTCGAAGGGTTTCCTTCATAAGTTATTTGGATGATTGTTAGTGAACAATTCTTTCAATTAATTGTCATGGTTTTGAGCGGTATTGCAGTTGGTTTCATTATTGATAGTGTAAGGCTTATTGTTTTTTCAACTCCAAAAAGGTCAAGCCTTCGAAAGTGGATGATGATTTTTGAATTATTAACATGGATTTTACTTGGAGGGCTGACATATTATTTATTATTTTGGCTAAAAGACGGCGCATGGCGGGCATACGACCCGCTTGCGCAAATAGCCGGAATTTTTTTGTATCAATCATTTTTTCAAACTATTTTACGTTTCATAGCTAGAGTTTTGGTGAATATTACATGGAGACCCTTTTGGTTCATTGTGCGCTTCATCGTCTCGGTTATTCGACATATTTTGCAGTTTTTATTAAATATAGTAATGTTTGTTATAAGACCTTTTGTCAAAATTTATTCGTATTTGTCCTACACTTTTTTTAAAAAGTTACGATATTTGAAGTATAATAAAAAGCAACAATAATTTTCGGAGGTGCGGGCATGACTAGACGTCATTCATCAAATGATGAACAACAGAACTTTACAAAGCTTGATAATGACTATGTCCGTAACACGGATAAAGCTATAAATCGCAAGCAGCAGGCACGGAAACGTAAATTACGCCGTATTGTCTTTTTTGCGATTGTGCCAGTCATTATTATCGCCCTTCTCTTAAATGTGCTATACAACCAACAGGAAACATTAGCAATCAAAGAGAAATCAAAGGAAGAAGCGAAACAGCATCTCTCTGTATTGAAAGAGGAACAGGATTCTTTAAATCTTAAAATCAAACAATTACAGGATGATGAATATATCGCAAAACTATTAAGAAAAGAGTATTACTTGTCTGAAAAAGGTGAGGTTATTTTTATAATTCCAGATAAGGAAGATAAAAAAGACGACTGAAAAGCTATGTATTGTTGACACTCTTTTTTAGTTATATATAATGAAAAGAGAAGCTTATAGCAGTAAAAAGTTTAATTAAAATGATTACATGGCTCAAAAGAGTCGCTTAATTTTTAAGGAGGAGCATTTTTTTTATGTCAATTGAAGTAGGCAGCAAGGTACAAGGTAAAGTAACAGGAATCACAAATTTTGGAGCATTCGTTGAGCTGCCAGATGGCAAAACAGGCTTAGTTCACATTAGTGAAGTTGCTGACAATTATGTAAAAGATATCAATGAGCATCTAAAAGTTGGAGATGAAGTTGAAGTAAAAGTGATGAATGTTGAAGCGGACGGAAAGATCGGTCTTTCAATCCGTAAAGCAAAGCCTCAAGCTGAGAGACCAGAGCGTCCTGAGCGTCCAGCACGTCCACGTCGCGATAATCGCTCTAACGATCGTAACGACCGCCACCAGCCAAAAGAAAATTTTGAGCAAAAAATGGCACGCTTCTTAAAAGATAGTGATGAACGTCTAGCAACACTTAAACGTGCTACAGAGTCAAAACGCGGAGGTCGCGGAGCTAGAAGAGGGTAGTTTGCTGACTGTTTTAATCGTAGAAAAAGTGTATGATATAGAGCTGGGATTAGCTTTGATAAAAAGCTAATCCCTTTTTTGTGGACTGACCTATAAAGTTGAGGAAGGTCCCTTTTTCTTTTTGATAGGTGTGACTACTTTTTCATCAGCAGGAGCAAGGGGTGCTTTTTCTGCTGGTCGAATAACCATTTTAACAAGTAAAAAGACGCCATATACGCTTACAGCAAGGCCGCAAAGTAGCAACATTATTTGAACAACAAACGGTAAATTAATAAGTATTGAAACAAGAATAATCATGGAGCCACTTCCACAAATTAAAGCAGCTTTAGTTAATGCGCTCAAGGAAAATAAACCTCCTAAAAATACAATCTTATATGTAGTATGCCATATTTTATATGTAGTCACATAGTGCAACCTTATACATATCATATTGCAGAATAAAAAATAGGCGCCTCAGAATATCATTCTGAGACGCCTATTTGAGATGACCCCTACGGGATTCGAACCCGTGTTACCGCCGTGAAAGGGCGGTGTCTTAACCACTTGACCAAGGGGCCTACTATGGTGGCGGCCGAGGGGATCGAACCCCCGACCTTACGGGTATGAACCGTACGCTCTAGCCAGCTGAGCTAGGCCGCCAATTTTTTATGGAGCGGAAGACGAGGTTCGAACTCGCGACCCCCACCTTGGCAAGGTGGTGTTCTACCACTGAACTACTTCCGCATGTCGTTTAAGCAACAAGTTAAATAATACAAGCCATTGGTCTTAGTGTCAAGAAGATTAATAAAAAAATATCAAAAAATATATTTTACAATAAAATTCTTTAAACAAGATGAGACAGAGTCAGCTATATAAAGATATTTTAGCGGATTTTTTGTTCTTAAGTAGAATTGTCTTACCGTAATCATTGAAAAGAGAGAGGAATAGTTGATAGCACGCCTATTTAGAAGATTCCATGTTAAAGGGGAGACGATACCTGATATATTGTCTGGAACAAAAAAACTTCATATAGGACCACAATGACCGACAATTACAAAAGAAATTATTGCCAATTCGCGTATTTATGTATACGTATTCGTCGAAATGTTTATATTTTTTAATGCCAACGTCAGACAATCTTTCCATGCATAATTCTTTATAATAGCCAAAAGTGCGGGAAAGGGGATAATTAAATGACAAGTATTGAATGGTATAATACAGCAAATGTAGAAGACCGAAAATTAGGGATAAAAAAGAAGCAAGTCTTCATAGGAACCCTATTTTTTTTAACATCCTTTTTTTTGGCTCAATCCGTTGTATTTGAAGCAGCAGTACCGTTCTCAGTTCCTTTTTGGGCAATTATTCGAACAAAGTATAGGGAGTACGCCAAATTCGTTTTATTTGGAAGTTTGTTCGGCTGTTTTTTCCTAGGCTTTGGACAAGTTGTTATTTTAGCATTACAAATTATCATGTATGAATGTATTATGCGTTTCCGTTACTGGCGACTTCCTCAAAGTATTGCCGTCTCTTTAGCTGTTTTATTGGTGCAAATTATGTGGCAAGGGGCGATGTATCAAGGCTTACCACCAGTGCTTGTACAATTTTATGTAGGCTGTGAAGCGGCACTAGCTCTAATTATGACCCTATTTATGCAAGTGCTTTTCGTCAATTCATATGAATGGTTTACGAGTCATTGGACTTACGAGAAGCTTGGGTCAGGGTTAGTCGTGTTTGCTGCTATGCTTACAGGGATGCAAGCAGTTGTGTTTAGCTATTTTTCGCTCCCTATATTTTTATTGCAGCTTTTTATTTGTTTTGGTGCATTGGTCGGTAGTGTACCGTTAGCAACAGTAATCGGAGCGGTATTAGGAACGCTCATTGGTGTTGCTAAGCTCTCCTTTACCGGTATGCTATCTGTTGCCACCTTAACAGGACTATGTGCAGGTATGGGGGCTAAAGGTGGTAGATTCGGGGTTGCAATCGGAAGTATCTTACCTAGTGTGTTTTTTTTATTTTATGATGCAACATTGCCATTAGATAGTGTGTATTTCACTTCCATTGCCATTGGAAGCGTTCTTTTCCTAACGATTCCTAAAAAATATTCAGATAAGGTGAGGGACAAGCTCTTCCCACAACGGGAGGAAATTTTACTCGCAAGACAAAATTGGTTAACTGAACACGTCACATACAAATTAGAACATTTTCAGCATTTCGTGCAATTTATGAAGGAGCTGGTATTTGATCGTTTTATGACCGCGCCAGTTGAAGAAGCGAAGGAAGTATCCCCGATGAATACATGTTTAAGCTGTTTCCGTCATGATCATTGCTGGGGAGCTCAAAATAATGGGATGGACAAGCTGATGACAGATTGGTTTCATATGAAGGGAGTAGGTAAGGAATCAGCTATTCATCGTGTAGAAGAACAAATCCGCTATAAATGCGTGAAATCGACAAAGATTTTTGAAGAGTTGGATACAGAATTATACAGGGAACGTATTAACGGGCAGTACTTTCATGGTAAAAAAATGATTGCGCTACAGCTCCGCGATATGAGTAATCATTTAAACCAATTAATTGCTGAGATGAAGGAGGATACGATTTCTTTTGTAAGTGTTGAAAAGGACATCATTGAACGCTTAAAGGATGCTCATATAGAATGCTTTCAGCTAGATGTACTTAACAATAAACCAGGGGCTAGAAAGATAGTTTGTGCTTTGGCGCCAGCCCGTGTCGACTGGGAGAAAGATACAACATTGGCTGAACGGATGATTTTGCCGATTCTTTACGAAATTTTTAATGAGCCATTTGAAATTGAAAAAGTAGTGGCTTGTGAAATGCCGTTTCGTCATATACAAATATGCTTTAGATCAGCTATTAGCTTTGAAGTAGAGTATGATATATATAGCATGTCTAAAGATGCGACATTGTATTCTGGGGATTCACATGCACTTTTCCAATTACATCCAGGTCTGTTTGCCATTTTATTATCGGATGGTATGGGGCAAAGTAAAGAAGCACAACATGAAAGTAGAAAATTAATACATTTAATGCGAGAGTGCCTTAACTACAATATGAATCCTGAAACGGCAATGCATACATTGCATTATGTCATGTCATTAAAACAACAGGATGATATGTATGCAACCCTTGATTTCGCACTAGTGGATTTACAGCATGGTGATTTATGGTCATGGAAGGCTGGGGGAATGTCGACCTATATTTTGCGTGGGAAGGAAGTTATAAAGGTTGAAAGTAATGCAGCACCTGTAGGTTTCCTATCGATTTCTGCGGTTGAGGCTGAAAAAAGAAAGCTGAAGGCAGGGGATGTCATTTTAATGCATTCAGATGGACTGTTTTCTAGTGTTGCCGATTGGGATGAGCAAGAGGAGACATTTTTAGCTTATGCACAGCAGGTAGCCAGTACAAATAATACTATTCAAGAAAAGCTAACAACGATTATGCAATCATTCCAAGATTACTTTGAAATAGAAGATGATTGTACTGTACTCATGTTAGAGGTGACACATGTTGTTCCGACATGGGCTGTATTTAGACCAGCTCAATATTCTGTGAGCTAATCATTTCATTTAAGTAAGATCGAAAAGGGGAGGAGAAGCGTTTGTCATTTGAATTAAAGGTTAAGACATTTATTGAAAAAGAGCAATTATTACAGCAAGACGACCATCTTCTCATCGCCGTTTCGGGTGGAGTAGATTCTATGGCTTTACTCCATTATTTTGTTCAAACACAAGAGTACTGGAACATTCGGGTGGAAGCAGTACATGTCGACCATATGCTTAGGGGAGAGGCTTCTGCTGAAGATAGGGCATTTGTACAAAAGTATTGTGATGAAAATGACGTTTATTTACATGCCACAGCGATCTCCATACCAACAATACTGGCGCAGGAGAATGGAAATACACAGCTAATATGTCGTAGAGAAAGGTATCGATATTTTAAAGAGGTTTTGTATAAAACAAATGCGAATAAGCTTGTAACTGCACATCATGCGGATGACCAGCTGGAGTCAGTATTAATGGCCCTGACAAAAAATGCAACGATGAATAGCATGCAAGGCATACGCCCTCAGCGACATTTTGAAGGAAAATCATTAATTCGTCCGTTTTTAACGGTTACAAAGACTGAAATAGGGGAATATTTACTTAGAAAAGGTTTAAATTATCGAGAAGATGTCAGTAACTCCAAAGATACTTATGTACGAAATCGCTTCAGACATCATGTCGTGCCTTTGCTGGAGGCTGAAAATCCGAGAGTGACCGAACAAGTGACCCATTTTACATCGCACTTGCAAGAAGACAATACCTTTTTAATGACATTAGCCAAAGATGTATTTTCCAAAACCATTAAAAGAAGTAATGAAAATACATATAGCATGGAAATTGAGGCTTTTCAATTGGTACCACTTGCTTTACAAAGGAGGCTCATTTTAATACTATTAAACTATCTTTACAAAGATTCAAATACGATACAAAGTTATGCTTTATTGACTTCAATTTTAAAGCTTTGTGATACGACAGCAGGGTATGCTGAAATTCACTTGCCTGAAGATTTCCTTGCAGTTCGCCGTTACGGGAAATTAATGATTCAGAAGAATAGTTCAACAGAGGACTACCTTTCTTCTGAAAAAATAATTATTTCGGCTGCTAATGGGTGGACAACATTGACGAATGGTAAACGCTTATGCGTAGTCAAGTTGCACGATTTATCGTCCGAATTGATGACGGATACTGCACAACTTTTTTATTTTAACGCTAGCAAACTCCACCTTCCGCTCTCTATTCGAGCACGCAAGGATGGAGACAGAATGCTGTTAAAAGGAATGGATCAGCCAAAACGCTTATCTCGCCTTTTTATAGATGAAAAGATTCCTTTAAATGAGCGGAATAGCTGGCCGTTACTGATTTCTCAGTCAGATGAGGTGGTAGCGGTAATTGGTGTGCGTATGGGGATGTTTTTTTCAACCACTCCACAACCAAACGATGATACAGTGCTCATCGTAGACTAAGGTCTTTGTAAAATATTTCACCATAATTGGTTGAAGATTTGTTGATACATCACGAGGAGGAATCGATATGTTACAAAATGACATCGAAAAAGTAATGATTACAGAAGAACAATTGCAAGAAAGAATTGCAGATCTAGGTGCACAATTAACAGAGGAATACAAAGATGCATTCCCATTAGCTGTTGGTGTACTTAAAGGAGCAATGCCATTTATGACAGATCTCATGAAGCGTTTCGATTCTTTCATTGAGCTAGATTTTATGGATGTTTCTAGCTATGGCAATGCTACCGTATCATCTGGAGAAGTAAAGATTTTAAAGGATTTAAATACGAGCGTTGAAGGACGTGACGTATTAATTATCGAGGACATCATCGATAGTGGTTTAACGTTAAGCTATTTAGTAGATTTATTTAAATATCGTAAAGCCAAATCCATTAAAATTGTTACATTACTTGATAAACCATCAGGTCGAAAAGTGAATCTATCGGCTGATTATGTTGGTTTTAAAGTTCCAGACGGCTTTGTGGTTGGATATGGTTTAGATTACGCTGAAAAATATCGTAACCTACCTTATATTGGTATCTTGAAACCTGAAGTTTATTCATTTTAAGATATAAAACGACCAGCTTTAAAAGTTATGGCATCCAGCGCAGTCAAGTGTTTTTCATTATGGTTAACATAATTCGAAATCTTGACACAATGTTCAGCTATTTCGAGCCCATGGAACAGGTACAATTACGCTGGGATGTATTAAGATGGCCTAAAAACTGTTTTGATAATAGCAAAAAATGAACGAAACATTTTTTAAGTAGGGCTTTTCGTTGTATGATGAAATCATGATATGTTAAGATTTTACTTATAATTTTTCTGTTTGTAATGAGGAGGCTGGAGATGAATCGAATATTTCGATATACCATATTCTATCTACTGATTTTCCTAGTGATTATCGGTATTTTTGGTACTTTCAACGGTGGCAATTCACCAACGAAAGAGTTAACTTATCATGAGTTCCAACAAGCTCTAGATAAGAAAGAAATAACAAGTGCTACAATTCAACCTGATAAATCAGTTTATGTCGTAGAAGGTACATTAAAAGGTTATGAAAAGGGTCAAAGCTTTACAGTGAACATCCCTCGCGATAACCAATCATTAATGGATCGCATCGATGAGGCTGCTAAGGAAAAAAATAGTAATATTAAATATTTAGCAGCGCCAGAAACGAGTGGATGGATTCAATTCTTTACAGGGATCATTCCTTTCATTATCATCATTTTCTTGTTCTTCTTCCTAATGAGCCAATCTCAAGGTGGCGGTAATAAAGTGATGAGCTTTGGTAAGAGTAAAGCTAAACTTTATGATGACCAAAAGAAAAAGGTTCGTTTTACAGATGTAGCAGGTGCTGATGAAGAGAAAGCGGAGCTTGTAGAAGTTGTAGACTTCTTAAAAGACCATCGTAAATTCACAGAGATTGGTGCACGTATTCCAAAAGGTATCTTACTTGTAGGTCCTCCAGGTACAGGTAAAACATTACTTGCACGTGCAGTGGCAGGCGAAGCAGGCGTTCCTTTCTTCTCAATTTCAGGTTCTGACTTCGTAGAAATGTTTGTCGGTGTCGGTGCATCACGTGTCCGAGATCTATTCGAAAATGCGAAGAAAAACGCACCATGTATTATCTTTATAGATGAGATTGATGCAGTTGGTCGTCAACGTGGCGCTGGTCTAGGCGGGGGTCATGACGAGCGTGAACAAACACTGAATCAGTTGCTAGTTGAAATGGATGGTTTCGGGGCAAACGAGGGTATTATTATCATCGCTGCAACAAACAGACCAGATATTTTAGATAAAGCGTTATTACGTCCAGGTCGTTTTGACCGTCAAATTACAGTAGGACATCCTGATGTAAAAGGACGTGAGGCGATTCTTAAGGTACATGCACGTAACAAGCCTTTAGCAGATACAGTTGATTTAGCAGCAGTTGCACAACGTACGCCAGGTTTCTCAGGTGCTGATTTAGAAAATTTACTTAATGAGGCTGCTCTTGTAGCCGCTCGTAAAAGTAAACGTACCATCAGTATGGCAGATATCGATGAAGCTTCTGACCGTGTAATCGCTGGTCCAGCTAAAGCGAGCCGAGTATATTCAGCCAAAGAGAAAAAACTTGTATCCTTCCACGAGGCTGGTCACGTAGTTGTTGGTCTAGAGCTTGATGAAGCGGATACAGTTCACAAAGTAACAATTGTTCCACGCGGTCAAGCGGGTGGATATGCTATTATGTTACCGAAGGAAGAACGTTTCTTTACAACAAGACAAGAGCTTTTAGACCGTATTGCTGGACTGCTTGGTGGTCGCGTAGCTGAAGAAATCGTTCTTGGCGAGGTCTCTACGGGGGCACATAACGACTTCCAAAAGGTTACAAGTATCGCACGAGCTATGGTTACTGAATATGGAATGAGTGAAAATCTTGGTGCAATGCAATTCGGTTCAAGTCAGGGTGGAAATGTATTCCTTGGCCGCGACTTTAATTCGGACCAAAATTACTCTGATTCTATAGCTTATGAAATTGATAAAGAAATGCAAAAAATTATTGATACGCAATATGAGCGTACGAAACGTATCCTAACAGAGAATCGTGAGTTACTTGATTTAATTGCTAACACGTTAATGGAGAAAGAAACATTAAATGCGCAGGAAATCGAGCATTTACGTGATCATGGTGTTTTACCAGCACCAGAGGCTGTCGAAAACATTGAGGGGAATGACACTCCGAAAGTGGAAACGAAGCCAACATTAGATACGATTGGTGAGCCGGTTGTTGAAAAAGAGCTATTAAGTAAAGAGCCAAACCCAACAACTTTAGACCTTGCAAAAGAAGGCAAGGAATCAAATGAACCACCTAAGGGTATCGACGAAAAACGTGAATAAATTGGAAAGACTGTTTACTGCAAAATGAGTAAACAGTCTTTTTCTTTGCCTTTTATTATGAAAAAGCATTAGGATATTAGTGGAAGACAGCTACATATGACTTCGCACAAATGGTGGGAGACAAGATGTATTTGTAAAGACAAATGGATAGGAGTGTTTTCGCATGGGAACTGTAACGTTGAATAATGGACTTAAAATGCCTTTGGTTGGTTACGGTGTATTTCGTGTTCCAGAAGGAGAAGACCTAGCTGAAGCTGTAAAAACGGCTATTGCGAAAGGTTATCGAAGCATCGATACGGCACAAGTATATCGTAATGAAGAAAGTGTTGGACGAGGAATACGAGCAGCCATAGAAGAAGGTTTGGTTACGCGTGAAGAACTATTTATAACATCTAAAGTTTGGAACGATGGACTTTCCTATGAAGAAACACTTGCCGCTTATGATAGTAGCTTAGAGAAAATAGGATTAGACTATTTGGATCTATATTTAGTACATTGGCCAGGCATTGATACAAATTATGTAGATGTCTATAAGGCATTGGAAAAGATTTATCAAGATGGTCGTGTGCGTTCAATCGGTGTTAGTAACTTCCATGTACAACATTTAGAAAAACTTTTGAAAGAAACTACGGTTATTCCTGTTATTAATCAAATCGAATTCCATCCACATTTAACGCAAGAGGAAGTACGTGCTTATTGTACAGACAAGGACATCCAAGTAGAGGCTTGGTCTCCTTTAATGAACGGCGCCTTATTGGAGGAAGCATTGATTCAAGAGTTAGCATCTAAGTATGACAAAACGCCCGCTCAAATCGTATTACGCTACGATGTACAGCACAACGTTGTAACTATCCCAAAAACGATGACAGCCACTCGTATGGTGGAGAATCTTGATGTTTTTGACTTTACATTAACAGAAGGTGAAATGGCTCAACTGGATGCTTTAAATGACGGTCTACGCTGTGGTCCAGATCCAGAAAAATTTAATTTCAAATAATTTTCTTAAGGAGCGTCCTAGCTGAGGATGCTCTTTTTTTAAGAAGGTTGGAATACTATTTCCTAGCATAAAAAGTATGGTATCATTTTCTAAAGTGTTGTAACTTCAAGTTAGATGGATAATGTAAGTTGTAACAGAAGGTTGGCGAAAGTTACAATGATGATATGGGGGTGTCAACCATGATTTTAGTTTTAGATGCAGGGAATTCTAATATTGTGTTAGGTGTTTATGATGACAACGAACAATTAGCCTTCCATTGGCGTATGGTGACAGACCTTTATAAAACAGAAGATGAATATGCTATGCAAGTTCTTTCGTTTTTTAATCATGCAGGCATTTCATTTGAACAAATTACGGGCATTATTATATCCTCAGTTGTGCCACCAATTATGTATTCATTAGAGGCAATGTGTCAGAAGTATTTTCGAAAAAAACCTCTAGTAGTGGGTCCTGGTGTTAAAACGGGTTTGAATATTAAATACGAAAATCCTCGAGAGGTTGGTTCTGACCGTATTGTTAACGCTATAGCAGCCTTAGACTTATATAAAGCACCTTGTATTATAGTTGATTTTGGTACAGCAACAACTTATTGTTATTTAAATGAAAAAGGCGACTATATGGGTGGTGCGATTGCGCCAGGTATAACCATCTCGACAGAGGCTCTTTATACTCAGGCTGCTAGATTACCGCGTATTGAAATATTAAGACCTACACATATTGTAGGAAAAACAACCGTTTCCGCCATGCAGGCCGGAATTTTTTATGGCTTCGTAGGACAAGTTGAGGGCATTGTTAATCGGATGAAGGGACAAAGTAAAGAGGAGCCATTAGTCATTGCTACAGGTGGATTAGCAAATCTAATTGCAGGGGAAACGCAAATTATTGATGTTGTGGATCCGTTTTTAACGTTAAAGGGTTTATATAAACTGTATAAACGTAACCAATAAGAAATGAGGGACATTTCATTTATGAATGATTATTTAGTTAGAGGTTTAGGATTTAATGGACAGGTACGTGTATTTGCAGCTCGTACAACAGCCACAGTTGGAGAAGCACAACGTCGTCACGATACATGGCCAGTTGTATCAGCTGCTCTCGGGCGCTCTATGACAGCGGCTGTTATGATGGGTGCTATGTTAAAAGGTGAAGAGAAGATTACAATCAAGATTGAGGGTAATGGTCCGATTGGTCCAATGGTAATCGATAGTAATGCACGTGGAGAAGTACGTGGATTTGTCACGAATCCTCATGTTCATTTCGATTTAAACGAGCAAGGTAAGCTAGATGTGCGAGCAGGCGTTGGGACTGAAGGAGCTCTAACAATTGTTAAGGATCTTGGTTTGCGAGATATGTTTTCAGGCCAAACACCAATTGTTTCAGGTGAAATTGCTGAAGATTTTACTTATTATTTCGCTACGTCTGAGCAAGTACCTTCATCAGTTGGTTTAGGTGTATTAGTTAATCCGGACAACACAGTTCTTGCTGCAGGAGGATTTATTCTGCAATTAATGCCAGGCTGTGAAGAGGAAACAATCAATGAAATCGAACAGCATCTTGCTACAATAGAGCCAGTTTCGAAAATGATTGAAAAAGGCTTTACACCTGAGCAAATTTTAGAAGCTGTATTAGGAAATGGCCATCTACAAATTTTAGATTCCATGCCAGTTGAATTTAAATGTCAATGTTCAAAAGAGCGGTTTGGTGCAGCAATTTTAGGTCTAGGAATAGCTGAAATTAAAGAAATGATTGAAGAGGATGAAAGTGCAGATGCACAATGTCATTTCTGCTTAGAGACCTATCATTTTTCAAAAGAAGAGTTAGAAGGGTTTATTGATGAGCTCAAATCGTAATAGACGACCTTCTGCCACTACAACACCAAACCAAACCCCTTTATTACAGCGCCGTTTAAAAACAAAACCAGCTCTTGCTGTCATTGCGGTATTGTTATTAGGTAATATTTTATGGTTCATTGCATGGACTATCCCAAATAAAAGTCAGGAAATTGGTAGCGACGAACAGGTCGCTGCCATTGACGGGGATGTGATCACGCGCCAAGAGTGGATGATTGCTATGGAAGAGCGATATGGCAAAGAAACACTGCAAAATTTGGTCAATGAATCTGTCATGGAAAAGGCAGCAAAGACATATAAAATTAAAGTTACTGATCAAGAAATTGATCTCGAATTAGCCCTAATGCGTTCTGCTCAAGATAAATTTGATACAGCGATGCAAAATCTCTCAGCGGAGCAATTACGCCAAAAAATTCGTTCACAACTTATTTTAGATAAGGTACTCACAAAAGATGTAGTGATAAGTGAAGAGAGTATTGAAAAGTACTATGAGGAAAATCAAGGACTATACAATACAAAAACAAGCTATCGTACCAATTTTATTGAGGTTGACGCCAAGAAAGCTGCTGATGAGGCGCTGGGTGAGTTAAAAAATGGCTCTGATTTTTCAGTGCTAGCCCGTGAGATTTCCTTAGATAGTGCTTCGGCGAGTTTAGGGGGGGATGTTGGCTTCCTGACGGAAAATCAGGAAAACGTGGATCCTGCCATTATTAATGCTGTGAAATCTACAAAGGCAAATGAGGTAAGTAAAGCCTTTAAGTTAGATAATGGTCATTATGGCATTGTTCAGGTGCAAGAGGTTTTAGAGGGACAATCCTTTACATATGACGATGTGAAAGAACATATCGAGCGTGAATTAGCTTTAGAGCAGTTGCCACAATCTGTTACACCTGAAGCGTTTTGGTCTGAATTTAATGCTACATGGTATTATGGAGAATCTAAAAAAGAAAAATAATAAATGAAAGAATCTGCAAGTTCTTTGCGGGTAGCATAAGTCTAAACAACTTGCAGACAGTGGATGTCATCAGAATGGACTTACCCGACAAATGGTGCAGATTCTTTTTGTCTTAATGCGATGTAAGGTGGACTAGTAAATGCGTCATCCATTGACAGTAGATAAATATTCTGAAAATACAAGTTTTATTTATTGACAATCGAATGGAAAAATTGATAAAATACAAAATAAGTAAAACCTATAAAAATAGTAGGGATTGGGAGTGGATTATTAAATGAGTAGATTAGCGAACTCGATAGCTGAATTAGTTGGTAAAACACCAATCGTTAAATTAAATCATGCAACAAGTGAAAATGAAGGTACTGTTTATGTAAAATTAGAATATTTTAATCCGGGAAGCTCAGTGAAAGACCGTTTAGCATTAGCCATGATTGAAGCGGCAGAAAAAGATGGGACGTTACAACCGGGTGGTACGATTATCGAGCCGACATCTGGTAATACAGGTATTGGTCTTGCGATGATTGCTGCTGCTAAAGGCTATAAAGCAATTTTAGTGATGCCAGAAACAATGAGCTTAGAGCGACGAAACTTACTTCGTGCTTATGGTGCAGAGCTTGTATTGACTCCTGGACCAGCAGGTATGAAAGGCGCTATTGCTAAAGCAGAAGAATTATCTGCAGAGCATGGCTATTTCCTACCACAACAATTCACGAACCCAGCGAATGCTGTTATTCACCGCCTAACTACAGGCCCTGAAATTGTTGAAGCATTCGATGGCTTAACACTAGATGCATTTGTAGCTGGAGTTGGTACTGGTGGTACTATTACAGGTGCAGGTGCCGTATTAAAAGAAAAGTATCCCAATGTTGAAATTATTGCTGTAGAGCCAAAAGATTCACCTGTTCTTTCTGGTGGTCAACCTGGCCCTCATAAAATTCAAGGGATTGGAGCAGGATTTGTGCCGACAGTTTTAGATACAGAGATTTATTCATCTGTATTCCCTGTTGAAAACGAGGTAGCTTTCGAAGTAGCTCGTAAAGTAGCGCGTGAAGAAGGTATTTTATGTGGTATTTCATCAGGCGCTGCGATCTATGCTGCAATTGAAGCTGCAAAACGTTTAGGTAAGGGCTCAAATGTCCTTGCTATTGTGCCTTCGAATGGTGAACGTTACCTATCAACACCTCTCTATCAATTTGAAGACTAATTTAAGTTAATAGAAAAAAGACTCCTTCTTGATAAGGGGTCTTTTTTAGTGTGCTCACAATTTCATAACGCCTTATAAAAATATTCGCATCTATGTAATATTCACGTTAAGATGGAATCACATTAAATGATTTAAAAGGAGAAAGCTAACTTGAAGACAATTTTGACGAAAACAGTAGAGATGGATGCAGATTCATTTTTTTATAGTTATAAAAAGCAAACTGAGACACAAGATTCGCATGTCTTTTTAGAAAGTGGACGAGGTGGTCATTTTACAATAGCTGCTTGGAATCCATTAGCAACCGCACAATCAGTAGAGGATGGACTTTTAGTAAATTGGAGAAATGGCAGAAGCGAAGTTTTACAAGGAGAATCTCTTGCATTATTGGAAGAACTCGTGACGGAATACCAGGTTCCCTATAATGCGGAACTTCCAGTTTTTCAGGGGGGAGCTATTGGATTTGTAACATATGATTATGCGCGCACTATTGAAGTGCTTCCTAATACAGCTAAGGACGATCTACAAATACCAGATATTTATTTTTATTTGTTTGATAGCTGGGCCGTACATGATGTGAAACACAATACGGTCACATTCATGAAGCTAGAAGATTGCGTTGTTGACTTAGAAGAGTGGGCTACTAATTGGCAAGTTGCAGCTCGTGAAGGACTTGCTACGCGTAAATTTGAAAAGACCAATGCTATAGAAGTAGTCAATGACGAGAGTGAATTGCTTGTGTCATTCGCAGGGACTGACTTTGAGGCGGCGGTGCAAAAAATTCAAACCTATATCGCACAAGGCGATGTGTTTCAAGTCAATTTATCCGTTCGTCAATCTAAAAACTTAAATGCGACAGCGATGGACGTATATGAGGCATTAAGAGCCTTTAATCCGTCACCGTACATGGCTTATATGGAAGCCCCTGATTTTGCGGTTGTTTCTGGATCACCTGAGCTTTTAGTTAAACGCCAGGGTCAAGAATTATCAACAAGACCCATTGCGGGGACTCGTCCAAGAGGGAAATCTGAAGAGGAAGATTTAGCATTAGCTCAAGAGTTAATTGACAATGATAAAGAACGCGCAGAGCATGTGATGTTAGTGGATTTAGAGCGTAATGATTTAGGGCGAGTATCAACCTATGGAACAGTAGAAGTAGATGAGTTCATGGTCATTGAACGCTATTCGCATGTTATGCACATTGTATCCAATGTTCGGGGAGAAATAGCGGAAGGCAAAACAAACGCTGATGTTATCCGTGCAATGTTCCCAGGCGGCACTATTACTGGTGCACCAAAAATACGAACAATGGAGATTATCGAAGAATTAGAGCCTGTAAGACGTGGCTTATACACGGGTTCTATTGGCTGGCTCGGCTATACAGGGGACATGGAGTTTAATATTGTGATTCGTACAGCATTTGTAAAAGATGGGGTCGCGCATATTCAAGCAGGAGCAGGTATTGTCATTGATTCTGTTCCAGAAAGAGAATATCAGGAATCTTTAAATAAGGCGAAGGCCATGTGGCAGGCAAAGGCAATGGCGGAGGAGCGAGCAAAATGATTTTAATGATCGATAACTATGATTCATTTATTTATAACATCGTACAATATTTGGGCGAATTTGGTCATGAAGTAATAGTAAAACGAAATGATGTATTAACAATAGAGGACATAGAACAACTTGCACCTGATATGATAGTTATTTCACCGGGGCCGTGTAGTCCGAATGAGGCGGGTGAAAGTCTGAATATTATCCGATATTTCGCGGGAAATATTCCAATTTTAGGTGTTTGTCTTGGACATCAGGCTATTGCACAAGTGTTCGGTGGTCAGGTAATACAGGCTGAGCGCCTTATGCATGGGAAGACATCCCCTGTATTACATGCTGAAGTTGGCTTACATCAAGCTATGCCAAACCCGTTTCAAGCTACTCGCTATCATTCTCTTATTGTAGAAAAAGAGACGCTACCGACTTGTCTAGAAGTAACCGCTTGGACAGAAGAGGGAGAAATTATGGGGCTTCGTCACAAGGATTATCCAATAGAGGGTGTACAATATCACCCAGAATCTATTATGACTGAGCAAGGTAAACAACTCCTTCGTCAATTTATAGAAATGTACGTAGAAGGAGTTAAATAGATGCAGTGCTGGATGAATGGAAGCTATATGGCAGCCGAGAATTTGCGGATTTCCCCTTTTGACCATGGTTTTTTATATGGTTTGGGCTTCTTTGAAACGTTCCGAACATATGAGGGGCAAATATTTGAATGGGATGCACATATGAAAAGATTACAGCAGGCTTTATCACAATATCGCATTCATTTAACCTATCCTGAAAGTGTATTATTTGAAGTTGTGCAACAATTAAATCAGCAAGCTGGTGGTCAGGATGGCTATTTCCGTCTTAATGTTTCAGCAGGTGAACATAGTATTGGTTTGCAGCCGACAGAATACACGCGGCCCAATATCATTATCTTTCGTAAAGAATTACTGGATACACCTCGTGGAACTGAAAAGACAGCTCAGTGGCTTACGACACCACGTAATTCACCTGAACAAGGGGTGCGCGTCAAATCACATCATTATGGCAACAATGTGCTTGGTCGTTTCGAGCTGCCGTCACTGGCACAGCAAGAAGGTTTCTTTTTAACGGAAACAGGCTATGTTGCAGAAGGTGTGACCTCAAATGTTTTTTGGGTAAAAAATGATATACTATATACGCCTTCCTTGGAAACAGGCATACTATCTGGTATTGTTCGAGCTTGGGTTATAAAGAAAGCCGGTGCTCTTGGTCTTGAAGTAAGAGAAGGCTTTTATGCGAAGGAAGATTTACGACAAAGTACGGAATGCTTTATTACCAATTCTGTGCAGGAGCTTGTACCAATCATTCATATAGAGAACCAGCAATTATTAGGTAATAAAGGACCTGTATATATGCGTTTACATGATGCATTTGCTCAAGAAGTGGAGCAACGATAGAGGGAGCGTTTGTATGCTAGATAAATATATGAAGCCATTAACGATAAATGGTATTACATTAGACTTTACAAAAGAAACGTTTGTAATGGGTATTTTAAATGTTACACCAGACTCCTTTTCTGATGGAGGAAAGTTCAACAGTGTTGAAGCTGCGGTAGCTCAAGCGAAAAAAATGGTGGCCGATGGTGCTAAAATTATCGACGTAGGCGGAGAGTCTACACGTCCTGGTTATGAGCGTATTTCGGATGAAGATGAAATTACACGTATTGTACCTGTTATACAAGCATTATTGAAAGAAGTAGATGCGATTATTTCGGTTGATACGTATAAAGCAAACGTAGCGCGAGCTGCCATTGAGGCGGGGGCGCATGTGATAAATGATATTTGGGGAGCAAAAGCTGAACCGGAAATTGCACAGGTTGCAGCTGATTTACATGTTCCAATAATTTTAATGCACAATCGTGAAAATATGGATTATGGTGTTGATTTTTGGTCAACGGCGAAAGCGGATTTAGATGAAAGTATTGCGATCGCACATCAAGCGGGGGTTCCTGATCGTCATATTATCCTAGATCCTGGTATCGGCTTTGCTAAAAACACTGAGCAGAATATAGCCATGATGCAACACCTAAAGGATTTAGTGGAGATGGGCTACCCTGTGCTTTTAGCAACATCACGTAAATCCATGATCGGCAATGTTTTGAAGCTACCAGTTGAAGAACGTCTTGAAGGTACGGGAGCAACGGTAGTTTATGGAATTGAAAAGGGCTGTCATATGATACGCGTTCATGATGTAAAGGAAATGGCACGTGCAGCGCATATGGCTGATGTGCTAGTAGGGAAACGACTGTATAAGGAGGAGGCATAATGGATTATATTCATTTAAAAGATATGCAGTTTTATGGTTACCATGGTGTATTAGCGGCAGAAACAACACTTGGTCAACGTTTTCGAGCAAATGTTTCACTGGCTGTAGATATGACAAAGGCTGGAGAAACGGATGACCTCGCTTATACGGTAAATTATGCAGAGGTCTATGCTTTGTGTCGTGAAATTGTAGAAGGAGACCCTTTTAAACTTATTGAGGCACTTGTTGTGAAAATAGCAAACGTGATTTTAACAACATACCCTGAAAAAATAAAAGGCGTTCGTGTAGAGCTGATTAAGCCAGACCCACCAATCCATGGCTATTACAAAGAAGTGTCTGTTGAAGTAACGAGAGGTGATTTTTAATGAAGGATGTCTATTTATCAATAGGTACAAATATGGGTGAAAGATATGAAAACTTTCGACAAGCTGTTGCTCTTTTAAGAGAGAAGGAGAACATTGAGGTTGTTCGTGTTTCATCTGTTTATGAGACGGCAGCAGTAGGCTATACAGATCAGGCAGACTTTTTGAATATTGCTGTTCATCTCAAAACTGAAGCAACATCTACTGAAATGCTGAAGATTTGCCAATCGATTGAACAAGAGTTAGGGCGTGTGCGAGAATTTCGTTGGGGTCCACGAATCATCGACCTTGACATATTACTTTACAATCAAGAGAATATTGAAACAGAGAACCTACTTGTTCCTCATCCAAGAATGTATGAGCGAGCTTTCGTATTAGTGCCACTGGTAGAGATTACTCCAGCACCTTTCGGAGATCAGCTACAACAAGCGCATCATTTATTGCAACAGATGGACAGTGAGCGTGAAGGTATAAACTTGTGGCAGCCGACTAACGAACCGCTTATTGTGAGTTAGGTAGGCGCTTTATATAATTTTAAATTAAGGATAAATAGGTACATGCCTATATAGGAGGAAGACAACGTTGAGTCAAACAACAGAGAAGCCCTTTCAAATTGGCGATATTGTCATGGACAACCGTGTTGTATTAGCTCCAATGGCAGGGATTTGTAATTCTGCTTTCCGATTAACTGTTAAGGAGTTCGGAGCAGGGCTTGTATATGCTGAAATGATTAGTGATAAGGGCATTGTTCAAAAAAACGAAAAAACATTAGGTATGCTTTATATCGATGAACGAGAAAATCCTCTGTCACTACAAATTTTTGGTGGAGATAAAGAAACATTAGTAGAGGCAGCTAAGTATGTAGATCAAAATACATCCGCTGATATTATAGATATCAATATGGGGTGCCCTGTTAATAAAATCATTAAATGTGAAGCGGGTGCCCGCTTGCTTTTAGATCCTAATAAAGTGTATGAAATGGTAGCAGCTGTGGTGGATGCAGTGAAAAAGCCTATTAGCGTAAAAATGCGAATTGGTTGGGATGATGAGCATATCTTCGCTATTGAAAATGCCCAGGCTGTTGAACGTGCTGGTGCATCAGCAGTAGCGGTTCATGGTCGTACACGTGTACAAATGTACGAAGGAAAGGCGAATTGGGATATCATTCGTCAAGTAAAGGAAAACGTGAAAATCCCTGTTCTTGGTAATGGTGATGTAGAAACGCCGCAGGACGCTAAACGTATGCTAGAAACTACAGGTGTAGATGCAGTGATGATTGGTCGTGCCGCTTTGGGTAACCCATGGATGATTTATCGTACAGTTCAATACCTAGAAACTGGTGAATTAAAGGAAGAACCGAGTGTCCGTGAAAAAATGGACGTCTGTCTACTTCACTTTGAACGTCTGCTCCAATTAAAAGGAGAAGGTATAGCAGTTCGTGAGATGCGTAAGCATGCATCCTGGTATTTGAAGGGAATTAGAGGTAATGGTAAAGCACGTAACGCTATTAACCAAACAGAAACGGCAGCAGAGCTTCGCGCGTTATTAAATGGCCTTGTTCAAGAGTATGAAGAATCCGAGTCCAATCTCATGATCCCAGAAGCAAACGAATTAATTATTTAATATAAAGATACAGTGAGCGTCTCAAGTTTTTGCCAGAGACGCTTTTTTTTGCGGGCTTTAATTTTTAGAATTATTAATTATCTTAACTTGTATTGAAAATAAACTGAAACAGATGATTACAGCATTAAAATTGTGTACAATAGAAATATTATGGACGTAAACGCTATTTATTTAAGGAGTGAAACAAGTGTCAAACATAGAAGAATTAAATGACCAGCTTTTGGTGAGACGCCAAAAAATGACGACGATATTAGAGAACGGACAAGATCCATTTGGTAGCCGTTTTGAACGTACGCATTTGTCAACAGAAGTAAAGGAACAATTTGCAGATCAAACAAAAGAGCAACTAGAAGAAAATCTGCAAGAGGTTATTATTGCGGGTCGTATAATGACGAAGCGTGGTAAAGGAAAAGCTGGCTTTGCACATATTCAAGATTTGGGTGGCCAAATTCAAATCTACGTTCGTCAAGACCACGTAGGTGAAGAGGCGTATGAATTATTTAAACAAGCTGATTTGGGAGATATCGTAGGTATCCGAGGAAATGTATTCCGTACACAGGTTGGCGAGCTTTCAGTAAAGGCAGAGGAATTCACATTCCTTACAAAGGCGCTACGCCCTATGCCAGAGAAGTTCCATGGTTTACAGGATGTTGAGCAACGTTATCGTCAACGCTACTTAGATCTTATGACGAATGAAGAAAGCAAATTAACATTTATAGCACGTTCTAAAATTATCCGTGCTATCCGCAACTATCTTGATAACTCTGGATATTTAGAAGTAGAAACACCAATGCTTCATACAATTGCTGGTGGTGCGGCTGCTCGTCCATTTATTACTCATCATAATGCTCTTGATATGGAATTATATATGCGAATCGCAATCGAACTGCATTTAAAACGCTTAATTGTGGGTGGTTTAGAAAAGGTTTATGAGATTGGACGTGTATTCCGAAACGAAGGGATCTCTACACGACATAACCCTGAATTTACAATGATTGAGCTCTATGAAGCATACGCTGACTATCAAGATATCATGTCTCTTACTGAAAACCTTATAGCTCACGTTGCTCAAGAAGTTCTTGGAACAACTACAGTTCAATATGGAGAAGATGAAATTAACCTTGCAGTGGGCTGGAAACGAGTTCACATGGTTGATGCCGTAAAAGAAGCGACTGGTGTAGACTTCTGGCAGCCGATGACAAAAGAGCAAGCTCAGGCTCTTGCTAAAGAACATGGAGTAGAAGTGAAGAATGTTCATGAAGTAGGTCATATTATTAATGAATTCTTTGAGCAAAAAATAGAAGAAACACTTGTACAACCTACATTTGTATATGGGCACCCAGTGGAAATCTCGCCTCTTGCAAAGAAAAATCCAGAGGACGAGCGTTTCACAGATCGCTTTGAGCTATTTATTGTTCGTCGTGAGCATGCAAATGCCTTCACAGAATTAAATGACCCAATCGATCAACGTCAGCGCTTTGAAGCACAATTAGCAGAGAAAGCGGCTGGTAATGATGAGGCACATGAGATGGACAATGATTTCATTGAAGCTTTGGAATATGGTATGCCTCCAACTGGTGGACTAGGTATCGGTATTGACCGATTAATCATGCTATTAACAAATTCACCTTCCATTCGTGATGTATTATTATTCCCGACAATGCGTCATATTACCAAATAGTCGTAGCATCTTTTCTAACAGTAAGGTAAGAATAGAATGAAGAGGGGAATTTGCTGGATAAGGCAATTCTCCTCTTTTTTGTATTAAAAAAATTAAGTTGTTTAAACGTGGAATAAATTTAGGTTATACTTTTATAGTTCTATGTTTTATAAACGACAGTAGATAAAAAAGAAGTATTTTTATTGGGGGCATATAATGAATTACAAAATTATTAACAAACAAGTATTTGAACAGGCTCAATTACGTTCTGTATCGGATGTTCCATTTACAGAAGAAGAACTTGAGCATGGAATGAAATTAGTAGTTGCCAAAAAAGACGAGAATCTTACTTTATATTTAGTAGAGGTCGACGGACATAAGAAGTTCGAAGTTCGCTGGGATGATTCTTCTGAAATTTTTAGTGGCTGGTATTCCGCGTGGGATAATTTCCTGTGGTGCTTAAATATAGTTGATCCACAGGATGATGGCTTAAAGTAGTAGCGCGAAGCTTGTATAACAAACGATGAGGTTTTTTAGTTGAATAAGCAGGAGAAATAAAGTAGATGCTTTTAACTCCTGCTTATATGTTTTAGTTTTTAGTTAGTTGAGTTTTAAAAGAAAGCAATGTATAGTAAAACAAATCATTTAAGTTAGAACAGAGAATGATATAAAAACTACATTCTCGTAAGTGTATAAAATAGCTTATTAATGCATGTTTTTTCAATAATATCGTTTTCTATGAAAAAAACACTTGCGAAGTAATTATGAACATGATAAATTATTACTTGTCGTTAAAACGACGTAAGAACAACATCATCATAAAGATTCAATTAACGAAAAAAGTTATTGACATTGAAATGTGGTTGTGATAAGATTTAAAAGTTGTCTCTTGTAAACGAAAAACTTTTTAAAAAAGTTGTTGACAATGATAACCGAATGTATTATAATTTAAGAGTTGCTATAAAAAACATGGCAGCTAAATGAACCTTGAAAACTGAACAAGCAAAACGTAATCAATAAAGTTTTTAGTAGCTAGCCTAGCTAGTGAACAAAACAAAATTTTGGACATCAAAATTGATGCCAGCAAAACAATTTGAGCTAATCAAATT
>NZ_JBWKZL010000020.1:30976-43583 GCF_059424475.1 Lysinibacillus sp. GW247-5R2A | reverse complement strand
TGTTCATTTGTAAATTTCGTCATAAAAAAACTACACCTCCAATTGTTAGTTGTGTCTAACAATTGGGGTGCAGTTCATTTTGAGGAACGTTCTTTTTCTATATAATGAATGACATCTGCCATGATGGCATACATCTCTTTTAACTTCAGTTGTTTATTGTCTTTCACTTTTTTCGCTACTGTTTCAGTAACAATTTCCTTTTCAACTAAGCTTTCCCAGCTTGTTCCAGTCGATTCATCGATAAGCACATCTGCCAAATACTGCGCCAGCTCATCTCGCGTAATAGCTTCATCACCCGTGCTATATACCTTATTAATGACAATCTCCAGCTTATCTTTCTTATCGGCTGTACTCTCACCTCCGGCACGAATCATACTTTCTTTAAACATTTTAGCAAACTTAATTTTCGTTGCTTTACTGTCGACCTTTAAATCATTATCATAACCACCCACTACAAGCCCATAGTTAATTAACGATTGAATGGCTTCATCATACCACTCGCCCTGATAAGGATAGTCCACAGAAAATGAATCAATATAGGCACCTTGTTTATCCAACTGCTCTCTTAATGTAGCAATTAATTTTTTATCCTTGCTCATTTCTCTAAAAGTAACATCTTCTTGAAGAGCCAGTGCAGCCGCTGTCCCTGCCGCTTCCCCAGTCACCATACCGGTTGGAACAATACGGGCACTTCCCGCTGCTAAAGATGAATAACCTGCAGATCGTCCTACAACAAGTAAACCATCGATATCCTTTGGTACTAAAGATCGGAAAGGAATCGCATATTGCTTTGGTGCAGAAATAACATAGCCATAATCATGGGGTGTTTGAGCCTGCACATCTACTGGATAAGAGGCAATCCCAATGCTATCCCAATGATCTCGATTTTGCCAAATATCGGACATTGGTAATTGATATTCCGCCCAGATATGTCTTGTTTCTCGTACATAAAGCTCTTCTGGGAAGCTAACAAGTTCTGCTTTTTCAAATCCAGGGAAGTTTTCCTGTAAATATTTAAGTACATGCAATGTTTCTTTTTTACCAGCAGCAATGGCCGCCTGCTTCGAATGATCATTTAAGCCATCAATACCAAAAATTTGTAAGGCATTAATAAAATATTCATCATCCACTCGCGCTAAATTTAACCCTCTTAATCTTGTACCTTCTTGTAAAGGTGTATATTCATCATGAAGCTTTGTAAAGCCCCACATAACGGTATGATTCAAGTTAGCCCCGCCAAATACATCTGACTTCGCCGCTTTTTTTACTTGATCCCAATCAACATTTTTCAAGTGAAGCATTAATGTTACAGCCATGCGTTTATCCTTTATCCCTATATCTTCACCACCAACGAAGAAAGGAACTTTAGACATCGTAGCAAAATCCGCATCCTGTGTAGCATCTATGAATGATTTTCCTTTAACGACATATGTACCGTATTCATTTTTTAGCTCAACAGACGTTAGCTGCTGTTGTTGAAGATTCGCTTTGACAACTTCCGTTTGCACCGACAATGTTAGATTTGGTTCCTCATCAATCAGCTTTTTAAATGCTGCTTTCGCTCCGACGATACCAAAAGCATCATTGCCTCGAACAAGCTCATGCCATTCTTGAAAAATACCTTTACTGATGGAATTATTATGACCATCTCGTGGAATATCTAGGAAATTCAACATCCCATATGTAAATAATCCACCCAATTCTTCACGTTTTTCTACCAATAATGTTTTAGCCCCATTACGTGCTGAAGCAACCGCAGCAGCGACACCCTCAGGCTCGCCACCAATGACAATTACATCATATTCAGACTCTATATTGTTAATTGGTACTGGCTTTTTATACTCATCCACTAATTTATTGTATGCCATAGAGTTTGTTATTTCTTTGATAAAATAGTAGCTTCCAAACCCAAGTAAAACTACTAAGATAGCAGTGGCTGTCCATAATAAGCCTTTACCCATAATATACCTCCGATAGTTAATATTTCCAATAACATGTTTATTTTATCATCATTTCCGCCTCTTAAAAGAGCTGAATGTCCTATTTGTTCCGTTGCCGAATACTGTATGGCCTATCATTTACTATAGTATTTTCCTATGAAATTAGCGCAAAGGATACGTGTATTCCACCATATAGAGGATTGGGATATTTTTTCCGATTTGCAGACAAGGTTCGTTTCGTCACTTACATTAGACAGTCAAAACGGGGGATGTGCTTGTGAGCACAAGTAGATAATCAGGATAAATTGTACCTGATAAAAAAACAGTCAGAATCATTTTAGTCTATATTTATAGCAATAAGCAACTAAAACCCCCGTGGTAAATGATGTCAATTTACTATTCTTTTTCAAAAATAGTTAAAAACACTACTATGTAGACGCACCAACTTCAAATAAAGTTACAGAAAAAAAGATATTTTTCAATAATCTTTCATGCGTTAATTTCATCCGTCCCTCCAGACCCATTTACCATTTCACTTCCAACTCAAAATTTGTTATGTTATTTAGTAAGAAAGAATTTTCCACAACGTGAACTTAGAATTAATAAATGAGGTGTATGTATGGATCGATTTGAAGTTTCTTTTAAAAATAAAGCAGTGCGAATCTGGTTTTACACGGTATTCCCTGCCATTATATTAGCTATTATCTCAATTACTATTTTGCCCAATGAGCAAAATAAATATGTTTCATTAGGTTTGTCACTAGTTGTAATCGTATATTATATTTGGTTTTTTTATACGAAAAAGCAACGCAAATACTAGAACATGTTGTGCCAGAAAGTAATCTCAAACTAATGGCCATGCCCCATTCCAATCATAACGAACCGAGTAAGCAAAAATTGACTGGCTCAGGATCCGTACACTACAGAACCTAAACCAGCCAACTGTATCATGAATACGCAAACTTTAAGGGTGTAAGACCTCATGATTATGGCCTTTTACGTCTACCCGGTAATTTCCAAAAGTTTTTTTTCTATCATCTGAGCTTAAATTGCCAAATCTATTATAACCAAAAATATAGATGCCGTTATCATTTATTTTCCAGTTATACGAATTGCCTATAGTATCAAAACCATAATAAAACCCTGGCTTGCCTAAATAATCAGTAACCCATTGGCCATTTGTTCGTGTGGCAGATTTTAAATTACTCGTTTCATGAGCATTTTCAATACCACGCTCATATCTTGTTAGATAATAGACATTATTCTCATAAGGTTTTACAGCTTTAATCGGTGCTTTTTCTACAGCTACTCTTGAAATGGATTGTCCATCCACATCATATAAAATAAATTCTCTTGTCGTGTTATAGGCGTAGTCCATATAAAAATTGCCCATTTCTGTTTTAATCCAAATATCCCCTAATTTAATGATATTTTTATCCTCAATAAATTCCTCATAAACAAATGGTTCAAAATCAGAAAAATAATTGCTATACAATAATTGACCCTTTTCTTGGATTACTGCCATAAAACGATCGCTATAGACAATTGATTTCCCCTGAAATAGCCATTCACAAATGCGGACAAGTTTAAGATTTTCAAGCTCTGCTGCCTTTTCATCTCTAATTATAATCAAACTATAAGGTTGTAGGTTTTCATTCTTTAAATAGACTACTTTTTTATCAAAGGCCTCCCCTATATATCTTAGAGGAATATAGGTAGAATTTTTATGAAGGCTAGCAGCAACGTCCATTTGAATAGATTGGCCATTCACATTAATAGCCTTGTTTCCGATTTTCAAGGTTATTGTTTTATCAGAATTTTTTATGGCTATAGTATTATTTTTAGCATTGAAATCGACTATTGCGCCAAACCCTTCAGAAATAAAGCGAAGTGGCACTAAGGTTCTCCCTTCTTTGACAATTGGCTGTACTGTAGAAACCATATTACCATTGACAAATGCCTTTGAGCTTTCAGGCGACATCATGATACTGTTTTGAAGATCATTTTCTGTTATATCATGATAATGTTCACTAAGTTTTGCTGCCTGTGCAGTTTGACTAAAAGGCAACATCCAAAAAAAAATGACACCTGTTATAATAATTTTTATCTTCATATTATACTCCCCTATATGATTTGCTTATTTTAGGTATGCATAGACGTTGACATTTTCCAATATAAGCCAAATTATACACTTTCCTATTGAGAGTTGCCCAGAAAATTACATTTTGTAATTTATAGATTATTTTGTTTTATAATAAAAATAGTAGATTGAAGAAAGGATGTTAAAATGCGAGGTATTTCTTTCGAGATTAATAATGAATATGGAAAGTTTTTATCTGATATTTTATCAAATATTATTAATCCTTCTTGGTATTGGTCAGTAGGTCCTGGAGAGTCTTACAAAATAGAAAAAGGAACACTTGGTTCAGATTTATTTCCCCCCAGTGTTAGTTTAAATGGTCCATCATTCTTAGAATATATTTCAACTGATGCATATTATTTAATATTTACGGATCTAAAGGCTTTTCCTAATATGGAAGAGGTAGTGGAAATTAAAAGTTATGACGATTTTTTAAAGAGCACTTGTGAACTTGCACTTTTAATTATAGATTCATGCTATGTATCCATTTTTTTAAAAGATGAGTCAATTACTCATAAACTTTTCGAACGTGCAAAAATTTTTCATTACACTAATATTAACTATATCACTAACGAAAATGATACGCGTACCAGTTTGACAGTATGGGGATAACTAATTGATTACTAAAAAAACTATGTTGCCAAAAATCACAACATAGTTTTTTTATTTTAAAATTGTGCTGGGTGAACACCTGATCTTGGATTAGGATGACTCTTATGGAACATCAGGTGAATTATGTAAATCCTCACCACTCTGGAAATAATCAATATCTTGTTTAGCCTTACCACTTTCATCAAAATAACGTCTTTGTTTTATTTGACCACATGAGATTAAATCCATAGACGAATAAATAGTTGAAGAAAATGGGAGACTACTTCCACCACAAGTTGAATGGCTCGTAGTTTTCCCTAGTACCATCCTAATAAATCAAGGAAAGTGATTATACACCTGATATGATCTATAAAGTATACGGACATGTTTTAAAAGAAATGGAAACGGAATCCGTAGCTTTATTCAGTAACAGCTTACAGCAAGCTGGGGCAAGAACTGGGGCTATTCAATAAAACAATTGCCAATAAACCTTGCTGTCATAATGTTTATAGACTATGGAACATATTTCATGATATACTAGTGCCATTGTGAAAAAAGGAGGAACTTGCATGATTCAAGTTAGTAATGTAGGTCTTCGCTATGGCGATCGTAAACTATTTGAAGACGTAAATATAAAATTCACACCAGGTAACTGCTATGGTTTAATTGGCGCAAACGGTGCTGGTAAATCAACATTCTTAAAAATTCTTTCTGGTGAAATTGAAGCACAGGAAGGTAACGTATCAATGGGCAAGGACGAACGTTTATCCGTCCTTAAACAAAACCATTTTGAATACGATGATTATACAGTGCTTGACACTGTTATTATGGGGAATAAACGCCTCTATGACGTAAAAACAGAAAAAGATGCTATCTATGCAAAGGAAGATTTCTCAGATGAGGATGGTATGCGTGCCGCTGAGCTAGAAGGTGAATTTGCAGAGCTAAACGGTTGGGAAGCTGAATCAGAGGCAGCGACATTATTAAACGGTTTAGGTATCTCAGATGACCTTCACTACATGCTAATGGGTGATCTTGAAGGTTCAGATAAAGTAAAAGTATTACTTTCGCAGGCCCTATTTGGTCAGCCTGATGTACTGTTACTCGATGAGCCTACCAACCACCTTGACTTAAAAGCTATCCAATGGTTAGAAGAGTTCTTAATTAACTTTGAAAACACAGTCATTGTTGTATCCCATGACCGTCACTTCTTAAACAAAGTATGTACACATATTGCTGATTTGGACTTCTCTAAAATTCAATTATATGTGGGTAACTATGATTTCTGGTATGAATCTTCTCAATTAGCTCAAAAAATGGCTCAAGACCAAAATTCTAAAAAAGAAGAAAAAATCAAAGAATTACAAGCGTTTATCGCACGATTCTCTGCGAATGCTTCTAAATCGAAGCAAGCGACATCTCGAAAAAAAATGCTGGATAAAATCGAGTTAGATGACATTAAGCCATCAAGCCGTAAATATCCGTTCATCAACTTCCAAATTGGTCGTGATATCGGGAATGATGTATTAACAGTTGAAGGTCTAACTGCCACTCATGAAGGCGATTCACTGTTTAAAGATATTCGTTTCTCGATGAACAAAGATGATAAAATCGTTTTACTTGGTAGCCCTCTTGCTAAAACAGCGCTTCTTGATATCTTAATGGAAGATAAAGAGGCAGATGCTGGTACATTTAAATGGGGTGTAACTACTTCACAAAGCTACTTCGAAAACGATCATGACAAGTACTTCGAAGGAACAGAAAAGTCATTAGTAGAATGGTTACGCCAATATTCTCCTGACGATGAAACAGAAAGCTTCCTACGTGGTTTCCTAGGACGCATGTTGTTCTCTGGGGAGGAAGTGAAAAAATCACCTTCTGTTTTATCAGGAGGCGAAAAAGTTCGTTGTATGTTATCAAAAATGATGCTTGCCACAGCAAACGTGATTTTACTAGATGAACCAACCAACCACCTTGACCTTGAATCTATTCAAGCATTGAACGAAGGCTTAATTCGTTTCAAAGGGGCTATGATTTTCACATCTCATGACCATCAATTCATTCAAACAATTGCTAACCGTGTGATTGAAATCCGTGAAGACGGCTCAATTTTAGATAAGCAATTAACATATGATGAATTCTTAGAGTGGAAAGATCGCGAAGGTTTAAACTAATTCCAATAAAAATCCTCTACCGAGTGTTTGGGTAGAGGATTTTTTGCATTTACTTGTCATACCATTGCCTAGCATTTTGATAGAGAATTTTATCCGCAGCCTGTTCATCAAAAAGCTCTTGAATCAATTCAACATCCTCAAATTCAAAAGGTCGTTTTGCTCGTGTCGATGGCAAATCTGTTCCAAACATTAACGCATCTGGATGAATGCTATAGATTGTTTGCAAAGCATTTTTCACATTCAATTCTACCCGACCAAAACCAGTCGCTTTCACACGTACACCTTTCTCTACAAGCTTTAGCAAATGTGGTAAACCTTCCTCCGATAAGCCTAGATGGTCAATTGAAATGGCTGGTAATGCTTCAATCGTGGAAGCAATCTCAGGTAAATATTTGGCATCTATATAAAGTTCACTATGCCACCCCGCCAACTCATACACTCTTCTTGCAAAGCTATCGAGTTTTGACAAATCCTCTGAACCGCCTCGTTGAATATTGAAGCGCAAGGCCCTTACTCCATTTTTATGTAAATGAAGGATTTCATCATCTGTCACTGTATACGGTAATTGCGTCACCCCACAAAAAGCGGGACCTAGTTGTTTCAAAGCCTTCAATAAATAATTTTGATCAAATCCTTGAAAGGAACCGGAAACAATGGCGCCCCCCTCTATATTGAAAAGAGCTGTTTCCTTTTGATAGTCCTCTACTACATAGCTCGGTGGTGTGTATCCTTGATTTTCTATAATCGGAAAATCAAAATCAATAATATGAAAATGTGCATCAAAAATTCTCATTATCCATCCTCCCTTCTTTTTTAACTTATCATAGAAAGCACATAAGCGAAAATATTGATTATCTGCGCAATCTCATAAGTAGAACTTATCATAGATGAATAGGTCATTTAATAAAGACAATAAAAAATGGTATGAAACGACCATTTCATACCATTGTGTACTATTATTCCTCAAACTTTTTAAAAGCCAACACAGCATTATGACCACCAAAGCCAAAACCGTTAGACAAAGCAATGTTGACGGTTTGATGAAGCGCCTCGTTTGGAACATAATTCAAATCACACTCTGGATCTGGCGTTTCATAATTAATCGTTGGTGGAATGATACCTTCCATAATACTTTTTAAGGTAATGATGGCCTCGATTCCACCAGCTGCGCCAAAAAGATGGCCTGTCATCGACTTCGTGGAGCTCACTTTTAATTGATAGGCATGCTCACCAAATACACTTTTAATAGCCTTTGTTTCCGATTTATCTCCCTCTGGTGTACTAGTACCATGCGCATTGATATAATCGACAGCCGTCACATCAATGTCACCCATATTTAAGGCTAGTTTCATCGCATTAGCTGCCCCGGTAAAATCAGGCGCTGTAATATGGAAAGCATCAGTCGTCACCCCATAGCCTACGATTTCTCCAAGAATCGTAGCGCCCCTTTGCTTAGCATGTTCATATTCCTCTAGGAACACAACCCCTGCTCCCTCTGACATGACGAAGCCGTCACGATGGCTATCGAATGGCCGGCTAGCTTGTTCTGGCGCATCGTTCCTAGTAGACATCGCCTTCATACGGGAAAATCCAGCAAAACTCAGCGGATTTATCGGTGCCTCAGCCCCACCAGCTAAAATACCATCTGCATAGCCATGACGAATATTTAAAAACGCTTCACCAATTGCTTGGTTACCCGTTGCGCAAGCGGAAACTGGTGAGAAGCTTGGCCCTTTGAAGCCTGTTTTAATCGCGATAATCCCTGCGGCCATATTGCTAATCATCATCGGCACCATAAACGGTGACACCTTCCTTGGTCCATTATCGAGCATGGCTTGATGATTCGCTAAAATCGTCTCAATTCCCCCAATACCTGAGCCAATATAAACACCTAGTCGTTCCTTATTAACTTGCTCCATATTTACGTTTGCTTGCTCCAAAGCCTGCTGAGATGCAGCCAGAGCATATTGAATAAAAAGATCATATTTACTTAATTCCTTTTTATCCATATATTGAGTAGCATCAAAGTCAGTGATAGAACCAGCAATTTGTGTTTGAATGCCGCCGAATTCCTCCGCTTCTAACTTTGTAATACCTGATTTTCCTTCTTTAATGTTCTCCCACAAGGCTGATACTGTTTGACCTAGTGGTGAGATAACACCATATCCTGTGACAACTACTCTACGTACCATATATTCCTCTCCTTTTTCGTTTACTTTAACAGTTCCTTTAATTGCTCCAACATTTTGTGAAAGAAATCTTCCCCTAAAACCCGTTTGTATTGCAAAGCACCCTTTGTACTCGAAATAAGCAGGATGGCTAATGCCTCTAAATCCATTGTCGACTGAAGTGAGCCATGGTTCTTAGCATCTTGTAGTAAATCCACTAAAACATCTACTTCCAATTGGCTAAGCTGTTGAACTTTTTCTTGCATCGCAGGTGACAATTCTTGATAGTCCGCCTGTAATGCAGAAATCGGGCAAACACCATCTTGTTCTAGAAATGTAATCCGTCGTAAAATAAAGGCGAAAGGTTTTTCCTCAGCTGCTACTGTAGCTTCCTTAATTACTGTATAAGCCTCCTCTAATCCCTTTTGAATTCTTTCGCAAACAGCGATCCCTAAGTCTTCCTTCTTTTCAAAATGATAATGAATGCTCGCTTTTGTTACACCAACCTCTTTCGCTAAATGGTCATAACTAAATGATGTGAAACCTTTTTCTTGAATATTCTTCAATGTTAATTCAATAATTTGTGATTTTCTATTTGTCATGGCTATATACTAACTTACTAGTAGGTAAGTGTCAAATAAAAATACAGCAGATAGGTTATTTATCTGCTGCAATTCAAGTCTATTTCATTTCTTGTGTTGGTCCCATAACACCCGGTACTGGTAAACCAGCTTGACGAAGTAGAACTGTCATTTGACCGCGATGATGCGTTTGATGATCAATTAATGCACGTAATAAAGCGCCCTTTGGTATTGGCCCTGTAAAGCCATTTACCACTTCTAGTAAATCTTCATTTGAAAGCTTTGCTGCTTCCTCTTTTATACCATTTACAACTTTCTCATATGCTTGTACAATTTCTACAGCTGTCGTTGGTACAGGGTCTTCTTGACGAATCATCGGAACCTTTAAGCCTGCTAAATAACTAAAATATCCAGCCGCTCCAACTAAATGCCAACCAAGCCAGCCAAGTGTACTATGTCCCTCTACGATACTTTGATCTAACTTTTCGTCCGTTACTGCCTGTAATACTTTCAGTGTTCCCTCTGCAGCCATCGTCCATTCCTGTAAAAAATCATCCGCTTGTCTATACATAACCATGCCCCCCATTTTTTAACTACAACTCTATCTTAGTTAAATTTTTTCATAGTTACAAGTTTTCAACCTTTAGTTTACATAATAATATTACTAGAATGTTAGCTATCATTCGTATAATGCACAACATTCACGTATAATTAATAAAAAGTAGCGAGGGAGTGTGCCAATGAAGCATTCTATTTTCGTTCTTGCCCTAGTATTATTGTTAGCAGGGTGCCATGAAGAAATGAAAAAAGAACCTGTGCACCCAGCTGTTCAAGATCAAGTGTCACTACTCACCTATTTCCCACCTAATGGCTCTGTCGCATATTTTCAAGGAGAGGGAAATGAATTTGCCAGCTTTACTCTACAAACTACCTATATCGATACGCAACATATCGCTCAAGTGGAAGATAATGGTGGTGTGACCCTATTAAAAATTTATCGCATGACAGATTCAAAGATTGAGCTAGTCTATCGTGAGCCTGTAGACAGTAACCCAAGCTTACCTAGTGCAACTGAGGTTGCAGCCTACCCTGTGCTAGAAACGATACTGCAGCAACCGATACAAGTAGGAACAAGCTTTGAAGGCTGGACCATCCAATCAACAACTGCTCAAGTCGATACAGGAACAAAAGTCTATACGAATGTCATCCAACTTACACGCACTGAAGATCCATTCATAACGACCAAGTATTTTGTACAAGGGGTTGGCCTCATCAAAATCGAAGATACGATGGAGTCAGATCAAGAGCCGCCATTTGTCGTGACTTCCACCTTACAAAAAATAGAATAGTATGATGATGATAGGCGTCCTGCTTGGGCGCCTATTATGTAGCAAAAGGAGGCATCATCCTATGAGTGACCTACATAAGTCTGCTAACGAGCAGGAAGAATTAACAGAAGAAGAATTTATTGAGCTTGTGTTAACCGAGCAACAAAAAGCATTAGCTCAGGAGCAAGAAGAACGTCTTTATGGCAAAAAAATAAAAAAGCCCAAGCCATTCGTACGCTGGATTGTATGGAGTATGGCATTCGTACTGTTTTTCAATACATTCGCGCTTATTTTTCAAATTTATTCTATTCCGGCTATCGAATTTATCAAAGTATCAACGAAGCTATCAGCACAAGAGGATATACAAACTTATAAAAAAGCTATCGTGGAAATTTCGACAGGTTCCAGCAAAGGCACAGGTTTCGCCATCTCACCGGACGGTCTCATTGTCACCAATGCCCATGTAGTAGAGCAAGCACAGACATTATCCGTTGTATTTCCTGATGAGGGAGTAATGGAAGCAACACTAATTGAGAGCTATCCGAATGTTGATTTAGCCTTATTGCAAGTACAAGCAGATCAGCTTCCCTATCTTCCACTTGCAGCCAATCCAACCTTCCCTGAAAATGAGCATATCCATTTTATCGGTAACCCCCTTGCCTTTACTGGAATAGCTAATGAAGGAACTTTGCTGGAATCCATTCAATTAGACGATTGGCAAGTACCTGTAATGATGCTGAAAGCCCCAGTTTACCGTGGCAATAGTGGCAGTCCCGTCATTGATCAACAGGGCGAAGTCATCGGGATTATCTTTGCCACGATGAAATATGAACCTATAGGACGAGTTGGCCTATTTGTCCCAGTCCAACAACTCCACCATATTTTAGAACAATCCAACAAAAAATGAACCTGTAAAGTGCAGGTTCATTTTTGTTGAAGTCATTCGAGTTTACATAATAATATTATTTATCTTTACTTTCCTGTTTCACAAACTGAGCAATGGCCGACTTCACAGGTATTTTACTAACGACCTCATCACTAACCTCAGCAACCTTTTGGAGAGCATGCAAAAGATGATCATCCCCTGTCCAATGCTTTTCCACCACTTCCGGCCCTAATTTATTAATAATCGTATTCACCACAAACGTCGCCAACACGATATCATCCAAATAACCACCAAACCCTAATATCCCCTCAGGCATCAGATCCAACGGAAACACAAAATACGCAATCGACGCACCAATCAACGCCCGACTTTTCTTATCCACCCCTGCATCTGTTAACGTTTTAACTAATAAATGAAATAAATCAGGCACAAACATTAAATACGGTGTAAATTTACTGCTCTTGCCCTTCTTTGACCCAAGAAAACCAACTAATTTTGTCCGCAACTTCTGATAAAAATCCTGCTGTTCCTGATCATTCGGTAATTTCATTAAATCTTCCATCAATAAATCAACCTCCCATAGTAAATACCTTTATGTGCTCTTGTTGTGGCGCTATTTAGTTACCTTTTGCGGTGCTTTTTAGCACATTTTGCGGACTATTCACCATTGCCTCTCTTCAAATCCTATACGAATTTTAGCGCGCTATCCAGCACTTTCGCCGTGCTATCCGTCACTTTCGCAGGCTATCCGTCACTCTACTGGTTCTATCCGTCACTCTACTGGTTCTATCCGTCACTT
>NZ_JBWKZL010000020.1:0-30881 GCF_059424475.1 Lysinibacillus sp. GW247-5R2A | reverse complement strand
CACTTTCACTGCGCTATCCGTCACTTTGCTAATTCTATCCATCACTTTCGCCGCGCTATCCGTCACTTTGCGGGTTCTATCCGTCACTTTCGCCGTGCTATCCGTCACTCTGCTGGTTCTATCCGCCACTTTCACTGCGCTATCCGTCACTTTGCGGGTTTTATCCGTCACTCTTGCCGTGCTATCCGTCACTTTCGCAGGCTATCCGTCACTCTACTGGTTCTATCCGTCACTCTTGCCGTGCTATCCGTCACTCTACTGGTTCTATCCGTCACTTTCACTGCGCTATCCGTCACTTTGCTAATTCTATCCATCACTTTCGCCGCGCTATCCGTCACTTTGCGGGTTCTTTCCGTCACTTTCGCCGCGCTATCCGTCACTTTGCGGGTGCTATCCGTCACTTTCGCCGCGCTATCCGTCACTTTGCGGGTTCTTTCCGTCACTCTGCGGGTTTTATCCGTCACTTTCGCCGCGCTATCCGTCACTTTGCGGGTTTTATCCGTCACTTTCGCCAGGCTATCCGTCACTCCAGGTTTTATCCGTCACTTCGCTCATGATCCATCACTTTCGCAGGCTATCCAGCACTTCCACTGCGCTATCCGTCACTTTGTGGGTTTTATCCGTCACTCTTGCCGTTCTATCCGTCACTTTGCGGGTTTTATCCGTCACTTTCGCCAGGCTATCCGTCACTTTGCTAATTCTATCCATCACTTTCGCCGCGATATCCGTCACTTTGCTAATTCTATCCATCACTTTCGCCGCGATATCCGTCACTTTGCTAATTCTATCCGTCACTTTCGCCATGCTATCCGTCACTTTGCTAATTCTATTTATCACTTTCGCAGGCTAACCGTCACTCTGCTGGTTCTATCCGTCACTCTGCAGGTTTTATCCGTCACTTTGCTAATTCTATCCGTCACTTTCGCAGACTATCCGGCACTTCCACTGCTCTATTAACTTTGCCAACAGCACTACTCTATATTTATCCAATTTTAAGATTTATAATCATTGAACATTGCGATGATATAAAAAAAGACATCCTATTTGCATAGGATGCCTGGGTTTAACGAAAGTAATTTTAATTTCTGAGAATTAAAGTTTAGTTACGTTAGCAGCTTGTGGTCCGCGGTTGCCATCTACAACTTCGAATTCCACTTTTTGACCTTCGTCAAGTGTTTTGAAACCTTCGCCTTGGATAGCTGAGAAGTGTACGAATACGTCGTTTTCACCTTCAACTTCGATGAATCCAAAACCTTTTTCTGAGTTAAACCATTTTACTGTACCTTGTTTCATTTAAGAAAACCTCCAAAAAATAAAAGTGAACAATATGTAATTTCTTCAGCGATTGAAAAAAATTCACATATTACAAAGAGTACCGTACTAACGCGATCACTTTTTGTAATATGTGAATTCATGTTTCCGGTGAAGCAATTAAATTGTTAACCTAAGTATAACCAGCATTCATAATTTTGTCAAATAAAGAAAATTGTTTTTTTACTTTATTTCAAAAACATTTTACTTTTCTTCCATTTTACATGCAATAATTCCATGATATACTTGTGCGTCATCATCACATGCTTCACAGAAGAAACTTTCGTCCTCTGACCAAAAGACCCAATACTGCCCTTCTTTTACTGCTTCATTATCATAAGTTGAACGAAAGTGTGCTAGTTTATGCTGTAAAGCCAGCTCAAACTGCTCCTTTGCTTCAAATGTATCGTGTGTTTGAATAAAAGCTTCCCAGCCCTCAAATTTCCACCAAGGCTCATAGTCCGCTTTCATGTAAATAATTGTATACATATTTGCCCATTCCTTGCTGTCATAAGATATTTTCATTTTAGCAAACACACCTGAAATGTCTATTAAAACAACCTGAATTATGCTATTATTACCTTATTATACATAATTTTTGGAGGTTTTTATATGTTTTCAAGCATTCGACCTAAAGCTGAGCTAGAAGAACTACTAAAGCGTGGTACTAATTTACGTGCAACAGGCCGATTTCATCAAACATTGGCATTTAATCATTTCAATTCGCAAGATGAAGAGCATTTAAAGACGCTCTATGAGAAGCTAAAAGATATTACCCCTTCCATGAATGCCATTTTTCACCATTATTTAAGTGAGATATCCCCTACCTCTCAATTAACCATTAGTGAAGAAAATATAAATCAATATTTAACGCAATTTTTCCTAGCAACACGTGATGACGAGTATGTGGATGAAACCGTCAAATTTTTCAATTTATTTCGCAAGCATCAATATGAGCCTGGTAAATTAATTGTCGTTTTCAATCAATTTGCCTTCTATATTACTACTTATATTTTACATAACTTTGGGATGAAGCCCAATAAAGCCTTCCAATTTATGAAATCATTCCAGTCTGCTGTCAATGTCGATCAGGAGCTATTGGTGGAAGTTTTGACGGAGCGCATCATTGAGAATGTTGTAGGTGAAGTATCATCCTTGATGGATGTCAATGCCAAAATCATGTATATGAAAGATTTAGTATTTAGTTTAGATAAGCAAAATGAGGAAATCCAGTCCTCTACAGCTGCGACTGAAGAGATTGCCGCTTCTATTAATGAAGTAGCCCGTATGTCCTCTCATATATCAGAAAAAACAACTGAATCTGTTGACCATGCGACACAGGGTAAAAATGCAATTGAGCATGCATTAACAGAAATTTTCAAAACGGAAGAAACGTTTACTTCGATTGTAGAATCTTTTACAGAACTGCAAAAACGGGTAAATGATATTGAACAAGTTGTGACATTGATCAACCAAATTGCGGACCAAACTAATTTATTAGCACTAAATGCCTCCATTGAAGCTGCACGCGCGGGTGAACATGGTAAAGGCTTTGCGGTCGTAGCACAGGAAGTACGAAAGCTTGCGGAAAGCACGGTCTCAGCTTTAAGCGAGGTCTCTTCAAATGTTCACCATTTAAAGAGCTATTCCAATGATGTCTCCGACTCGATAACAGAAACAACAGCCATCATTAAAGAAGCAACCGTTGAGGCGAAAGAATCGTTACCATTATTGAATGCTATTGTCCATGCGATTGAAGGTATTAACTTGGATGTCACTAATACGGCAGCGATTTCCCAGCAACAGGCAGCCGCTATTGATGAAGTCTCCTCTAGAATGATTGAAATTTCTAGCTTGCAGGAAGATATTCGAGACTATAGTCATAATACATCAAGTGATATTCACCTTTTAGGGAAAGAAATCAATCGTTTCCGTAATGATATTATTGCCAATAATAATGTCCAGCTTTCATCTATTGCCCTTTTACAGCTATCTAAAGCTGATCATATTTTATGGAAGTGGCGCATTTACAATATGTTCCTTGGCCTAGAACATGTTGAGCCAAATGATGTCTCTTCACATAGAGAATGTCGACTTGGCAAATGGTACACAGCTTCTCGTACGGTGGAACGCTTCGGCCATTTACAGGATTATCATGATTTAGACAATTATCATTTACTTGTCCACGAATCCGCGAAGCGCGCGGCGACAGCCTTTAAAGCTGGCAATATCGCACAAGCAGATAGCCATCTAAAAGAAGTGGATGAAGCGTCTACTCAAGTTCTTTATTATATTAATAACCTAATCGCCTATTTAGAAAAAGAAAGAGTATTGCAATAAAGAGAGTGGCTCGTCCCCTCTCTCTAATGGTAGGAGGTATTTCCTTGAATAAACGAGCAAGTATTAAATTTTTTGGTGACGTCTACGGGACAGGCTACCGATTCTTTATTAAACAAAAGGCTATTGAATTAGGGCTAAAAGGGTATTGCAGATTGAATGCTGCTGAGCAAATTGAGGTTGAAGTAGAAGGAGCTGAAAAAGCGCTGAATGAATTTCTTCTTTTCGTCCAAAAAGGTGTCAGCCCCCAAGCCGATTCCAACTCATTTTCGTTAGAGCTGTATGATGATTTAAAAGGATATGTACGAATGGAGTCAGACATTGTTTAGTCTGGCTCTTTTCTTTATGTCGTGTTGTAAAACAAGGTTTATTATCTAAAATGCCGTTGCTGGGGGTCCAGTTTCATTAATAATTAAATCCTTAAAATATGTGTACCAGTATCTCATATTAGGAAATAAAAAATATCCGTACATAAAGGTGTTTCAAAAAACAGCCCTCCACATTTATTTTCAGCTCAAACAGCACATAAACCTAATTATGAGTAATACAAATCTATTCGCTATAATGTCCACAAATCTCTTAAAAATAAATGGACATAAATAATGAACAAACTATTTATAGGTATTCTAGGTAATATCATTGAGAAAATTTGCGATTCGCAGTAAAATTTATGTAAGGTTTCATTTTTCATTGAAACTTTATGTCGATTATTTCGTATAAGAAGATAGACATATTGAAATGCAAGGAGGAAGAAACAATGCTTAGTGTTGGACAGTTTTTTTCTAGACATACTGCTAGCTTCGTTATTTCGCTAACAACTGTTTCTATCGCAGCAATTGCAGCAAATCCTGGATTCTTCCTTGGTGGTTTACTGTTTGCTGGTTCATATGCGACGAGTACTGCGTTGCTGAAACATAGACAAAAAAAGAAAGTCATGCAAATAGCAGGTATCACAAAAGAAGAATTCAAACACATTGAAACACAATTATCAACCGCTAATAAGCAAATTCAAACATTAAGTCAAAACTATTTACGTGTACGTTCTGTATCGGCTTTTAAACAACTACTTGAGATGACGCGCATTTCAAAAAATATCGTCAAAGTTGTAAAGACGGATCCACGTAAGTTTTATAATGTTGAACCCTTTTTCTATGCGCATTTACCTTCAGCAGTGGAATTAACGGATAAGTATACAATGCTTTCTAGGCAGCCCGTGAAGGATAAAGAAATTCAATTGACGTTATCAAAAACGCGTGAAACACTTACGGATTTAAATGATACGATTCAAATTGATTTAAAGGATGCGCTAGCTAATGATATTGACCACCTACAAATGGAGATTGAATTCGCAAACCGTTCTAATCTTAGACGTAGAGAACAATTGGACTGGCGAGGCGATGATAAATGACAGCAAATGAACATGCTTTCCAATTAAATACCATTCCCGGTCTTTCTCCATTAGTACAATCTTATTTAGACACAACTCCACAAACTGAGGCGATGGCGACGTACGAAACGCTATCGCCTCTTGCGCAAAGTCGAGCCTTACTATATGCTAGCCAAATTGATATAACTGATTTTGAATCTTTGCTGTCCTTAGGGCAAGATTCACAGCGTTCCCTATCCCAGTTTGCCGATCGGATGTTAGCGCAGGTGAAGCAAAAGGACGTGACCAAAATCGGTCAAATGCTCGATTCCTTAATGCATACTTTAGATCGGGTAGACCCGACAGCCTTAGAGCCGAAAAAGCAAACGTTTTTCAATAAGATATTTGGTAGTAAAACAGAGCCTACTGTGAAACAGACGCTAACAGAATTTGAACGTATTAGTATTCAGGTGGAACGTATTGGGGTCCAATTGGAGCGTGCTCAGCTCCAACTCATTCGAGATGTAGAAAATTTAGAAGGGCTTTATACACATAATCGAGGATTTTTCGAGGAACTAGCTACTGCCATTGCAGCTGGTCAAATGAAAAAACAGCAAGCTATTGAAGTGGAGCTTCCTACTAAAATAACAAGTGTCCAAGCAAATAAACAGCCACTTGCCATACAACAGCTAAATGATTTCGCTGCGCAAATTGAGCGGCTGGATCAACGCATTTATGATTTACAGGTTTCTCAACAAGTAGCCCTTCAAACGGCACCACAAATTCGTATGATACAGCAAGCGAATCAAACATTAGCTGAAAAAATTGAATTTTCCATTGTCACACTAATTCCTTTATGGAAAAATCAATTGGCGATGATGCTTTCCATGCATATGGATCATCACTATGCACAGCTTGAGGAACGATTATCACAGACACAGGATCGTTTTGCAAGGCCTTCATTTGAGCAGCAAGTATCGAAATTCAAGGAAACACAGCATGAGCTACAAACAGCTATAAAAGATGTCTTCGCCCTACATACGGCGACTGAACAGGAAAAACAACAGTTGCAAGATGCGACGGATATAAGAGGCTATCAGAGGGACTAATGAAAAAAAGGGTGGCTCAGTAAATGATCTGAACCGCCCTGTCTTCTTTTTATGCAAAATAATCTTTATAGTAACCGCCGACATTGCCAGTGTTATCGATGATAAAAATGAACTCTTCTGTTTCATTTTTCACTTCATATTCTTTTCCAACTGTTAATACGTTTGATACTAAGTATTTTGATGCATTGGTATGTTTGCAAGTCACTGTTCTTAATGTTGGCGCATCTTTCCATTTTAAATGTAACATATTCTCTCTACCTCTCTTTACTAGCATAAAGCTAATGTCTAATGCTTATTTTATAATATTTTTAGGCTTTTGTGGAGAAAAAAGAAATACAATACCTAATCTATCCAAAAATAATTTTACATTTGAGGTGTTATGATGAGCTTTAGCGGTGTACCGCAATGGTTTTTTATTATTGCAATAGCATTTGTAATCTGCTTTGTCCTTTATGCAGAGTGGAATTCGAGAAAGTAAGTGAGTCGCTAAATTAGGACTCACTTTTTCATTTGTTGCCACTACTTTAATGTTCGTTTTAAAAACTCTTTCGTTCGATCATGTTGAGGGTTTATTAATACTTGTGATGGTGGGCCCTCTTCAACAATTACACCTTTATCCATGAAGACTACGCGATCTGCTACCTCTTTGGCAAATTCCATCTCATGCGTCACAATTAGCATCGTATTGCCTGCATCGGCCAATTGTCGCATGACTTTGAGTACCTCCCCTACCATCTCAGGGTCTAGTGCTGATGTAGGTTCATCAAAAAGCATCACTTCTGGATTCATGGATAATGCCCGGGCAATGGCTACGCGTTGTTTTTGTCCTCCTGAAAGCTGTCGAGGCTTTGCGTTTACATATTGATCCATCCCAACGATTTTTAAATATTTAAGCGCGGTTTCCTCCGCTTCCTTTTTCGAACGTTTTAAAACTTTTATTTGCCCCACTGTACAATTATTTAAAACATTGTGGTTGTTAAATAAATTAAATTGCTGGAATACCATTCCTAGATGTGTTCGATATTCTTGGATATTGTGTTTTTCGTCTAGGATGTCCTCCCCTTGATAAATAATTTGCCCGCCACTTGGTGTTTCTAATAAATTTATACAACGAAGTAAAGTGGATTTACCTGAACCAGAGGAACCAATTAAACAAACAACTTCCCCTTTTTCCACTTGAAAATTAACATCCTTTAACACTTGGTTACGTCCAAATGATTTACTTAAATGCTCGATTTTAATGACTGCCATTTGTGCGTCCCCCTAAATTGCTTCTTTTTGTTCTTTTTGATAAGCATCTGGTCCATCTAATCGTTTTTCAACATATAACAGAATACGTGATGCAGTAAATGTCATGATGAAGTAAAGAATACAAGCTACAAAGAATGATTCAAAATAACGGAAGTTGTTACCGGAGATTGATTTTGTTTGGAAGAATAATTCTGTTACTCCGATAACGTTTAATACGGCTGTATCTTTAATATTCATAATTAATTGGTTGCCTGTCGCAGGTAGTACGTTACGCGCTACTTGTGGTAAAACTACGTGAAGCATGATCTGGAAGTGATTCATACCGATAGCTGATGCTGCCTCATATTGACCATTATCAATGGATACAATACCACCGCGAACAATTTCCGCCATATAGGCACCTGTATTAAGCGAAACGACTAAAATCCCGGCTGTAATAAAGTGCATGTCTATGCCAAATGCAATATCTAATCCATAGTAGACAACCATAGCCTGTACAATCATTGGTGTACCACGGAAAAATTCAACATAGCATGTGAGTATAAAATTAATAAGCTTTAAGCCATAAAATTTCACACCTTTTTTACGAACTGGAATCGTATGCATAATTCCGATGAAAAATCCGATAAATGCACCAATAATTGTACTGATAGTCGAAATTAGTAACGTATAATACGCACCTCGTAAAAACATTTGCCAGTTATTTTCAATAATTGAAAGTATCCATTCAAGACTCATGATGTTCCTCCTAACAATGTCATGTTGCTTGCTATCTTTTTCCTGCCCTAGCTCTTTCTACTAGTCTATGTTTTATTTCGCTAGGACATTATCATTATGTAGAGAGGTTCTCATTTTAATAATGATGAAATGATAGTGCACGGACTAGCCACTAGTCCGTGCCATTTTTTTATTGTGCTGCTGGTTGCTGAGAAATAGCTTCTTCCATAATCGCTTGACGATCATCTTCAGAAATTCCTTTTAGAATTTCATTGATTTTATCAAGATTCGCATCTTCTTTACGTAAGCCTACAGCAATTGACGTATTTGAAAGATCTGTATCGAAACCCTCTTCAAATGCTACGTATGTGAATTTATCGTTGGCAGCAGCTGCGGAAATACCTTCTGGACGTTCTGCAACATAGCCATCAATTTTGCCTGCCTCTAAAGCTACACGCATAGCTGGGAAGCTTTCCATTGCCGTTTGTTTATTAACATCTTTGATTTGATCAATCACATTGTAGTTGGATGTATTAAGTTGTGATGTAATTTTTGCGCCAGCGAAATCTTGAATCGATTTGACCCCTTCATATTTGCTGCCTTTTTTAATAACCATGACAAAATCAGAAGTATAGTAGTTTTCTGTAAAATCAATTGTTTTCTTACGTTCTTCTGTTGGCGACATGCCCGCGATAATTGCATCAATTTTATTTGATTGTAGCGCTGGTACTAAGCCGTCCCATTCCATTTTAACGATCACTAATTCTTTGCCTAAGCCTTCAGCGATTTTTTTCGCCATTTGTACATCATAGCCGCCTGCATACTCTGCATTATCTGCAATTTTCACCGCGCCATTTGCATCATTTTGCTGTGTCCAGTTGAATGGTGGGTAGCCAGCCTCCATTCCAATTCGGAATTCACCGCCGCCTTTTTCCTTATCTACGCCAGCTTCTCCTGAACTGCCTTCTTTTTTGTCGCTAGTGCCACATGCAGCTAGCACAATTGCCGTCATGATAGAGATCATTACTAACAGCCATTTTCTTTTCATGTAAAACTCCCCTTTTCTGTAAAAAAATAAGACAACTGTACGAAAAAAGACCTAAGTTTTGTGAACTTAGGTCTTACCTTTTATGACAGTTGCCCAAATCCTCACTATTATTCCATGTTTCCGAGATAGCACAACCTAGTAAACTTGGAATTGAATTTACTAGGACAGTCCTGCACTTATTCACTGCAGACCCAGCATAAAAGTACGAGCTCCTTTTATACTTCGGCGATATTTCCTTCTTCATTGCGTCTTTGTTTGCTTGTACTCAACAATGAACTAATAAATACCGCGCCTCTACCTCACTGTTATATGTTAGTGAGGTTTGTTTATTTAATTGATATTTAGATACTACTATAAAACTAGTATGTACGTCAAGAGAGTTTTATCATTTTTCTGACTAATGCCAATATTAGGGTATTATGCTTGACCTATCCATTGTTAATCTATGTATTTTTGTCAATATATCAGCCCGAAAACCACAAATTTTTACGATCAATGGTTTTTATTCTAAGTAAATAGTTTCGTATTTTCATAATCACTAAAGACTTTAGTGATACAGAAAACCAAGAAAAAAACCCTGTAAAACAAAGTTTACAGGGTTTAAAGGAATTATGAATTTAATAATAAATCTTCAGGATTTTCGATTAATTCTTTAACTGTTTTTAAGAATCCTACAGAATCTTTTCCATCGATGATACGGTGATCATAAGAAAGTGCTACATACATCATTGGACGGATTTGAACTTCACCATTTACTGCAACTGGGCGGTTAACAATTGAGTGCATACCTAAAATACCAGCTTGAGTACCGTTCATAATTGGTGTTGACATTAATGAACCGAATACACCACCGTTTGTGATTGTGAATGATCCACCAGCCATGTCATTTAAGCCTAGTTTTTTCTCACGAGCTTTAGTCGCTAAGCTAGCGATATCTTTTTCGATTTCTGCGAAGTTTTTGCTGTTTGCATCGCGTACAACTGGTACTACTAAACCTTCTTCAGTTGATACTGCAATACCGATATCAAAGAAGTTATTTAAATGTAATTCATCGCCAACGATTTGAGCGTTTACGTATGGGTATTTTTTCAGTGCTGCAACAACCGCTTTTGTGAAGAATGACATGAAACCAAGTTTGATGTCGTTTGCTTTAACAAACTCTTCTTGTTTACGTTTACGAAGTGCCATGATGTTTGTCATGTCAATTTCGTTGAATGTTGTTAACATGGCTGTTGATTGTTTAACTTCTAATAAACGTTTTGCAATTGTTTGACGACGACGGCTCATTTTTTCAATTGTTACACGGTCAGAATTAGCTGCTGGTGTGAATACAACTGGGCCACCTGTAGTTGCTACTGGTGCAGGTGTAGGTGCTGCTACTGCTGGTGCTGTACCATGTGCTGATACATCTTGTACACGAACACGGCCTTGTGGATCTACTGGAGATACCGCTGCAAGATCGATGCCTTTTTCACGTGCAAGTCGACGTGCCGCTGGAGATGCGATAACACGCTCACCAGAAGTTTCTTCTACTACAGGAGCTGCTGCAACTGGTGCTGTAGGAGCCGCTTGTGGCGCTGCTGGAGCTGGAGCTGCTTCAGCTGGTGCTGCCGCTGCTGGTGCAGCTGCTGCGCCTTCGCCTGCTTCTACGATAGCAATAACTTGACCTACTAGTACAGTATCGCCTTCTTCAGCTAAAATTTGTGTTAATACACCTGCTTCTTCAGAAATGATTTCAGCGTTTACTTTATCTGTTTCAAGTTCAACGATGAATTCACCTTTTTCAACGCGATCGCCCACTTTTTTAACCCACTGTGCGATACTACCTTCTGTAATCGATTCTGCTAATTCAGGGACTTTAATTTCAGCCACTTTCATTTCCTCCTTTGATTAACGTGCATGACGCACATAAAAGGGCTACTGCTGATGGGCAAGTAGCCCAGCTATCAATATTTATATGTTATTTTTTAACCTTTACTGGCTCAGCAACTGCTTCTTCAATAAGTGATGATTGAGCTGCTTTATGAGAATCTGCATCCCCTTCAGAAGTTGAGCTCATTGCAGGACGACCTACATAGCGAAGCTTTTTACCTTCTGCAAGTTCATATAATGTTTCTAGTGCATAATTCCATGAGCCTTGGTTTTTAGGTTCTTCTTGTACCCATACGATTTCTTTTGCATTAGGATACTTAGCAATAATACCAGCAACTTGCTCTTTTGGGAATGGGTAAAGTTGTTCTACACGAACAATGTGTACGTGATCGAAACCTTCTCCATCCTTCACGCGATCTGCTAAATCGATCATCACTTTACCAGTACCTAATACGATACGCTCTACAGCTTCTGTTTTTGTACCTAGGCCAGGTTGTTCAATCACTTCTTGGAATGAACCATCTGCTAATTGCTCAGCATTAGCTGCTGCTAATGGGTGACGCAATAATGATTTTGGTGATACAACCACAAGTGGACGTACACCTTCAGTACCTAATAACGCTGCTTGACGGCGTAATAAGTGGTAGTAGTTGCCTGCATTTGAACAGTTTGCTACAAACCAGTTATTTTCTGCTGACATTTGTAAATAACGTTCCATACGGCTTGAAGAGTGCTCTGGACCTTGGCCTTCATAACCATGTGGTAATAGAATCACCATGCCAGATTTTTGACCCCATTTAGAGCGTGCCCCTGAAATGAAGTTATCAAACATTACCTGTGCCATATTCGCGAAGTCACCAAATTGTGCTTCCCAAACTGTTAATACATGGCCATTTTCTAGGTTGTAACCATATTCAAAGCCAACTACCCCTGCTTCAGTCAGTGGTGAGTTGTGCACTGAAAAGGATGCACTTGCACCAGAAATATGATGAAGTGGTGTAAAGACATTACCATTGTTTTTATCGTGAAGCACTAAGTGACGTTGTGAGAACGTACCACGTTGCGCATCTTGACCTGTGAAACGAACTGGTGTGCCATCTTGGATAATTGTTGCATAAGCTAAAGTTTCCGCATGACCCCAGTCGATTTTCGCAGATGCAAATGCATCACGACGTTTTTCTAAAATTTTGCCAAGCTTTTTCTGTGGCTCGAAGTTTTCTTCGAACACTAGAAGCTCTTCGTTAATTTTACCTAAACGTTCTGCTCCAACTGCTGTATCCATTTGTGGGAACTCAATTTTTAACTCTTCTGGCATTTCTAATTGATGATGCTCATCTTTTGAAGCCATTTCTTTTACATGATCATAAGCAGCTTGCATTTCTGCATAAATAGCTGTATCTAATGCAGCTACATCTTCAGTTGATACAAGTCCTTCTGTTACTAATGCTGCACCATATAATGAACGTACAGTTTCGTGTTTAGTTACTAATTTATAAGTTTCTGGGTTTGTAACCGTTGGATCATCCGTTTCGTTATGACCATGACGGCGGTAACCAATTAAATCAACGACAATATCTTTACCGAATTTTTGGCGGTAGTTAGCTGCAAAGCGACCAACTTGTGCCACGGCTTCTGGGCTATCCGCATTCACATGTACTACTGGTACTTCATACCCTTTTGCTGGGTCAGAAGAGTAAACAGAAGAACGAGAATCATATTGTTCAGTCGTGAAACCGATCATATTGTTCGCGATAATGTGAATAGTACCACCTGTTGTAAATCCTTCAGTTTTAGCGAAGTTTAATACTTCAGTTACGATACCTTGACCTGGGAATGCTGCATCACCATGCACAAGAATTCCTAAGCCTTTTGTACGATCATGAATCGCTTGACCTGGTTTTGAAGTGTCATCTTGCGTTGCACGTGTAGCACCTAGAACTACTGGATTGCCTACTTCTAAGTGTGATGGGTTGTATGCAAGCTTTACGTTCATACCTGAATCGCGGTTATAAGAAGCACCCATATGGTATTTCACATCACCTGTCCACCCTTTTGTAATTTCAAGGCGACCATTTTCTGGCATAAATAAATCATTGGATACATGTGCAAAGTCAGAGAACATCATGTCATAAGGTTTATTTAAAATATGTGTTAAAACATTTAAGCGACCACGGTGTGCCATACCAATACGTACTTTTTCAACACTTAGCGCTTCTGCCGTTTTAATGATTTCATCAAATAGTACAATTTGCGTATCTAAGCCCTCACCAGAGAAACGCTTTTGTCCTACAAATGTTTTATGGATAAATTTCTCGAAATTTTCAACACGCGTTAAACGATCTAATAAGGCTTTCTTTTCATCAGAAGAAAGTGCTTGTTGGAAAGAGCCAGATTCAATTTGTGCTTGAATCCAATTACGTTCTTCTGTAGCTACTACATGTTCATATTCAAACGCTACTTTATTTGTATAAATAGCTTTTAAATAGTCAATTGCATCCTTACCATTTTTCACGTTTGCTGGCACATCTTTGAAGAAGATTGCTGCAGGAATTTCAGCTAAATCTGCAGCGCTTAAGTTGAACGCGCTTTCTTCAATTTGAGCTGTTTGTAGTTCACGGTTTTTCAGAGGATAAATATCTGCTGCTAAATGCCCGCGTGAACGGATTGCATCGGCTAATTTCACAGCGGCTAACACTTTTTTGTAATCGCCAGCAGGAGCCGCTGCTGTATGACTAGCTACAGCTACTTCACCTTCTACTACTACTGGTGCACCAAATTGTTGGAATAAAGAAACTAACTCCGGTTCTACTTCTTCAGGAGACTGTAAGAATAAGTCGTATTGCTCCATCACATATCCTAAGTTAGGACCAGAGAAAGCTGACCATGGAGAACTTACAGTTGTAACGTTGTTCGACATGAAAAATGACCTCCAAATTTTGCCTTTCGGCAGTTCCATTAATTAAATTGCAATTAATTATATAATATTTAGCCGTTCTTTAAAAGAATGTTTTACACTACTTTTCCATATTTTAAAGAACGTTTTTTCCATCTCAATCTTACTACTCTTCACAAAAAATACAACTCTTTTTAGCAAATTAAGCAATTTTTTTCGCAAAGGATAGAATAATGAAATAAAGCGTGCATTTTTCTTAATATTTTAGCGGGATCTTTAATGAGAAAACGGTTCCAATATTAACCTCACTCTTGACTTCTACCGTCGCATTATATTTTTCAAGCAACATCTTCGAAATACTTAATCCTAAGCCAGTTCCACCAATTTGACGGTTTCTTGCCTCATCCACTCGATAAAAACGATCAAAGATAAAAGGAATATTGTCTTTTGCTATTCCTATACCATTATCAGCAATTTCTAAACATGCATAATTTCCAGCAACTGAAATAGAAATTTGTATCTCAGGAATTTTTTCACAATAACGAATTGCATTTTCTATTATATTACGAATGATTTGACTTAGTGCATTTTCAGTTATAAATAAAGGACCCATTTCATCATTTTTCGACAGCAAAATTCGCGCTTTGGGGTGTACAAGCCTCATTTCATCGATAACAGCCTCAATCACCGATAGTGCATTCGCCTCACTCATCTCATCTTTTTCCTCACGTCTTGCAAGCTCTAATAACTCCTCAATCATTTTACGCATACGAGCAGTTTCTGTTAAGGAAGTATCGATCGACTCCTCTAAAATAGCTGGATCATTTTTGCCCCATCTTTTTAGCAGAGAAAGATGGCCTTCGATAGCCTGGATTGGCGTACGAAGCTCATGAGAAGCATCTGCGACAAATTGTTGCTGCTGGGTAAAAGATATTTGCAGCTCATTCATCATGGCATTGTACATTTTCAGCAAATCACCAATCTCATCGTGTGATGTGTAGGTTAGCTGTATAGGCTCATTAAAGCCTTGATCCATCACCATTTTCATGGAAGCACGTAATTCACGCAATGGCTTCATTAAATAATTGGCTAAATAATACCCAATAGAGCCTGATAACACCAATGCCCCAAGACCAGCGATGAGCATAGCTGTTAACAAATAATGCATGAGTGATTGAAAACCGTTGAGCGGATGGATAACTTGAACATACCCTTGAAAAAAGCCTAGTCGTATTGGTTCATTCATGACCAGTACATCCTGCTTATTAATGGTCGTCTCAAAAATCTTCTGCATGGAGCTAAGAGGTGCAGCATCTGATGTATTATTGATACGCAAAATATCCACACCATCCGCATTAAACATTCTAACTGTTTCATCTCGATCGACAATCGATTTGAGCAAACCAGTATTTTGTTGAATTTGTTGAATCGTAATATCTGGTCCCTGTGATTGTAAAAATGAAATAATATCCCTGCTGGTCCGTTCAACCTTGCTTTCCTCATCATTTAAAAGCCATGTATGGAGAGAAATATAAACAACCACGCAAATAATCGTATAGCTTAAAAAAATCACACTACTCGATGTGAGCATCCATTTTTTCTGCAAAGATTGACGACGGAGATACATCAGTAACTTGTTCATTCCCGCATCACATACCCAACCCCTCGAACCGTTTCAATATAGGCATTCGTATCACCTGGCAGCTTCGTCCGTAAATGACGTATATACACATCTACCACATTGGTCTCTATATCTGTATCGTAGCCCCATACAGATGTAAGAATATGCTCGCGTGTACAAACTCTATTTTTGTGTTCGATTAATAGTTTCAGTAAATCATATTCTGTCTTTGTGAGGTCAAGTTTATTCCCTTGCACGAAAACTTCATAGGCTGCGATATCTATCTCAATATCACGTAAACTCAAAAATTCACTATTTGCTGGCTCTTGTGTTGTTGCACGACGTAAAATCGTTCGAATTCTTGCTAATAGTTCTTCGATCGCAAATGGCTTGACGATGTAGTCATCTGCCCCAGCATCTAGGCCAGCTACACGATCCATAACAGCGTCTCTTGCCGTTATTAAAATAATAGGCACTTGAGATTGCGACCTAACTCGCCGACAAATTTCAATACCATTGATGCCCGGTAGCATCACATCAAGTAATAGCACATCAAATGCTTCAGTTGTTGCCAAAGATAGCCCCTCACGCCCTTCAAAGGCAACCGACACGTCATAGCCTTCATGCTGTAGCTCTAGCTCGACAAAACGTGCAATATGCTTTTCATCTTCCACTACTAATATTTTCTTAGGCACATAATCACCTTCTATTCCGAAATAACGATGCAGGATTTTTATCCCTATACTGTTATAGCATAACATCAAATAAAAAGTCTGTCTCACAAGGAATAACTTGTGGACAGACTTTTTTAATGAGCTTCCGAAATAAAGAGATTATTTTTCCCAGCTTCTTTTGATTTATATAAAGCTTGATCAGCCAAATCCATTAATTCATCCAATGTTTGGGCATGATCTGGATAGTAGGAAATCCCTATTGAAGCAGTTGGTGTGAACTGATGATCCTCAATCATCCAGCCCGCTGCTAATTCATCACGAATGCGACGAATAATATGCATAATTTGACTATGCCTTTTATCAATTTCTCTCGTTAAACCTGTTAGGATGACAAGAAACTCGTCGCCTCCTATACGAATAACGATATCATGACTTCGAACGGTTTTACTTAAAGCGTGACCAAAGCTCTGAATAAACGCATCCCCTGTATCATGGCCAAAGCGATCATTGACAGCTTTAAAATCATCCCCATCTAAATAAAGCATCGCTACACTTGCATTGTTTTCGTCGGCCTCAGCCAATATTGTAGGAAACTCATTTTGTAAATAACGACGATTCGGGAGCTGTGTTAAAGAATCATGATAGGCCAGATAAAGCAAATCATTTTCCCTCTCTTTACGATGGGTAATTTCACGGGACACCATCATAATTTGAGAAACCTTTTCACGATCAGGATCATGGACCACCGTGACATTTCCTTCTGTCCATATAGGTGTGCCGTCCTTTGCCTTCAGTAAAAGTTCAAACTGGGTATCTGTTTGACCAGTAAAGTTATTTAAAAATGTTTGCCATTCATGCTGGCTTTCTGTATCAATAATGGCACTGTAAAACTGACCTTGTAGCTCCCCATTTTCATAGCCTAAATATATTTCATAGGATGGTGATGTATAAATTATGATTCCATCCTCATTCGTAATAACAATTAAATCATTCGTATTTTCCGTAATGAGACGGAAAGTACGCTCAATATTTTTTAATTCTGTGAACATTCTTTTCTTGTCTGTAATATCATAGTTAATGGTTAAAATTTGTTCAATTTGACCAAATTCATTTTTTAATGGAACAATGGTTGCTTCCACCCAATAATCAGCATGGTATTTTGTGCGATAGCACAGCTCTCCCCGCCAGATGTCTCCACTAGCAAGTTTGTCATTGATTAATTGTAAAAAATTTTGTGTTTGGTACCGAGGCTTAAGTAATGCATAAGACTGCCCAATTAATTCCTCTTCCGTGTAGCCTGAAGCTTGTAAAAACATCTCACTCACTTCTAAAATACGGCCTGCACTATCTAAAATAGCGATGGCTGTAGCTGAATTTAATGCTGACTTAAACACTTCAAAGCCATGAGATTTCGACCGTAGTTCGGCCTTTTGCAAGGTGAACTGTGTGAAATCTTGCATTATAAGAAAGATTGCAAAGGAATTATCCTCCTGCATGACAGGCGATAGTGACAGTAAATACATGCGTTCTTGCTGGTCCAACGTAAGCAATTTTACAAACTTTTCATCAACGTTTTCACCTCTAGCCGCTTGCTGTAAATACAATTTAATTTGCTGCACTTCTTCTTTTGGAACAATCGGTAAATCAATAAACATTTTTTGTTTGACGGCTTCATTATCTAATTGAAAATCTTCCATAAAGCTTGAATTCACTTCATAAATCATACCTTCAGCTGATAATACAACGGTCGAAAAAAAGGCATGGTCGAACATGGACCGCATAAACAAAAATTTATCTTCAATACTACGATCATAGTGAATTTCCTTGGTAATTGCTAAAACATAGTCTTCCTGGTTATAGTGCAATGGGCGTACAGTTGTTTCATATTTACGAACCTCCGACTGCACATATGCATAATCTACATAGTCAACCTGTATATGTTCTGCAATTGCATGATGATAGTTTTTCTGAATGATCGAAAAATTTCGATTCGAGGTAACGGCGGAAAGCATTTTTCCAATTACATCGATCGATAACAGTTCTCGAGCTGCGTAGTTTAAGCGAATATATTGAAAATCTTCCTCTATTTTTTTCATTAGAAAAACAAAATCATTACCAATAAATAATTCATTAAAAAAATCTTCGCTTAAAAGATACTCCATACTGTCACCTCCAGAAAAGGCCATTGCCATCATAATAAAAAACTATGTATATGTTTAATTATACGCAAAAACTAATTCTACTATTATAACATAAAAATAAATAATTACCTTTCTAGAATTAGATAAATTATATCCTTTTAAGGATATTTTTGATAATTTAGCAATTTAAACATAAAAATATACTACTAAAGATTCATACTATTGATTAATTATAGATAAATGTGATAGAATTTACTTAATTTTAAATATGTAAAAAAATTGAATATTTCTATTCATTTATCAGAATTTACTGACTATTAAACTTAAAATTTTGTTTTTTACGAGCAAAATGATTGCATGAAACAGCTAGCATGTTATATTATATTTAAAAAACTAGTCTTTTTTCGGTATGGTCGAAATCAGTAAGACAGCGGGAGATTATGGAATATCATAGTTATAACGTCTAGTTCTTTGGGTTTTAATTCCAGTACGAATTTTAGTTTTCTTCTTTATGCTTCAACGGAATTGTTTTAACTACCCTAGTAAAGGAGGCGTTTCGTATGCTTAAACATCGAGACCTGCATGAATGTACAGAGCTTTATGAACTATTATCACACCCTTCTGTATTCCCTTTTGTCCGTCAGAAAGCCACATCCGCTGATGAATACTGGTTTATGACAAAGCAACTGATCGAAGAGGAAGCGAGAGGACTCGCTATCTCGAGGACCATCACTGATGACTGGGGTCAACCAATCGGCACCATTAGTATACACGATGTTGAGGACGGTGCAGGTTTTTTAGGAACGTGGATTGGACTCCCTTACCAAGGAAAAGGCTACAATCAAAAGGCAAAAATGCTTTTTTTGAATGAGTTGTTTTTTGATTATAATTTCCATACGGTATTCCTCCGTATTCGTGTTGAAAATATAAAATCACAGCGTGCTGCGTTAAAATTACCCTATATAGTGAGCGCTAATGAAAGTCATCCAACTTTGTTAGCTCAAGTAAATAGTGGTATGGCACAATTTGATCTATTTAAAATTCCAAAAGATTTATTCTACTTAACAACTGCTTATGAAATGCAAGAAGGCGAAGAACAAGCAATGTAAGCCTATTAAAATAACAAGAAGCTATGAGGTGTTGTCATCATCGACATCCCTCATAGCTTTTTTAATGACTTTTATTTTTCATAGTTCAAAATTAATGACGCCATCTCGTCAGGCGTTTTTGGTTTTTGAGTTTTGGACATCGTTTCAACCATTTCCTCTTTACGCCCTGTTAGTGTATAAACAGACTTCATAAAGGATTCCTTTGTTAAGGCTTCTTCCTGTAACACTTCTGCATAGCCCTGCTTTTTAAATAAATTAGCATTCAATATTTGATCACCACGGCTTTTTTGGGCAGATAAAGGCACCAAAAGCATTGGTTTATGAAGTGCTAAAAACTCAAAAATAGAGTTTGATCCCGCTCGAGACACAATAAAGTCTGCTGCATGCATTAAATCAGGCAGCTCCGTCGTCACATATTCAAATTGTTTGTAGCCAGACAATGATTCTAACGACTCATCATAGTTCCCTTTTCCACATAAATGAATCACGTAAAACTGTTTTAACAGCTCTGGTAAATTTTTTCGAAGGGCATCATTTAGAACAACTGAGCCTAAGCTACCACCCATAACAAGTAAAACAGGCTTTAATGTTGTAAAGCCACAGTATGCTAATCCTTTTGCTCTTTCCCCTTTTAACAACTCAGGGCGAATGATGGAACCTGTACAAGTTGCTTTGTCACTTGGTAAATGCTTCAGTGTTTCTTCAAAAATGGTAAACACATGAGAAGCAAAAGGTAAAGCTATTTTATTAGCAAGCCCAGGTGTCACATCTGATTCATGGATTACGACTGGAACACCTGCCAGCTTGGCTGCCATGACAACAGGGACAGAAACAAAGCCCCCTTTTGAAAATACGACTTGCGGCTTTACTTTTTTGATAATACGAAAAGCCTGCATCATTCCAGCAAGCACCTTAAATGGATCTGTAAAATTTTTCATCGAAAAGTAACGACGCAACTTACCACTTGCAATGCCATAAAACGGCACATTAGGGAACGCCTCGCCAATTAATTCTTTTTCAATACCTTGTTCTGAGCCAATATAGTGGACATCATAACCTAGTTCAAGTAAAGACGGGAGTATCGCTTGGTTTAACGATACATGGCCAGCTGTCCCACCACCGGTTAAAATGATTGTTTGTTGTTTCACATGAATTCTCCTATTCCTTAAAAAACATTGTAGGTAGACTACTTTTTGTGTACAGTGTTCTATTTTACTATATGCCGACGAAAAGATATAGATGAAGCAATAAATTTTCAGCTTTTCTCTCTTTACATATGCTATACTTGTTCATTATGTTAATGAAGGAAGTATCATACATGTATCAAACATCCACTTTGAAAGAAAAATACGCACTACTTTTAAAAATGATCATCCCCATTTTAGTAACCCAAGTAGCTATCTACCTCGTTTCTTTTTTTGATGTGTTAATGTCAAGTCGCTATGGGACGGCGGATTTAGCGGGTGTATCGATTGGTTCCTCCATCTGGATGCCGATTTATACTGGACTATCGGGTATTCTCCTAGCCATTACACCAATTGTCTCCCAGCTTGTAGGGGCAAAAAAGGAAATGGATGCTAAAAAGGCTGTTCAGCAAGGCATTTATGTAGCCATTACACTGTCCATCATTATTTTCATTGGACTTTTCTTTGGCATCGATTGGATACTTAGCAAAATGAGCTTAGAAACACCTGTACATACTATAGCAAAGGGCTACATCTATGCGATGTGCGCGGGCCTTTTACCACTATTTTTATTTTTTGTTATGCGTTGCTTCATTGATGCACTCGGACAAACACGTGTCACGATGATCATTACCTTAATGACAACCCCGATAAATATCATATTAAATTACATCTTTATTTTCGGAAAATTCGGATCACCTGAGCTTGGTGGGATTGGAGCAGGTGTAGCCACAGCCATTACTTACTGGCTGATTTTCTTAATTACTGCTTGGATTATCGCAAAACGAGTGCCTTTCGAGCGCTTCCGGATGTTTCACAATTGGCGCAAGCCTTCATGGTTACAATGGAAGGAAATTTTGCTTATTGGTGTACCGATAGGCATTTCACTCTTCGCAGAAACAAGTATCTTTTCGGCTGTCACAATGATGATGAGTAATTTTAGCACAACCATCATCGCAGCCCATCAGATTGCGATTAATTTCACCTCCCTCCTCTATATGGTACCCCTAAGTATTTCAATGGGTGTCACGATATTAGTAGGCTTTGAGATTGGTGCCGGTCGCATGCGGGATGCACGTACGTATAGTTATCTTTGTGTTGGTACTGCCATCGTCTTTAGCTTTATTTCTGCTTGTATACTCTTTATTTTGCGTGAACCTGTTGCGCATATGTATACGACAGATAGCAACGTAATTGAATATGCGGTGCAATTTTTAGTATTTGCCGCTATTTTTCAGCTATCTGATTCTATCCAAGCCCCTGTACAAGGAGCTTTAAGAGGCTATAAAGATGTGATGATAACATTTATTATGGCTATTATTTCTTACTGGGTAATTGGTTTACCAGTTGGTTATTCGCTTGCGACCCACACAGATTTAGGGCCTTTTGGCTATTGGATAGGGCTCGTTGCAGGATTGACTACTGGCGCTGCTACGCTATTGATTCGCTTGCTACTTGTTCAAAAAAGAGTGACTGTTGCATAATAAAAATCGCCTTTTTCATAGTTCTAGGAAAGGCGATTTTTTAACGTAAAACTCCTGTTCGAATAATTTTCACTTCTACTTTCGGCTTGAGTAATAAAGAGGAAAATTCGGTATGCCAATCTTCCTTAAACATGTTTGGATGATACGCCCGAATATGACGACCAATCCCTAATGTATCCGACTTTTGATTTTGAAGAATCCGTAAGACTTCCTCAAACTCAGCTTGCATTTTTTCCTCTATCATTTGTTGTACGTCCTGAAAAATTTCATCCTTATATATATGATCGTGCGGAAATTCTTCAACCTCCACATCAATGGTGTAACTCATATCTATTGTTCGTAATTCCTCATTGACAGTCCATTTACGCTTCACCTTTAACACATCAACTGTAATTGGATTGACCTTCCCATCATTTTGCCACAGATAGCTCATTCGTGCTGCTTTACTTTTTTGATTCATTAATAGCAGCATCGTTAAGGATTGGGATGGTGTTAAGACAGTGCCGGTAAAGCTTCGTCCAGAAAATATAGCTAAGCCCCCTGCCACCCCATGCTTTTTATCTTCACTAAGTTGAAAATAAGGCAGAGCAATATCAATGGTCTGATCAAAAAGCATAGAACCCACTACTTGCAAATCGATCTTTGGAAAATAGGTATTATCCTCTGAGCTTTCGATAAATCGCTGATAGTAGCTCCCCGCGCTACCAGCAAGATCTTTTGTCAAATCTACAAACGGTTTAACTTCACCATCAGTAAGCGCGATTTTGATAGATATAGGGTTTTGAGGGTCCCGAAAATAAATATCCAATAGTTCATAGATGGACTCCCTCGCCGTACGATCAGAAATCAGAATTGTTGATAGCTCCGATAAATCAAGAGTTTGCTCCACTTTTAAATTAGCATTTGTCCGAACTTCACGAGGTGATAACCCATCAGCCTCGATAATTTCCGTTTCTTGAGTCATTGAGGTTGGATAGGCATAATATCCTTTATACGCTCCAACATAACCTTCTATCCCAACAAGCGTTACAACCGAAGAATTTTTATAAAGTCTTTCATCCCAGCAGCCAGCTAGCAGCAACATCGACAGGACCATCACGATTCCTTTACGAAACACTTTTTCCCCTCCATTTATTCCAAGCAATTATGACTATAGGTAATAAAATAGTAAAGAAGATGAATACGTAGTGTAAAGAATTTTTGATAAACTCAATGCTTCGAAAATGTAGGACAAAAAGCGGTAGAATGGCTAGGAAAAGATGATACACAATAATACTTCTTTTCGGATGTTTCTGTTGTTTCATAAAATGAAGCACTCGGAAAGAGAGCCCATAAATCATAATAGTAACAATCGACCAGGACAGCCAAATATAAACGAAAAAAATATCAAGTCGTTTCACAAATGTGACTTCCTGTGATTTTAAAATATACATAATGGGCTCTGGTATGAGATTAATTTCATCCAAAGAGAAAAACATTTGCGTAAAAAGTACCGACATAAAGTAAAAGACGAATATGACTAGCTGATAGGTCCATAAGGGTCTTCCCTTTACTTGTAAATCTTTTTGTAAAAATGGGCGATAAATAAGGTACATTTCAATGCCAAAATAGGCATAGATACTATGAATCAGGCCAGCTACTATTTGTTTTGTATGATTCCATTCAATCGGAAAAAGATTACTCCACGTTAAATCTGGTATGGCTAGCATGAGAAAAATCACAAATAGAAAAATAAGGGGAATGAGTAATACACCAATATTGATAACCGTTTCTGGTCTACTTAAGTTGGCATATAACGAAAGGGCTACTATAATCACAACAACAATCCACTCGGGCGTTTGTGGTAGCACCCACGATGCCAAAACATAGCTCATATAGGCAATAAAGACAACGGTCACTAGTAGCCAATAGATTTGATACACCAAACGAAAAAAAGCATTTAAATAGAAATACGAGTAATACCTTTCAAAAAATAGGAGTAGGCCATAATGTATGACACTCGCTATAATAAAAATGAACCATGAGTTATTTTTACTGGAAATGATTAACGGAGTTTGAAAGGCGATGTAGACAACTCCTGTTTGAAAAATAAATAATAGTAAAAAGAACTGCGCCTTTGTCAGGGAAACATTCATGGTGTATCCTCGTTTTTCGTTTGCTTATCTTTTGGTGGTTGAAACGAAGTAACCTGCACGGTCGGTTTAATAAACGGCCAGCGTAGAAAAATTTTAAGCACTGCCTTCGGTTGAAAAGGGATGATAGGTGAAAAATAAGGCTGTTTTAAAGACGTTAAATTAATTAAATGAATAAGTAAAATGACAACTCCTACGACAATCCCTAAAAAACCAAACAAAGAGGCAAGTACCATAAACGGAAAACGGATCATGCGAATAGTACTATTTAACTCGACTGACGGGACAACATAGCTAGAAATAGCGGTTAATGCCACAACAATGACCATTAAATTAGAAACTAATCCTGCACTGACGATAGCATCCCCTATGACTAATCCCCCTACGATTCCAATTGTTTGCCCTACCGATTGAGGTAATCGAATGCTGGACTCTCGAATCAATTCCATAATAATCTCTAGAATCAAAGCTTCAATTAGCGGTCGATAAGGAATGTCATTCACGTCATTTTTCACTTGATTACTTAATTCCAATGGTAGCACTTCAAAATGAAAGCTTATAATGGCAATATAAAAGGCTGGTAAAAAAACAGCGGTTAAAAACGACAGAAGTCGAACAATTTTATAAAAAGAACCGACAACAACGCGACCATTATAATCATCTGGCGTCTGATAGAATGAAAAAAAAGTGACAGGAGCAATAAATGCGGTCGGTGAAATATCCGTCATGACCACAACCTTCCCCTCCACTAAATTGGCTACTACCCGGTCTGGATGCTCCGTATTTAACAATTGCGGAAAAGGAGATAACACAGAGTCCTCCAGCGCATCACTTAATTGACCAGAGCTATAAAAATAATCAATTTGCAGAGCAGCAATCCGCTTCTCTATCTCTTGTAATGTCTCTGGCTTTATAACCCCATCCATATAAAGATAATACGCCTTTGATTTCGTTTGTTCGCCAATCGAAAATGATTTCACGACCAATGCAGGATTATTGACACGTCTACGTATTAACGCTAAATTGGTATCCACACGTTCAATTAGACCTTCATGTGAACCGCGTAAAATACTTTCGCTACTCGGTTCTTCGAGGTTACGTCGAACTTCATTCACTATAGTAAGCGCCAGCATTTTTCCTGTATCAGGCAAAATAACGATAGTTTCTCCCTGACAAACTCGCTCAATCGCAAGGGGTAATGAAAAATTTTCTAATGTCGTAATTAATGTTTCACTCCAAAAAGGCTTTGCTGTATCTAAACGCGCATAAATTGTATCTAAAACCCTTTGAACTTCCTTAGCATCTACAAGAGAAGCGTAAAAGCATAAAATAGCTGTATGGCCCTCATGCCAATCTACCTGTCTGACTGTCAAATCAGAGGAATGGTAGAATGCTTTTTGCAGGCTTTTCATCATATATTCCACTCTATCCATAAAACGCCTCCTCTACTGGAGAGTATAAGCATTTTTCTCTTATTTCAAACAAGTTGATAACGGATTCTCCAGCATAAAAAAGATGCCCCGACGATTTTATCTAGGCATCTTCCTAATAGTTATTTTAGCTTTACTTGTACAACCCTCTTCGACATTCCTACAATCAAAAAATGCCCTATAAGCCTAGTAGACTTATAAGACACTTTCGTTAACACAAATCTTATTTTGTAATAAATTGTTGTGTCCAGTAGTTACCTGATTTCACGTAACCTACACCAATATGCGTAAATTTACCATTTAAAATGTTAGCACGGTGACCCGGTGAGTCCATCCACGCTTGTACTACTTCTTGTGGAGAACGTTGACCTTGAGCAATGTTTTCTCCTGCACTTTTATAGGCAATTCCTAAAGCTTTCATACGATCAAATGGTGAACCGAATGTTGGACTTGTATGTGAGAAATAGTTATTACTTTGCATATCTTGTGATTTTTCACGAGCTGCCGCCATTAATTTATCATCTGTTTGTAATGGAGATAAACCAGCTTTTGTACGTTCAGCGTTTGTTAATTTTACTACCTCTTGTTCAAATGCGTTCACATCTGAAGTTGTTGTTGAAGGTGTAGAGCTAGTTGGTGGTGTTGCTGGCTTTTCATTTTGTGATGATTGATTATTGTTTGGCGTAGTTGCCGTATTATCATTATTTGTTGTAGGCGTCTCCTTAGATGGTGTAGATGCCTGCGGGAATTGAATATTCCATTTATGATTGTTAGACCATTTATAATAAACTTTACAGTTTGTTGTTTGCTTTACTGAATTCCCCTCTGTTGTATTTGTAGCAGCAGAAGCTATTTGAATTGGAGCTGCTAAAAGAAATGTTGCACAAATTGCAGTTAGTGTTTTTTTCATGTTTGCAATTCCTCCTTCTATGCCATTAATCGTAAAGGATAATTTTCATTAAATTCTTACCAGCATCTGCTAACTACGCCAACACGGAAATAAATACGCGAAAAATCGGGGTTTTTTTGCTATATTTCTTAGTAGGATTAACCAATCTATGAAATACTTACGTTTGAAAGTGGGTTGACACCCCTATAAATCTAGCAAATATTATCGTAAATTCACCATAAAAATGAATTCCAAATGTATGCGTTATTCAATGATTCAGTTACTCTAATGCACCTGATCGAAAGCCACCAGAATTGTGATATCACTAGTTCTAGTGGCTCTTCTCACCATTTATATTACAAACATATTACAGACATGTTACATTCCCTTTACATAAAAATAAAAAAACCTGCGTAATCTACACATTGTCTAAATTGTGCAATATTCCACAGGTTTACATTTTCTTTATTGAATGCCAATGACAGGAAGAGACCCTACGTTTTCACCGATAATAACAAGCTTCGCTGGCATTTTTATATATTCCGGTAGCCATTGAACCATGCCATATGCATATTGGAACAGCATTGGATTTTTAATGCCTTCTATCGGCACATACCCTTTCATTCGATAAATTGTTTCAGGTAAAGCACGCAGCCATTCTTCAAATTGCTCCTGGGTAAACTCCATATCAGTGAATTCTACTAAGCGCGAGCCAAGTTGCATAGAGGCTATCGGTGCTTTCACAATATCAGCTTTATCCATTTGTGCCGTTGCCTTTAAATTCTCTAATAATGACAGTGGTACTCGTCCATTCGTCGTTTGCAAAATAAAGGCATGGGGATTTAAGCTTTGTAGCTCATAGACTACTTGCCCTTGCTCTGCCTCTGTTAAAAGATCCGTTTTATTTGCTAATAATAAGTGAGCATGGCGAATTTGTTCCATAAATAGAGAACGTACTTGTGGTGTCAGCGTATCACGATGAAGCCATAGCTTTGAATCTGCCACAGTTACAATGCCTTTGACATTAAGCTTATCAGCAAACAATGGTGAATATACCGCATCTAAAGCCTCGACCGGATGGGCAGCACCCGTTGTTTCAATAATTAATACATCAAAATCACTATCTAATAGAAGAGATTGAATTTGTGCCTCTGTTTTTTCAGCACCTGAACAGCAAATACAGCCTTCTAGCATCTCTTTGAGCGGAATATCCTTTTCCACGGCCTGTGAGTCAAATGGTAGCTTGCCCAGTTCATTCATAATAACAGCGGGCTTTAAATTTTTCTCCTTTAGTTGGCGAATCACATCTGTCAGCATCGATGTTTTGCCACTTCCTAAAAAGCCACTAAATAGGTATACATCCTTCATACTCTTCTTCCTCCTATAAAAAAAGCTGTCGCAGATGCCGTGAAGACGACTGTTGCGACAGCTGTAATGTTAGTTTGTAGTTTCCTCAGTCTTATCAGCTGTACCTAAAAGAAGCTCTTTCGCTTTTAACAACTGAGGATCATCAGCTTTCATTTTTGCACGTAAAGCATCCATTAAAGCATACGTTGTGTTTCCTGTTAAAACACCTGTCTCTTCAAGATTATTCGCAGCCTGTAATTGTTCTACTGCATGCGCTGTATTGTCATCGAAAAGACCATCTATTTCACCAGGCTCGTACCCTAATACTTGGAGCATCTCCTCTGCCGCCTTCACAGAGTCTGATTGCATACCTGCCTTCATTTCTATAGAAGCATTCAAGTATGGTAAAGACGCATATGTTGGATAAGCGACCTTGACATCAGGAGTAATCCCTTTTTCATTAATCCAGTTACCTTTCGGCGTTAACCATTTACCTGTAGTAAATTTCAGATTAGAGCCGTCTTTTAACGGAGTTACATTTTGGACTGTGCCTTTACCGAAGGATGTTTCACCGACAACCTTTGCACCAACAGATTCTTTTAAAGCACCAGCTAAAATCTCAGAGGCAGAAGCACTACCACCATCAACTAGCACTGTAATTGGTAGGTTGTATTTTTTTCCAGCAATCGCATTTGTGACTTCTGGTTCTGCATCCTTTTCCTGTACCTGTACAATGGCCTTGCCTTCTGGAACGAATAGATTAGAAATATCCACTGCAGCCTTTAAGTAGCCACCTGGATTTTGACGTAAATCTAAAACAATCCCCTTCATGCCTTTGCCTTCGTACTCCACGAGGATTTTTTCAAGCTCTTGGGCAGTTTGTTCACTAAATGATGTAATTTGAATATGAGCAATATTGCCATCAAGCATTTCACCATAAACAGTTTCTACTGGGATTTCATCACGAACAATTGTCATTTGAATTGGCTCCGTATTGTCGCCACGTTTCACTGATAATTTCACAGGCGTTCCCTTTTCGCCGCGAATTAACGCTACTGCTTCTGTAGCACTGAAACCTTGAATGCTTTTCCCATCAACTGTTAAGATGATATCTTTTGGTAATAAGCCTGCCTTCTCAGCAGGGGAATTTTTAATCGGTGACACAACTGTAATATAACCATTACGTTCTTGAATTTCTGCACCAATTCCTTGGAAGCTTGAAGATAAACCAGAGTTAAATTGGTCTGCTTCTTCCTTCACCATAAAATCAGAGTACGGATCTCCTAATGCGTCGAACATGCCATTAATTGCACCATCGACAACCTTTTCATCTTCAATATCTTTGTAATAGTTATTTTTCAGTAAATCAAATGCTTCATATAATTTCGTAAATTCCTCACGTTCTACAGGAACTTTCACTTCTACTACTTTCTTATCACCAAATGTTAACGCAAAAATCGTTAAACCGGCAGTAATAAGAATTGTAAAGAACATTAGCATGATGAATTTAAACGGTTTTAATTGTATAAATTGTCCTGCCGGCTTAATTTCAGCAGGTGTTGGCTCTTGCTGCTGTTCCGTACTTTCATTTTTCTGTTCATCCATCTTGATTGTCACCACTCTCATATACACTAACTTGTTGTCACACTATTACCATCTTAACAGGTTATACAGAAGACGAAAAGAAAAAGACTGTCGAAATTTTATGACAGACCTTGTCTGATCCTGCTTCCAAGCATCTTACATCCAAATGCTTATGGACCCATCATTCCCTATAGAAGCTTAAGGTATATAATGGTACTGCCTTCTAATTTTACTCATTTCCTTGTAGCAGTCAACTAAAAATTCAATTGAATCATAGAAATACTATAAAAATATAACGTGCCAGCGACTGAAAAAGTTTCAAATCATGGTAATTTTTTTACACAGGTTCTTCTAATAGGGTTTGAAGCTTTTTATAAATAGAATGAACCGTTAATCGGTGAAAGGAAATAAGTTGTCCTTTATCGATGACAGAGAAGATCCCATAGGGTGTCGGTGATTTTTCCATCAACTCATCACGGCTTTGGATTTCGATTAAGTCTACTGAAATATCTAGCATACTGGCAGCGGCTAAAATGTTCTCCGTTGCGACTTTTACATATGGACATTGAAAAAATCGAAGAATCGTCAAGTTGTGATAGCCTGTTAAACGTTCATGCCAATTTTCAGGAAAATACGGTAACTCTACATCTTCAGTAAATGGGTAAACCAATAATTCGAAATCATAAGGTGCCGTGGCGACTTGTTGATGATCTTCTACTAACTGTACATAACGTAAGCCCTTTTCAAATTGTTGATGTAGCCATTTATTTTTACCTGTATAGCCTGCTCCTCAAACAATAACTGCCTATCCCCTCCAATAATTGTCCATCCATTTCAACAAACTCTATAGGTGTCAATGGCCGATCCTCCAATATGTAGTCGTTCTGCTAATTTTATCATTTCTTATGAATCATTTAAATCGTTCTCCTTTTCTCTTCCTCACGCATATGATGCAAGTAATGACAAACATAAGGAGGAAGGATAATGGGGAGAAATAATAAGCCCGATCAAAACAATGATTCCTTGGAAATTTATGCAGCTAAGTTATCTTATATTGGCACAGCTATCTCAACTCTTGGAGATGGCCTCCAAACCATTGCAGCAGGTCTTGCTCTAGAGGCACTCGTTAATGCGAATAAGGATTCTTCTCAAAATAATAATGGTGACAGCCAATCAAACGTGCAAATTGATAATATGCAGAAGCAAATTGATTATTTAATTGGTGAGCTGAAGCACATCAAAAAAATGCTGAAATAACCTTTACATAAAGAGAAAGCGTAATAAACAGTAGTGTTGAAAGAAGGCTTGGACTTACCCCTGTCAAGTAGACAGCACTAAAAAACACTACGCAGCCATCTGGTGTCGATATTCTATCGGCGCTA
>NZ_JBWKZL010000019.1:0-51941 GCF_059424475.1 Lysinibacillus sp. GW247-5R2A | reverse complement strand
AATCCCCTTTAAGTAGAATGTTAACTACAGTTTAGTGTAGTTTTTTTTACATTGTCTACTTAAAGGGGATAATATCACTTGAGGCATTTTGCTTCAGGTGTTTTTTCTTCGTAATTAGGAAATTTCACATAATTATTGTAATCAACTATCCATCAGCTATACATATTTTACTATTCATAAAAGAAAAATAATTATACTGTTGAACTAAAAAACTATTTTTAATTATTTTTACCAAATGGCTTATTAATCTATCTAAATAGTTATAAAATAAAAGTTGTTATTCAAAATACTCTATATGGAGTTAGGTAAAGGGATGGGGAAATGAAAGGCATTTATCAGTTTAAAACACTTAAAGCAAAAATTTTAAGTGCATTTATATTTTTGTTAGTTTTAGTCGTTAGCTTTACAGGTTACACTTATACTTCCAATACAGCTATGGAGAAACAAGCAAAGGCTTTAGTAAAGGAAGATTTAGTAGTTCTCAATGCAAGTAACAATTTAGCACTCTCTATGAGTGTCCGGTTGTCAGCAGCCTTAAACTATGTGTTAACCGGCGATGAAAAATATAAGGAAACGTTTAATGAGTATCGTCAAATAGCTGAAGATAATAATGCGCTGCTAGACAAATATGATACATCCGAGGAACGCACTAAAACTGTAGAACTTGCACGTGATTGGAGCCAAATTGTGAAGACAGAAGTATTCGATGTCTATCAAAAGGGCAATAAGGAACTAGCTTTAGAAAATTTAATGGATACACAAAATCTCGTGTCGAACGTACGCAATGGCTATGAACAACTAGCTAATGACCGTGAAGAAGCCATTACAGCTGTTGGTAATGATGTTGTAACAACGAGCTCTACTAATCGTACGATCGGCATTATTTTCAGCTCCATCTTAACGATTATTGGTATTCTAATCGCCATTGTTACTGCTAGTACGATTTCTAAGCCCATTAAGGTAGTAGCAAATCGTATGAAGGAATTAGCAGATGGTAATTTACAGCTTGACCCATTAACTGTAAAAACACGCGATGAAATTGGAACGTTAATGTCTTCAGCAAACGAGATGAATGTTCAATTAAAGCAAACCATTCAATCCATTTATACGGTTTCTGAAACTGTAGCAGCAAGTAGCGAGGAGCTAGCGCAATCTTCCAATGAAGTACAGGCGGGTACTGAACAAATTACAGTGACTATGCAGGAGCTAGCTTCTGGCACAGAAACGCAAGCCTCCACAACGGGTGATTTAGCTGAAACGATGACAGCGTTCAAACGTAGTATTCAAGAAACAACACAAGAAGGTACCGAGCTAAAAGAGCATTCTAGCCAGGTTCAGGCTTTAACGATTAGTGGCAAAAACTTAATGATTCAATCTACACAGCAAATGGCCGCTATTAATGAAATCATGTTAGATTCCGTGAAAAAGGTTGAAAATTTAAATGATCAGTCTGCTGAAATCTCCAAACTGGTTTCTGTGATAGATGATATTTCCAACCAAACCAATTTACTCGCTTTAAATGCAGCTATTGAAGCAGCACGAGCAGGTGAACATGGGAAGGGCTTTGCTGTTGTAGCAGATGAGGTCCGCAAGCTTGCCGAACAAGTGCAATTCTCAGTGACTGATATTTCAACAATCGTCAACCGTATTCAAGGTGAGACAGGTACTGTCACTACTGCCTTACAGACAGGCTATGAGGAAGTCAAAAGAGGAACAGCACAGCTTGATCAAACAAGTGAAACATTTGAACAAATATCGAGTGCTGTAGAGGATATGATTGATAATATTACTACTATCTCCGATAATTTAAATGAACTAGCCGATGGTTCAGAATCGATCAATGCTTCTATTGATGAAATGGCCTCTATTTCACAGGAATCGGCTGCTGGAGTTGAACAAACGACAGCGACTGTGGAGGAAACGGCTGCTACTATGGATGAAATTGCTCGAAGCGCTAATCAGCTCGCTGGATTAGCAGAGGAATTAAATGGCCAATTAAAACAGTTTAAAATTTAAAAGAACGATGTTAAAAGCTATCTCCATTTTTTCTAGATTTGAGATAGCTTTTATCTTTTCATTATTGCCAATGTCTAATTGGCACTCTTTCCAGCTCATGGCGCTTAATAATAACACTTATCTTTTGAAACCATTTCTCACATAATTCCATTGCTTCTTCATATTCTTCCTCATCTCTCGCTATAGGATGTTCCCCTTGATCCATAAATATATACTCTAAAATAGGCTCTGATAAATGATCGACTACAAACTTTAATGATAGTTGTGAAACAGTGTCATCCTCTTCATCTTCCTCTTCTTCTGCTAACTCTTCCTCTTCCCCTAGCAACGAGCCGCTCATTAAGTAATTTTTAGTTCGTAGGACGAACATTTCATCCTCCATCATAGCTACTTCATAGATTTTACTAAACGGAATTTCTATTATTTTAAGTGCTTCCTCTAATTCTTCCCTTTGAGCGAAGATGAACATATTTGTCTGTTCATTTAGCAATAATCCCTTTAAAGCGTCCTCTGATAATAGGCATTGAGTGTGAGGGATCGCCTTCATCTCCTCCTCACTAGCTTCCTTCATTTGCGCATACTTTTGTGATTCCACATAACGCTCTTTTATATACCGAATAATTCCTATACTCACTAAAGCTAAACCGATTAAAAAAAAGAGCTGCTTAATAATGGCTAGTTCAATCGCATTTGCTAGAAAAAGATAGATGATCCCTAATAAAATGAAGAAAATAATTTTCATTCATATCCCGCCTTTATAAAGATAATCGCTAGAGAAATAGTTTAATGTACTAGCAATCTATTCTTGAATCTATCTTTTCATACTTATTTCTCTAACATAAAAAACATGAGATCGATGAATGTACAAGGATCTCATGTTCTCTATTAGCGACCGACTAATTCCTCTTTACTGCTTACGTCGTCTAGCGTTTTATCTTTTTCTATTTTGTGCATCTCAAGAACATGCTGTGATGGTGGCACTAGTAGGCTTACGACGACAATAGTAATCCCCGTAATAACAACGCCCGAAAATACCGGTGCCTGCCATAATTCATTTAATAGGCCGAGGAATCCTTCTGATTGGATGGACAAACTAGGAACAAATGTCAATGAAGTCACAATGTAATAGATGAGGCCAACGGATATACTTGCCCATACAGCAGGTGTACTTACACGTTTCCAAAATGGTCCTAAAACGATTGGCCAGAATATCGTTACAAAAATAACATCCCATGCTAAATACGCTAAATCAATAACCTTTTGAAAGCTGATTGCTAACACTAGCCCTAGTAAAGCACTTGATAGAATGACAGCACGTGAAAATCTTAGCAGCTTTTTAGGATCAGGGTTACGATTAATAAAATCTAAATAAATGTTCTTTGTGACAATCCCTGAAGTCGCTACATAGCATGCAGCTACCGTGGACATCCCCATAGCTGCCATAGCCGTTAAAAAAATGGCTGCCAAAAGCGGTGGGAAATAACCTTGTGCAAAGGTAAGCATTAATGTTTCTGGGTTAGTACTATTAGGATAAATAGATTTGAAAGCCTCACCCAACATTCCTGGAATCCAGCTGATCGCAATAACTATAGTCCCCGCAATGATCATACTGCGCTGAGCTACTCTTGGACTTTTCGCCGCTGCTACCCTTTGACCAAGATCAACTGCTGGAATGTCCCCAAGTGCTAAGACAAGATAAAGCGTCCAAAACTCGGCTCCTGCTTTCTCAAACAATGTATGAATATTCCACCAATCAGGATTAAAGGTCACGTCTGGATAGTAAAATAAAATAAAGATAGTAATTCCTAGAATTCCTGCTACGGCAAGTGCACCCTGTACAATTTCTGTATAAGCGACTGCCCATAAACCGCCTATAACCGAATAGATAGCTGTTAACGATACAAATAGAAGGGCTGCAGGAATGAAGTCAATTTGTAAGAGCTGCTGAATAATATATGTACCACCGACTGTTAATGCTGCCGCATTAAATACACCAAAGGCAATAGCCATGACAACACCTGTATAGGCGCCTAGCTTTTTACTACCATAGCGCAGACCATAGTAATCTGCTAATGTCCAGCCCTTTAAACGACGTAGTGGCTTTGTCCAAATGAGTGCACCAAGAATCATACAAGTTCCTAAGCCACCCATTGTTGCTGAACCTTCAAAGCCACCACTCGTATAGCCTGAGCCAACTGCTGCAAAAAAGAATGGAGCAGCTAATAAAGCCGCGACTAAGCTTCCTGTGACAACAGATAGAGGCATGCTCCATCCAGCAACAATTAAATCCTCTGCTGTGTTGACACGCTTGTACCCTTTATAGCCAATATAATAAATAAATAGTAAGTATAAGCTAAAGATGATTATATTTAACATGCACGTACTCCTTAGTTTCCATTATCCGTTCATTACAACGCCGCCATTAGGTGTTAATATTTGACCTGTATAGAAATTAGCATGCTGAGAGGCTAAAAATAATACACTTTTGGCGATTTCTTCTGGCTGTGCTAAACGTTTTAATGGGTATTTTGCCGATTCTTCCTCCACATAGTTGTCCCCAAACTCTTTTAAAATGTCCGTAAACGTACCGCTTGGAGCTACTGCATTAACAAGTATAGATGGTGCTAATTCTCTAGCTAAAGCTTTTGTAAAGGCATTAATAGCACCTTTAGCGGCAGAATAATGCGTAAATTCTTCACAGCCTAAGCTCCCTATATCAGAAGAAATATTAATGATTTTCCCTGTATCACGTTCTTTCATTCTTTTAGCAGCTTCACGGCAATTATAGAAGCATCCATATAAATGAACCTTAATCATTTTGTCCCATTGTTCATCCGTCAAATCAGTAATGCTGGATGCCTGTGCAAACCCTGCATTATTCACAAGAATATCAATTTCTCCTAAATGCTTGTCCATGTATTGATACATGTCCTGCACTTCCTGAGATTTAGAAACATCTGCATGGAAGGTCAACGCTTTAACACCAAACTTTTCAGCCTCCATTCGAACTGTCTCTGCCTCGTGCTCATCCCCAATATAATTGATTAAAATATTAGCCCCATGTTGGGCAAAGCCTAATGCAATGGCTTTGCCGATCCCTTTACTAGAGCCAGTAATTAAAACATTTTTGCCTGTAAAATTAATGTTCATCTTGATCATTCTCCAATTTGAATTTTGTCACAAGTGCTTGAAGCTCTTCTGCTGTTTGCCCAAGAGCTGAGGAAGCATCTTTCACTTCCAGCATTGTCGTTAACTGCTCTTGTGTAGATTTGGAAACATTAGAAGAAAAATCAGCCGATAATTCTGCAGATTGTTTAATGTTATTAACAGATGCAGCCACTTCCTCCGAGGAGGCAGAGATTTGCTGAGAGGCTGCCGAAATTTCACGTATTTGATTTGCCACTTCTTCTGAGGAAGTAAGAATTTCCTTAAAGATTTCTCCCACCTCATTAGTAAATGTCATACCTACTTTTACATCTTCTTTTCCTTTTTCCATAACAGTAAGAGAGGCATTGGAATCTGACTGAATCGAACTAATTAAATTATATATTTCCGTTGCTGACTGTGAGGATTGCTCAGCCAGTCTTCTCACCTCATCAGCTACAACAGCGAAGCCCTTCCCATGTTCCCCTGCTCGTGCCGCTTCAATGGCTGCGTTCAATGCTAAAAGATTTGTCTGGTCCGCAATAGCCGTAATTAAGCTGACAATGTCACTAATTTTTTTAGTATTAACATGTAAGCCGTTAATCGTAGTGCCAATTTGCTCAACTGAATCATTGATTAATTCCATTTGTGCAATAACTTGATGCACAACCTGATTGCCTCGTTCAGATGCTTGTGATGCCGAAATAGAAGATTCTGCCGCTGTATTTGCTGAGTCAGCAATTTGTTGGATACCAGTTGCAGTCTCCTCCATAGCAGCTGCTGTTTCCTCCGTCATTGTCATAGAAGCTTCTGCATTTTGGGTAATTTGCCTTACATCATTGGCAATATTAGTAGAGCTGTTATAAGTCTCACCAGCATTGACCGTTAATTGAGTCGCTGCAGAAGAAACGTGATTCGAAGTATTTCGGATGTTTAAAATAATATGTTGTAAATTGGCAACCATTGTTTGAATAGATGCTGATAAATTGCCGATTTCATCTTTAGTAATATCTAAATCAACATTTATTAGCTCCCCATTTGCTACTTGGTTTGCTACATTTACCACTTTTTGAAGTGGCTTTAATAAACGATCTATAATTATGTAAACTAATACTAATAAAATTAAAATTCCGATAATTGCAATGACAATTTGCTTAATAACACTTGCTTTAATAATGGTATTGATATAGTCTGCAGAGTAGTCAATTCCTAATAGCGCTATCAATTGTCCATTATCATCGTGAATGGGGCTGAAAACTGTTCTCCAGGAACCAAAAGGATCCTCGAATATATCTGTTACTTCTGTACTATTATTTTGAATAGCTAATTTTGCTGTTTCTACATGCTCATTCGCTAAATCGGTAAAAATTTCTCCTGCTTCATAGACCTCATTCAAATTAGATGTATAGCCAATCGGATTGACCCCACCTTCATCCTGTACATCCCAAATATAACTCCAACTCATAATACCTTGTTGTTCTTGAATCATATCGAGTTGCTTTTGTACCTTCGTAAATTTGGCGTTCTTTTCTCCTTTTTCAGACAATAAATCCTTCACTTCATTACTATCTAAATTCATCGCTGTTAACAAACCAACGCTTTTTAACTCTTGTTCCAAATCAACAGTCATTCGATTGTTTAATTCTTTAATACTTTGAGTAGTGATGACGGCTATAAGCAATAACACAACAATGGAAACCGTCAATAAAAGTTTGTTTTTTAATGAGATGTTTTTCCATAACTTCATGACTTTTTTCCTCCTTATACGTTTTTTTGCAAATAAAAAGCCTATTCCGAAAGAAATAGGCATAAAAAGAACTAAAACTAGAATTTAATGGATACAACTAGCACTCTTTTGCAACCTAGCCATCTAAGTACTTATTCCCTTAGACCTGTAGCTTTGCATCTTTACTTTTTAGTAAATTTGCCTATCTTTTCCCTCCCAAAATTAACACAATGGGAAAAAGTAGTCAATGCTACCAATTTAAAATATACATATTTTATACTACTTCGTTACTAGTTCTTCTAATTTATTGGGCAAAATAAAAACAGCTATAACATGGTTTCATGTCACAGCTGCATATTTTCCACTTACCCCTAAGTGTTTGAATCATCTATACGTTTTGTGTAATCAGTAATACAGATGGTATAAAGGATAGAGCAAACATAGCCACATACCATAATGAAGTACGTCTTAATGAAAAACGAACTTTTTTTCGTTCTGCATAAAAAATATCTAGCATAACCGCAACAATAAAAGGCATTGTAACACATGCAATAGCTACTAATAAGATGTCAAAATAAATCATACAAGCACCCCTTTGTTTGTGAACATTTTTCATCTTTTTTGTGAACATTTTGTGATAATTTGATTGTACACAATTCCGTCACAAATTGTCAACTAATTTAAAAGAAAAAAATGGTACTTTATGATTGATTCTCGCTATATTAGTGTATTATTCTCTATATTTATATGTTAAGCCTCTTAAGAAATTACGAACAAATGAATCGCCACATTCTTTATAATTACGATGACTTGGGTTTCTTAAAATCGCACCTAATTCACCTTTTGTTACTTTAATCCCACCATCATATAATATTTCAAGCATGTCCTCCGTTGTTAAAGCTAAGGCAATTTTCACTTTCTTTAAAAGCATATTATTTGGGCTTTCTTTCCCAGAGACAGGTAATGGACCATCTGGCTGTCCTTCCTTTGGTTTTTGAGGACCTCGTTTAAAAGTAATGAAACCATTCAAAAAGGCTTCTACCATTTTATTATTACATTTGATGTATTCTTCTGGTGCTTCTTCCTCATCATTCACCTTAAGAAGCATGTTTACTATTTCTTCCTTCGTATAATCCATGCCACCTAGCTTAAATATTTCCACCATATCTACATTTTTTATATCTAACGCGTAGCGTAAACGAATGAGAATATCATTATTCGTCATTAATAAATTCCTCCTTTTAATCAACCTTCTTTAGCAAAGAGCCAGGCTTTATTATAACAGACAGTTTGCTCATTTTAGCTTGATTTCCACAAGTTGTTGCTGTTAGCAATTAGCGTGTGCGTTTCCTTCTTTTAAAATGTATGAAAAGTTTGTAGGCAACCATTCTATATGCAAGGAGGTGAGAATAATGGCTAATAATAATCGTAGCTCAAATAAACTTCTAGTACCTGGTGTACAAGAAGCCGTGAATCAAATGAAATATGAAATTGCACAAGAGTTTGGCGTTCAGCTTGGGCCAGAAGCATCTTCTCGCGCTAATGGTTCCGTTGGAGGAGAAATTACAAAACGCCTCGTGGAAATCGCTGAGAAACGTTCAAAAGGTTTATTATAATTAAAAACTAACAAGAAAAGAACGAATCCCTCTCTTTTGAAGAAGTGGAATTCGTTCTTTTGTAATGGATAGCATTAAGCTGTTTGCAAGTCCTCAGTCGAGCCCTTCAGTGTTAGCATGACCATAAAGGAAATGCCATATAACGCTGCTAAGTAAATCATAACGACTGTCATATCATAGCTTTGTAAAATATAGCCGACAAAGATTGGTGAAAATCCTCCTATTGCTCGACCAAAGTTAAAAATTGTATTTGTTGCTGTACTACGAATTTGCACTGGATAGAAGCTACTAATTAATGCACCGTAGCCAGCAAACATCCCATTAGAGAAGAATCCTACAATTGCCCCTCCCAATAAGATAGCTACAGCTCCTGTCGCAAAGGAGTATAGGAATACGGCACATGCAGAAGCCAATAAAAAGATACCAAATGCACGTTTCGCACCAAAACGATCCATAAATCTTCCGAAAGTGAGCATACCGATAATCATGCCGACTGCAGTACTAATTGTCCACAAGGCTGAGCTTGAAACAGATAAGCCTTGCGATTTTTGGAGCATGGATGGTAGCCAGATCATCAGGCCATTATAGCCTGCAATTTGAACAGTTGCCATAACTATTAAGGTTAAGGTCGTCATAGTGACACGAGGTGTTGCAAATAGCTGTGCCAATTTTCCTTTTTTCTCTTTGTTACGTTGATTATTTTGTGACGCCAGCCATTCTGGTGATTCATGAAGATTTTTTCGTACCATAAAGGCAAAGATTACTGGCAATACGCCAACAAAGAATAGTGCTCTCCATCCTAGTGTCGGTAAAATAACGGCGCTTAATAAAGCAGCTAAGATGACCCCATATTGTGCACCTACACTCACATATGAAGAGGCTCTTCCTTGTTTATTTTTTGGCCAAGCCTCGGCGACAAGCGCCATTCCGATACCGTACTCCCCACCAGCACCTAGTCCAGCGATAAATCTATATACATAAACTTGTTCAATACTTGTTGCTATTCCTGTTAAGGCAGTACCGATTGCAAACAATATGATGGTATATGTGAACACTTTTACCCGACCGTACTTATCTGCAAGCACACCAAAAATAATCCCACCTAAAAGCATACCAATATTCGTGATAGATGAAATTAATCCACCCGTTGCCAGATCAATGTTAAATTCTGCAATAATCATAGTCATCGCAAAAGAAATAAACATAATGTCCATTCCTTCTAGCGTTAACCCGGCCACTGAAGCGACCACGGTTTTTTTTCGATAATCCATTCTTTCTAACCTCCAGATTTTTGTTGTCTCTCTCTTTTAGCGTTCGAGTGAATGGATTATTGTTGTTTTGTCCATTCTCTTTTGAAGCCTCACGGGACTTCCTTTAAAAGAGGTGTATTTGAACAAAAATAAAAGCCCTTTAGTCAGAGAAGACAAAAGGGCATGCCAAAGCAAAGATATTATAAGCCTAAAAATATCATGTAGCCCTTTTCAGCCTCTCTGGACCGTATTAAAGGTAATTTATTTCGTTCATTTATACCGTTTTACATTCTATTAGATTACGCATAAAAAAGCAATGGTTGAATAGTGGAAACTAACTAGGTAACTCAATAAAGTTTTGAGCAAATTGATAGATGACATGTGCCGGTACAGCCAAATTAAGGTTCTGACCATCATTAAAGCCAGCTGTAATTAAACCGACCAACCTCCCTTGCATATCCAATAAAGCACCACCTGAACTTCCGTTTGAAATAGCAGCTGTAAATTGAACCATAGACATTTTTTGTATATCTCTAAATCCCGCAACAATTCCATCCGAGACAGAATTAAATAAACCGAGAGGACTGCCAATCGCTACAATTTTTTGTCCTCTGACTAAATGACCATCCATTTTAACAGGTAAAGGTTGGCCTGTTCTGTCCACTTTCAAAATAGCCAGATCATGTATATCATGATATTTCACAAATTGATGCGTAGTATATTCGTTTGGATCATTTTCATATAGCACAGAATAATATTTCCCACCACCTACAACATGTAAGTTCGTCAAAATATAGCCATCGCGATGGAGAACCACTCCAGAGCCAAAACATAACAATTTACCATCCTCGGCAAATGTCTTTATCATGACAACAGACGTCGCTAAAGAAGCCAACTGTTCATAACTACACTCTTCTGAAGTAACCATACTAGAGCTAGGGGTTGGGAGAATCGTCGGTTGTTGTGGTGGTATGCTTTTCATCGAAAGCATTTTAGGGATTATGAATTCTTTTTCATAGCAATCAGGACAACTCTGCAAATTAGATGATGCTGCTATGATAGGATATAAATTAGTGATATCCCCTTTAGGATTCATATAGCATATATCGCAGCCAAGTGTCGATAAAAAGTATAAGAATAATGATTCATGCTGCGTAATGTCACCTATAAAAACAATTTTAGAGGATGCTTGATTTTCCATAGAAAAAATTTGTGGTAAATAATATTCCATCCAATATAAAAATTTAACGGCAAAGTTTTTTAGTAAAGTATCATTCGCATGCGGTTGTTGTTCTTTAAAAAGATGGAGAATATTTCTAAAGCTTAGCTTTTTTGTCCATTCAAGTTGATCATTCGCTAATTTACCGCATAAAGATGTCTCATACAGTAATTGCATACTATCAGCAGCAACCTGCCAATCCTCCCATAGCTCCGACAGTCTATCTGCATCTTTCTTATTATTGATGACCTCAAGCCTATGTAGTCGTAAATAAAATACGCTTTGCTTTGAGAAATACTCATCCATTTTTACAATATCTTCTTTATAAAGATCTACAGAATCAGGTATACCAATATAACGTAGAAAGACTACTTCCTTCGTAAGGGCATTATTGTTAGGACTGATCTGCATAAACTCCTGAAAAGGATTAGCTAACTTTTTATATTTAATTTTTAACGGTCTGGTTGTCACAACCATTTTCATACAACTCCTATAAGCACGTCATTACGTATAATGGTACTTATATACAATTCTCTGACATCTCTCTAAATCCTCTATTCCTAACGACAAAAATGCACAACTCTATAAAGAATTAGACGTTTTCTTCACCTTTCTCAAATAAAAATATCAGAAGTATAAAAGCCGTGCATACAAACAAGAACCCCGCCATCAGCATCTGACTGATTGAAAAGTCAAACTAACTATACGATGAGCTGTTTGAAAAAGAATTCATGCTAGAAGAAAAATTGGACATTAGTTAAGAGCAATCTGGAGACAACATAAAAAATAGAGAAATCCAAATTTGAATGCATTCGAATTCGGATTTCTCATTAATTGAAGCTAGCTATGTCCCAGCCTCTCAAATGATTGGCTTACTTAAATACTTGCGCTGCAGCAACAGCCTTTTTCCATCCTCCATAAATTTTATCTCGATGGTCATTACTCATATTAGGGGTAAATTGACGATCTAAATTCCAATATTTGCCGATTTCCTCTGTCGAATGCCAATAGCCAACTGCTAAGCCAGCTAAATACGCTGCTCCTAAAGCGGTTGTTTCATTAATAATAGGGCGATCCACAGGAACATCCAATAAATCTGCCTGGAATTGCATTAAGAAATCATTAGCCACAGCTCCGCCATCTACACGTAATTTGGCTAGTGGAATATTTGCATCTGCCTCCATCGCTGCTAATACATCCTTTGTTTGATATGCTAATGATTCTAGCGTAGCACGTACAAAATGCTCCTTCGCAGTTCCTCGTGTTAAGCCAAAGATAGCTCCGCGCACATCAGAATCCCAGTACGGTGTTCCTAAGCCAACAAATGCGGGGACAACATAAACACCATCCGTTGACTCTACACGTGTTGCATATTGCTCTGATTCACTTGCATTACGGAACATACGTAAACCGTCACGTAACCATTGAATCGCAGAACCTGCTACAAAAATACTTCCCTCTAAAGCATAGGTTACTTTGCCATCTAAGCCCCAGGCTAATGTAGTCAATAAGCCATTATCTGACTTCACTGCCTTTTCACCAGTATTCATTAACATAAAGCAACCTGTGCCATATGTGTTTTTAACCATACCTTCCTCAAAGCATGCCTGACCAAATAGGGCTGCTTGTTGGTCGCCTGCAGCTCCCGCAATTGGGACAGCAGAGCCAAAGAATAATGCCTCCTCTGTATAGCCATAAACTTCAGAAGAAGGACGTACTTCTGGTAGCATAGAGGCGGGAACTGTTAAAATTTCTAATAGTTCTTCATCCCACTTTAAATCATGGATATTATACATCAATGTACGAGAGGCATTTGAATAGTCTGTTACATGAACTTTTCCACCAGATAGCTTCCAAATTAGCCAAGTATCAATTGTGCCGAATAGCAACTCTCCTGCCTCGGCTTTTTCACGAGCTCCCTCAACATGATCTAAAATCCACTTCACTTTTGTACCTGAGAAATAAGCATCTATTAATAAACCTGTTTTATCACGGAATAAATCATTGTAACCGCTTTCCTTTAATTGCTCACAAATTTCATTCGTTTGACGTGATTGCCAAACAATTGCGTTATATACAGGCTTGCCAGTATGTTTATCCCATACTACGGTTGTTTCACGTTGATTGGTAATCCCAATCCCTGCAATTTGATTTGAACTCACACCTTTTTCTGATAACACTGTTGCAATACAAGATAGAATAGATGACCAAATTTCCTCTGCATGATGCTCTACCCAGCCTGCTTGTGGAAAATGTTGATGGAATTCTTGTTGTGCTGTGTGTACGATTTTACCCGTTTCATCAAAAAGAATAGCTCTTGAGCTTGTAGTTCCTTGGTCTAACGCTAAAATATATTTTTTTTCTGACATAGAAATCCCTCCAAATAAATTAGTCTTCTACTTGAACATTCTTAACCGTTAATTGTGCTCCTATGAAAATAGCAATCACAATTACTGCAACAATCCAAAAAGCAATACTATTTTCCCCTTCAAATATTTGTTGGAAAAACAATGCACCAAATGTACCTCCAATAATTGGACCCACAACTGGTACCCATGCATAGCTCCAGCCAGAATCTCCTTTACCTGCAATCGGTAAAATAAAATGCGCAATACGTGGACCTAAATCACGAGCTGGGTTTATGGCATAACCTGTTGGGCCCCCTAACGCCATCCCAATTACAATAATTAACATACCAACTAAAAATGGATTTAAACCATCTGTAATAGTATTTGTACCTAAAGCTAAAATTCCTAAAACTAAAATAAATGTTCCTATCATTTCTGATAATAGATTTGATAAAGGATGCTTAATAGCTGGCATTGTGGAAAATGGCGCTAATTTTACATCGGCATCTGCTGTTGCCTGCCAATGTGGTAAATACATGAAGTAAACAAGTGTAGCCCCTAAAAATGCACCAATCATTTGTGCAGCAATATAGGCTGGCACGTCTGCCCAAGGAAAGTTTCCAATCGTGGCAAGGGCAATTGTTAATGCCGGATTTAGGTGAGCACCACTGATCCCACCTACTGCATAAGCTGCCATTGCAACCGCAAGCCCCCATGCAAAGGTAATGACGATCCATCCACCACCAAAGCCTTTTGATTTGTTTAGCACGGCACCTGCTACTACGCCGCCACCAAATAAAATAAGAATCATTGTGCCGACCAGCTCAGCTGTAAACGTAGACATAGTTTAATCCCCCTTTGTGATAATAGCCCATAGAAAACAAAAAGGAACCCACATCCAATCAAACTACATTAATACATGTAGATGAACAAATGTGGGTTCCTTTTCCTAACCACGTGCGTATGAACTTATGTCCATTTTAGAGAAAAAAACATACAGAGTCAACTATTTTTTGAAATTTTCCCATAATTGTCTATTAGATGTTGTAACAGCGATAGCACCACCAGCTAATGCTTCTTCAATATTGTCCACTGTACGTACTAAGCCACCTGTAATAACAGGGATTTGAGTACGTTCATGGATTTCCTGAATCATCGACGGAATAATGCCAGGTAATAGCTCAATATAATCAGGCTGCGCTGTTTCAATCATCGAATAACTTTTTTCAAGAGCAATCGTATCAATCAAAAACACACGTTGAATAGCCATAATTCCACGAGCTTTGGCTTTCATTAGCATATTGGAACGCGTTGAAATAATGCCAGCCGGACGAATATCATTACATAAAAAGTCCGCTGCAAAATTATCTGTTTTTAAACCATGAATTAAATCCGCATGAATAATTAATTTCTTTCCATGTCGATGTGCCTCACGCTTTAAAGACATCAATAAGCTAATGTGCACCTCCAATAGCACAATATAATCGAATGGACTTGCTATTATCTCGTCAAATTGCTTGACGGTACGCGCAGCAGGAATCACCTGTTGATTATCAAAATGCATTCCATTCTCTCCTTCCCTTCTAATACAAAGTGAACGCTCACCCTTATATTATGTTGAGAGTAACTACATCATTATAGCGCAGTTGTCGCTCGTTTTATTTCTTTCTTTACATCTTCTTCATATTGTGTCCGTTGCTGTACTGTCCAGTTGAGTTGCTTAGCCATTTCATCTAGAATTGCCTCTTCATATTGTCGAACAATTGCCATTTGGAAGAACATATATCCTGTCCGGCGAACCATAAAATCATTTGGATGAACGACCATTTCATGATGAATACCATACATTAACTGCGCATACAGCCATGATGGTAAGATCGGGTGTCCCTCCTTTACATAATTAAAAACAATTTCTACATTGCTACCATAATGCTGTGTTAAAAATTTGGCCTCTTCCTCAGATAAGCCTATTTTCTTGCCTACTCTTGTATAGTCATATAAGAAGGCATAAAATTTACGTGAACCGCCAATATGGCCACCAGAAATCGGAATGTTTTTTGTTGTACATGGAGAGGATTTAATACCAAATTGTTGCTCTAGCTCCTGTGTAATCGTATTTAATACGGTTTCAGCCATTTTGCGATAGCCGGTTAATTTCCCACCTGCAATTGTTACAAGCCCCGATGGCGAAATCCACACTTCATCCTTACGAGAAATTTCAGATGGATTTTTTCCGTCCTCATGAATCAATGGACGAACGCCTGCCCAACTTGATTCAATATCCGCATCGGTCACCTTCACGCTTGGGAACATATAACGAATAGCGTTCATGATATAATCGCGGTCCTCTTGATAAATATCCATATTGCGAGCATCGCCTTCATAAAATGTATCTGTTGTCCCCACATATGTTTTTCCTTGTCGAGGGATGGCAAATACCATGCGACCATCAGGGGTATCAAAATAAACAGCTTGCTTTAACGGAAATTTGGATTCATCAAAAACAATATGCACACCTTTCGATAAAATTAAATGCTTCCCTGCTTGCTTCCCTTCAATTGTGCGCACATCGTCCACCCATGGACCAGCAGCATTAACGACAGCCTTTGCACGAATTTCGATTGGATGATTGGTTAATAAATCCGTCGCAACAATACCACTTATTTTTTGCTGTTCATTATATAAAAAGTTTTCGGCTTTTATATAATTCAATAATGTTGCCCCTCTTTCAATGGCTGCCTTTGCAACTTCAATGGTTAAACGAGCATCATCAGTACGATACTCTACATACATACCACCGCCAAGTAATCCCTTTGTTTTCACTAATGGCTCCTTTTCAATGGTTTGACCTGTATTTAACATATAACGGCGTTCTGCACGTTTAACTCCTGCTAAAAAATCATAGACACGCAAGCCGAGATTTGTAGAGTATTTTCCAAATGTGCCTCCCTTATGAAAAGGCAATAACATCCAAACCGGTGTTGTCACATGTGGACCATTTTCATAAACAATTGCACGTTCCTTCCCTAACTCTGCTACCTCTTTTATTTCAAATTGCTTTAAATATCGTAAACCGCCATGTACCAATTTTGTGGAACGGCTAGAAGTTCCTGCTGCAAAATCCTGCATTTCCACTAATGCTACAGAAAGACCGCGAGCAATAGCATCCAGTGCAATACCACAACCTGTAATACCGCCACCAATTACTAATAAATCGTACTCCCTATCTTGAAGTTCCTCTATTGTTTGTTGTCGTTGTAACGCAGAAGCTGTACTCATCATTTATTTCCTCCCTCATCATTTTAACGATAAAAAAAGACCATCAAAAGCATATGTACGTTAGGCACATATGTTTTCAATGGTCTCTCAGTTACTCAAACCTGCTATTAACTTACTTTTTATTGTAATATGCACATTCCAAAAAGGCAAGTTTCTGTTTAGTGACAGAATACTGCTTACCTTACCCTAATGAAGTAGAATTCACTCAACGTGATTTGCTTCAAAGCGATCAAGCAATGCACGCACTTCATCTGTTGATTTCGTGTTCATCAATTGGCCTCTTAACTCACCGGCGCCTCGGAATCCTTTGACATATATTTTGAAAAAGCGATGAAGTCCTGTGATAGAGCGTGGGAGTTCTTCCGCATATTGATCTTGAAGATCTAGCTGCAATCTTAACAGGTCAATATACTCTTTACTGCTATGCGCCTTTGGTTCTTTTTCAAAAGCAAAGGGATTTTTAAAAATACCTCGTCCAATCATTACGCCATCAATCCCATATTTTTCGGCAAGCTCTAGCCCAGTTTGTCTGTCAGGGATGTCTCCATTGATCGTTAGTAGCGTATTAGGTGCGATACGATCGCGTAATTTTTTGATTTCCGGAATGAGCTCCCAATGTGCATCAACTTGGCTCATTTCCTTTCTTGTGCGTAAATGAATCGACAGGTTCGCAATATCTTGTTTGAAAATATGCGTTAACCATTCCTCCCATTCCTCTACATCCTTATAGCCAAGTCGTGTTTTCACACTGACAGGCAGTCCACCAGCCTTTGCAGCTTGAATCAATTCTGCCGCCACATCTGGACGTAGAATAAGGCCACTCCCTTTTCCCCTCGATGCCACATTTGGCACAGGACAGCCCATATTAATATCGATACCTTTAAACCCTAGCTCTGCCATGCCAATACTCATTAGACGAAAATACTCAGGATTATCCCCCCAAATATGTGCCACCATCGGCTGCTCATCCTCCGTAAAAATCAAACGGCCACGGACACTTTTCTGTCCCTCTGGATGACAATAGCTATCCGAATTCGTAAACTCTGTGAAAAATACGTCCGGTCTTCCGGCTTCACTGACTACTTGACGGAAAACAACATCTGTAACATCTTCCATCGGTGCCAGTACAAAAAATGGACGCGGCAAATCACGCCAAAAATTATCTATCATGTTCATTCCAAATCCTCTCACTATCTGTATAACTCACTTTAACTCAAAAACAACTGTATGAAACATTATAAAAAGCAGATGGTATAGAAATTTATCTATATCAACTGCTTTTCTATTATACCAACTCTAGCCACGCAACCGCTTCACAATGTGAGGAGTGCGGGAACATATCTACTGGTTGAATTTCTTGTGTTTGGTAGCCGCCATCCTCCAAAATACGAAGGTCGCGTGCTATTGTAGCTGGGTTGCAGGAGACATAGACCACTCGCTTTGGTCGTTGCTCTAAAATGGTTTTTAAAAGTGCTTCATCACAGCCTTTACGTGGTGGATCAACTACCAGTACGTCTGCTTCCTTTCCTTCCTTATACCATCTTGGTATAACTTCCTCAGCTGGGCCGGCCTCAAAATAAGTATTTGTAAAACCATTTAGGACCGCGTTACGTTTGGCATCTTCTATCGCTTGTGGGACAATTTCAACGCCCATGACTGCCTTTGCCTTTTGTGCAAGGAACAAGGAGATTGTTCCAATTCCACAATACGCATCAATTACTCGTTCATCCCCTTGCAAGTTAGCATAATCAAGTGCTTGTTTATAGAGGACCTCCGTTTGTTCTGGGTTGACCTGATAGAAGGAGCGAGCGGAAATTTCAAAGCGGACGTCGCCAATTGTGTCAATAATGACATCCTTCCCCCAAAGGTTCAGTGTGTCATCACCAAAAATCACATTCGTTTTCTCATGATTCACATTTTGCATAATTGAAGTGACGTTCGGAACAAGCTTTTGAATTACTGCAACGGCTGCTTCTTTTTGTGGGAATTTTTTCTTTTTCGTCACGAGGACAACCATGACCTCACCTGTTGCCCGTGCTTTACGAATGACAACATGGCGCAACATGCCTTCGTGGGAATATTCATTGTATGGGCGCATGCCTATCGCTACTAATTCTTTTTTCAAGCCTGCTAAAATTGCATCTGCTTCTCCTGTTTGAATCAAGCAACGCTCCATATCCACAATGCTATGCGTCTTTGTTTTATAGAAACCAGCAATAGCTTGTCCTGCTTCATTTTCAGAGAAAGGAATTTGCGCTTTATTACGGTAATGCCAAGGCTCTTTCATTCCTTTTACAGGCAGAACCGGTGCATCAATTTTACCAATGCGTTGCATCACATTGCGCACCATATTTTCTTTCCATTTGAGCTGGCCCTCATAGGATAAATGCTGTAATTGACAGCCTCCGCATTGCTTAAAGTAATCGCATGGAGCTTCTACTCGATCGGGTGATGGCTTAATAATATCTACAACTTTGGCAAAGCCATAATTTTTTAAAGTTTTCATCACATGGATTTCGGCTGTTTCGTTCGGAAGTGCGCCTTGTATAAATAATGGATAGCCATCTACCTTAGCGACACCATTGCCGTCATGTGTTAAGTCTTCTATATAAACTGAAAGTCGTTCATTCTTTTTCACGGGTGCTGACATTCGTACATCCTCCATTTCAATCTCCTTATTGTAGCATGTGTTGGCGAATGAAAAAAGAACAAGACCTGCCCGTTATACGGTTCTTCTAGCTAACTTGAAAAAAGAGCCGCTATTCGCGACTCTTTCCTTGCTCTTTTGTTATATGATAATCCCTTGGTGCCCACCAAAATGCACACAAGATTCCAAGAATGACGACAATAAAAGGCGCATAAAAAATTAAAAAACTTTGCATATACTCATTTCCTCCTATGCGTGATTGTCTTCTTTTCCGGTCACATAGTTTTTATTGAACAAGAATAATTTCATCAATAAATAAAGTGATGGAAGTAGGAGACACAGTCCTAAAATAAAGGCGATGATTAAAGCAATTGCCATTTGTGTACTTGTGAAGCCATCATAAATCGTTAAATATGGATACAGTAAATATGGATATTGCGCAATACCATAAGCGAAAAATGCTACCGCAAATTGAGCAATCAGAAGCGCAACTGCGAGCCCATATTTTTTACGCATGGCAATGAGGAACACTGTAATCATAAATAATATGGCTGATATTGCAAACATCCACCATAAATTCACCATGTGACTATAACTTTCAGGGTTAATGGACTTCATCTCATACATAATGCCTAATGCGCTGATCATTAAAGGAGCTGCCCATAAAAGTGCATATTTTCTCATTAGCTTCGTTGCTTCCTTGTCATTCGCTTTATGAGCATACCAAGTTAAGAATACTGCGGAAATGTAAAGTACAGCTGCAATACTCAGTACAACAATGCTCCAAGCAAATGGACTCGTATATAAAGTCCAATAGTTTAAAACAGGCTGCCCTTTAACGAGATCCACATACCCTCCACCAGCAATGGCAAAGACAACAGACAACGATGCAGGAATTAATAAACCTGCTACACCATACGTCAGCGTGTAACCAATATGTCCTCTTGTACCATACGATTCAAAGGCATAATAGGAACCTCGAATGGCTAATAGCACAAGGGAAATGCTGACGGGTATAAGTAAAATGGTTCCGTAGTAAAAAGCAGTTTGTGGGAAAAATCCTACGATCCCTACAAAGAAGAATACCAAAAAGACATTGGTTACTTCCCAAACAGGCGATAAATATCGTTTAATAATATTCGTTAAAATATGATTCTTCCCAATCAATAGGCTATAGGCGTTAAAGAAACCGGCACCGAAATCAATCGATGCGACAATGACATAGCCAAATAGAAAAATCCACAATACTGAAATACCTAGAATCTCTAATGTCATAGGATGTCACCGCCTTTTTCAGAGTGGCGATCTTCAATCTCACGCTCAATGGGATTCTTTTTAAACATTCGCACCAAGACGACAACACTTCCTACCGCTAATACTGCATATACACCTGCAAATAACAACAGCATTAAATCCACATGATCACTCGTTGTGGCCCCTTCTAGAGTTCGCATCAAGCCATAAAGAATCCATGGTTGACGTCCAACCTCAGCAAGCCACCAGCCCGCTTCAATAGCAATGATAGAAAGTGGTCCCCCCGCCACAACGATCCATCGATACCAGCGTGAATGAATAAACTGCCAGCCCCGTGCTTTCCCTACAACATACAATAATGAAACTAGCACCATAAACATACCTATGGAGACCATAATATCAAAGAGATAATGAATATAGAGTGGTGGTATATCCTCTTCCTCGAATTGATCTAATCCAATTACCTCTGCATTAGGATTAAAATGTGCAAGAATGCTTAAAGCATACGGAATTTTGATGGCATATTTCACCTCTTCTCCATCTAGCACGCCAAATAAGACAAGAGAAGCCTTTCCTTCCGTTTCAAAATGCCATTCCGCTGCGGCTAATTTTTCTGGTTGATATTCCGCTAAGTATTTTCCTGAGAAATCTCCAATCACAGCTGCTGCAATGGAGAAAATTAAACCAATTTTCATCAGTAACAGTAATGCTTTTTTATGGTATACATGTTTCGATCCTTTAAGCATTCGGTATCCTGCTATAGCGGCTAAAACAAATGCAGATGTCATATACGCTGTTACGAGTACATGCGCCACCTTTGTCGGCATAGCAGGATTAAACATCGCTAAGAAGGGTTGAATATTAACAAGGTTCCCGTCGACAATATCGAAGCCTCTCGGGGCATTCATAAAGGCATTCACGATTGTAATAAATACAGCCGACATCGATGCACCTACTGCAACCGGAATTAACAATAGCATATGCTTTTTCTGACTATCAAAGCGGTCCCAAGTATATAAATAAATGCCCAAAAATATAGCTTCAAAGAAAAATGCAAACGTTTCCAAAAAAAGCGGTAATGCAATGGTTTGACCAGCTAGTTGCATAAAGTTAGGCCATAATAATGATAGTTGTAAGCCAATTGCCGTTCCCGTCACTACACCCACGGCGACCGTAATGACGAAGCCACGTGCCCAACGTCTGGCCATTAAAATATAATGCTCATCATTCTTTTTATACCCAGTCCATTGAGCAATCATGATCATTAACGGGACACCGACCCCTATCGTTGCATAAATGATGTGGAACGATAAAGTTAACTCAGTTAATGCACGACTCCAATAGACTGCTGATTCGTTTATCATCTCATTGCCCCCTAGCTCCCAAATATTCTTCCAAGAATGGAAAGTAGCATAATGATTGCAACACCAAAGCTTAGCCAAATAAGCTTCTTCTCCTGTGACTTATACAAAAGCAACACTTCCTTTCCCTTATCCATACCCCATTTTCCACTATTACAACGAAAAAAACCTTTATAATGGACCGAAATTTCAGCCTATTAATAAGGTTTCAAATTTTGTTCAAGTAATATACGCACATTTGCCAAACATTTTTCTTAATTCATTCACAATCCCTAATTCTAAAGGTTAGACTTACTACATATCCAATTTTTTGCTGTGGGCTATTTGCTTTAGTCTATTATCTTTTTGGTCGTTTGATACGAAAGTTTAAGTGGAGTTCTTCAAGAGTACGCTGAATCCTTTATACAAAAAAGCTCATCCTCGCTAAAACGAAGATGAGCTTTTCATGTATTATATACGGTCCTCTTCGCGAATATCTGCAAGAGGGACAAAAATTTCGATATGACGTTTTAAATTTTCAAAGGTAGCTGGAGCGTCTCCGCCATATTCACCATCTAGATTAAGATGTACTTCGTTTTCAGTAGTGACTTTGACAACACTCGCTTTTTTGTAAATGACACGGTCATCATTTAAATGTTCGCCTCTTAATGCCATAGCCGCTAGTTGAATAAACTCAGGCAGGCTAACCTTCTTTAACACTATTAATGTAAAGTATCCATCATTGATACTTGCATCTGGTGCAAGTTTTTCAAAGCCTCCTACAGAGTTGGTTAAACCACATAAGAACATCATGGCATCCCCGTCAAACACTTCCCCATCATATTCTATACGCATATGGGAGGCTTTGATGGATGGAATCATTTCCACTGCTTTTAAATAATAGGCTAACTGCCCAAGCATTGTTTTCATTTTACTTGGTACTTCATATGTTAGCTCCGTAATCCGTCCGCCAGCAGCAATATTGATGAAGTAGCGTTCGCCATTTAATAAACCGACATCCACTGGCAATGTATCGCCTTGTATAATAATGTCTACCGCTTCATCAATATTTCGCGGAATATGCACGGCACGGGCAAAATCATTTGTAGTGCCCATTGGAATTAGACCAACTTTTGGACGGTTTTCAAATGGACTTACACCTGAAACGACTTCATTTAAAGTGCCATCTCCACCAACTGCGATGATTATATCAAAGCCACGGTCTACTGCATCTTTTGCTGCAAGTGTTGCATCGCCTTCACCGGTTGTTGCGTGACAGGATGTTTCATAGCCTGCTACTTCTAATTTTTCCAACACCTCTGGTAGATGCTTCTTAAACGCTTCGCGTCCAGATGTAGGATTATAAATGATTCTTGCTCGTTTCATAACATACCTTCCTGCTTCATAAGATTCTAATTCATTCAACGATTTACTCGCTAAAATGTTGCTTTACTTTTGTAACGCATTTGTCACCAGTTTTTTAAAGTCTTCATAGACATACGTCCAATATGTTTGGTTCGTTATATTTTCCTCACGAATCTCCGCATAAAGGGCCTTTTGAGCCTCTTCAAATGTTGGGTCTTCTTTATCTGGTAAGCTTGCACGCTTCGTTACAACAAGCTCTTGTAGTTCAGGTGCACGTGGACCCCATTTGCCGATTACGTCACCATTGCTATCTAATAGCAAGTAAATAGGAATAGCACGACCTCCATTTGTTAAATACCGATCAATTAGATCTGTATCTGCATCACGGAACACTGTACGCATGTCCAATCCAGCTGCTTCAGCAACACGACGAACAATTGGATTGTTTAACATAGCATCTCCGCACCAATCTTCCGTAATCGTTAAAATTTTTGGTTGCTTGTCTTTTAATAATTCAATGAAGCCATCGTTTGTTGGCACTGCAAAGTCGTCATAAATGCGGAAGCTCTCTTCTTTAAGAGCCGTCATATTGTCCATATATTGTTGAATCGAAATAGCTTCATTAAAATATTGTTGTTCTGTTTTCATTGGTTCTCGTCCCCCTTATAATTATCTATTCTATATTTTGCTATGAATACTCCTTTTAAACAACTATTAAGTGTTACAAATTTCAATTTTGTTACATTTATGAAAAATAATAGCCGAGAAAGCGATTAAGCTCTCTCGGCTACTATGTTACAACGATTAATTATCGTTTGGCAATTTCTTGTTGCAATAATTTATTGACCATTGGTGGATTCGCTTGACCTTTAGTAGCTTTCATAATTTGACCAACTAAGAAGCCAATAGCACGATCCTTACCATTTTTGAAATCTTCGATAGACTGTGCATTGTTATCTAAAACTTCTGTAACAATGGCTAGTAAAGCACCTTCATCAGAAATTTGAACTAAGCCTTTTGCTTTTACAATTTCTTGTGCAGAACCGCCATTTTCAACTAATTCAGCAAACACTTTTTTACCGATTTTAGAAGAAATAGTACCATCCGTGATTAATTTCACCATTTCAGCAAGGTTTTCAGGTGTTAATGCCGTATCCTTTAAGTCTTTTTGTTCTGCGTTTAAATAAGCAGAAACATCCCCCATCAACCAGTTAGCAGAAAGTTTTGCATCTGCCCCTTTGACGATCATGGACTCGAAGAAGTCTGAAATTTCCTTAGAGATAACAAGAACTCCAGCATCATATGGTGTTAATCCTAGCTCTTCAACATAACGTTTTTTACGAGCATCTGGAAGCTCAGGAATTTCTGATTTTACTCGCTCTAGCCACGCGTCATCAATAGAAAGACGAACTAAGTCTGGCTCTGGGAAGTAACGGTAATCATCTGTTCCTTCCTTCACACGCATTAAAATAGTTTTACCCGTTTTTTCATCGAAACGACGAGTTTCTTGGTCGATAACGCCACCTGATAATAATACATCTGCTTGACGTAATTCCTCATGCTCTAAGCCACGACGAACATAGTTGAAAGAGTTCAGGTTTTTAAGCTCTGTTTTTGTACCAAACTCTTCTTGACCATAAGGACGAATAGAGATGTTGGCATCACAACGAAGTGAACCTTCTTCCATTTTACAGTCAGACACATCTGTATATTGGATAATTGATTTTAATTTTTCTAAGTAAGCATACGCTTCATTTGGCGTACGAATATCTGGCTCAGATACGATTTCTACAAGCGGAGTACCTTGACGGTTAAAGTCCACTAATGAATGATCTCCAGCATGTGAAAGTTTACCCGCATCTTCTTCCATATGAAGACGAGTAATACCGATACGCTTTGTATAGCCATCTACTTCAATGTCAATCCAGCCGTTTTTACCGATTGGCTTATCAAATTGAGAAATTTGATAAGCTTTCGGATTATCAGGGTAGAAGTAGTTTTTACGGTCAAATTTTGTTTCTTGTTCGATTTCCATATTTAATGCAAGAGCTGCACGCATAGCGAAATCTACCACATTTTTATTAAGAACTGGTAGCACACCAGGGTAGCCTAAATCGATTACTGTTGTATTTGTATTTGGTTCAGCACCAAAGTGAGCAGGTGCTGGTGAGAAGATTTTTGAGTTTGTTTTTAACTCAACGTGTACTTCTAAACCAATGACTGTTTCAAAGTTCATGTTATTTTCCCTCCCACATTTGAGGAACTTGTTTATGGAACTCCGTTGCTTGTTCAAAAGCATGAGCTACACGGTAAATAGTTGCTTCATCGAAGTATTTACCAATAATTTGTAAACCAAGTGGTAGTCCGTTGTCCAAACCACATGGAATAGAAATAGCAGGTACGCCTGCTAGGTTCATCGGAATTGTTAAAATATCATTTGCATACATTGTCATCGGATCATCCACATTTTCACCAATTTTGAAAGCTGGTGTTGGTGATGTAGGTCCAATGATGACATCGAAGTCTTCAAATACTTTGTCATAGTCTGCTTTAATCAGTGTACGTGCTTGTTGTGCTTTTTTGTAATACGCATCATACGTACCTGCGCTTAATGAATAAGTTCCTAGCATGATACGACGTTTTACTTCATCCCCAAAACCTTGTGCACGTGTTTCTTTATAAAGGTCCATTAAATTTGTCACGTTGTCTGCACGGAAACCATAACGGATACCATCGAAACGAGATAAGTTAGAAGACGCTTCAGATGAAGAAAGGATGTAGTACGCAGCCAGTGCGTATTTCGAATGAGGAAGTGATACTTCTTCTACAGTTGCACCTAAGCCTTTTAATACCTCTAATGCCTCAAGTACTGATTGACGTGCTGCTTCGCCAACACCTTCACCAAGGAATTCCTTTGGTACAGCGATACGTAAGCCTTTAATATCACCAGTAAGGGCTGCAGCATAGTTTGGCACCTCTACGTCAGCAGAAGTAGAATCATTTGGATCTAAGCCTGCAATAGCCTCAAGTAATAATGCATTATCTTCAACATTGCGTGTAATTGGTCCAATTTGATCTAAAGAAGAGGCGAATGCTACTAGACCAAAACGAGACACACGACCATATGTAGGTTTCATCCCTACAACACCACAGTAAGCTGCTGGTTGACGGATTGAACCACCTGTATCTGAACCAAGAGAGAATGGAACTTCTCCTGCTGCTACAGAAGCTGCAGATGCACCTGAAGATCCTCCTGGCACGTGATTTAAATTCCATGGGTTTTTCGTTGTTTTGTAGTATGAGTTTTCATTAGATGAACCCATTGCAAACTCGTCCATGTTTAGTTTACCGACTGTAATCATACCGGCTTCACGTAGCTTGTTGACAACAGTTGCATCATAAATTGGCATAAAGCCTTCCAAAATTTTTGAGGCACAAGTTGTTTCTAAGCCTTCTGTTACGATATTGTCTTTCACACCGATTGGAAGACCAAATAGCGGTCCACGCTCTTCAAATGGTACTTTATCCATTTCAGCAGCTTGTGCAGTTGCTTTTTCTTCGTTTGAAGCAAGGAATGCTTGTACATCGCCATCAAGCTTTGCAATGCGCTCGTATGCTTCTTTCGTTAAGTCAGCGATAGATAAGTTACCTGCTTTAATTTCCGCTTGTAACTCCTTAGCTGAACGTTCAAATAACGTCATGAGGAATCCTCCTATGTTTTAGTATTACATGATAGCTGGTACTTTTACTTGACCATCTTCTTGTTCCTTTACGTTTAACATCATTACTTCACGGTCTAGACCTTTTACTGCAACATCTTCACGCATTACATTGACTAATGGTAAAACATGCGTTGTAGGTTCAACATTCGCTGTATCTAGTTCGTTTAATTGCTCTGCAAAGTCAGTAATTTTACCAAGCTGTTCTGCAAACTTCTCAGCTTCCTCTTCAGTAATTGCAAGACGTGCTAAATTTGCCACGTGCTTTACTTCTTCTTTTGTTAATTTAGCCATTTTTTACACCTCCGAATACTTGCTCCATTTATTGTTTTTATCGATAACAATAGGGTTGGATAAAGTTTTAACCATGCCAATAATCATAACATTTTTCCTATTAAAAATCACAACTTTCACCAAAAATATAGAAACTTTCACTACTATAACGAAGTGTTGTCAATCAATACCAGTTGTTTTCCTTTAAGTATCTCTATCTACATAAAAAAATAGTCAGCTCAAAGGCTGACTATTTTATTCATAGACATGTACATAAGGGTCCGTATCATTAGCCTTTTTATTGATTAATGCCTCCGGACCATTGACAGAAGTAATACTCACCTCAACATGAATATTATTAAATCGATTGATTAAAATACCTGTCAAATATTGTGTGAATCCAATGATTTCTGCTTTACCGAAAAATTGAATAGGAATTTCGATCGTCAGTTTTTGGATTTCTTTATTACGATAGAAACCTGTACCAATAACACTTGTATAATTCGAGAAATATTTATCAACATCTTGCTTAAAGATTTTGAAGTTTTTACTCACGTCTCGATAAACATCCTGCGAATCATCTGTTGGAAATAATACATAATTCTCATCTATCCCTTCCCAATCAGCAATGTTGTTCTGTCCAGCTTTTGCTACACCATAGCTGAAATAGGCGCCAGGAATAATCTGATTGCGGGCTTGTTGCTTAAACAAGCCAACTACAATTGGTATATCCTTTAGCTCATCGCGTGTACGTAAACGTGAAACGATCTCAGCAGCCATTTTTTTGCCTTGTTCAACAAGCTCTGACTCTGATATTGGTTCCTCGTAATATTCGCCATACTGCTCTTTTTGATAATAATAAATGGAGTTAAGCGCAAGTCCTATTGAAATTCCACCTAATTTCACTTTATTATCTTTAGTTTTTGTTAAGTAATTTTGCTCAATAATATGAGATAAGTAGATAGGCGCCTTTTTTGCTCGTTCTTCGGGGGTCATTGTATCAGTTATCGGTGGATTTAATCCATCTTCTGTCTGAGAGCTTCGAGCCAGCCAAGAGCTCACTGTACTTTCAGCTAAATATTGACCCTCTTGGAAGTAATAGTTTTCAGTGTCAAACTCATGGTGAGAAAGACGCATTAAACCTGCTTCTACTTCCTTCATATCATATTTCGTATAAACATTAGATACAACTAGACCTCTACTGGCACTCTCTTTATAAGGAATAAGTGTCTTATAATAAGATTCATCAATTTGTATGCTGGGGATAATAGTTGTTTCAGTTTTTTCATCTTGTTGTGTTTCCTGCGTAAGCTCTGTTCCTCCTTCATTAGAAGGTACACAGCCGACTAACATTGCAGCTGCTACAAGTGCTGGAATGAGTCGAAAAGACTTCATTTTATTTAGTGCTCCTTTACTCATAATCAATTTGGTTCGACGAATCACTGATAATAATCATTAGCGTAATTCATACCTTTCTTGAGGTATGTCATCAGTGTATTTATTAGATGAGGTTAAGTTGTTCAATTAAGTTTTCTTCATTCCAAACTTCAATACCTAATTGCTCAGCCTTTGCTAGCTTAGAGCCTGCATCCTCGCCTGCGATAACAAGGTCTGTTTTTTTGCTGACACTGCCTGTGACAGTCCCACCTAACTCTTCTATTTTCGCCTTTGCTTCGTTACGTGTCAATTGCTCAAGTTTACCAGTTAAAACAATTGTTTTTCCTGCAAAAGGACTATCGCCTACCACTACTTCGACTTTTTTTCCTTTAAAGGTCATATTCACGCCCACCTCGGCAAGACGTTCAATGACTGCACGTGCGTCATCATTTGAGAAATATTCAACTAAAGAAGATGCCATTTTATCGCCAATCTCATAAATAGCCACAAGTTGTTCCTCTGTTGCTGCCATGACCGCTTCCATCGAACCAAATTGCTCTGATACGATTTTTGCAGCCTTTTCTCCAACATGACGAATTCCTAGACCAATCAATAAACGCTCCATCGAGTTTTCCTTCGAGGCTTGAATCGCATTGACTAAATTGGTGGCGGATTTTTCGCCCATCCGTTCTAGTTCAACTAATTGCTCTATTGTTAAATGATATAAGTCAGAAACATCATGTATTAAGTCTGCACGTAATAACTGCTCAACTACTTTATCTCCAAGGCCATCAATATTCATAGCATTACGAGATACAAAATATTTAATGCTTTCTGCAATTTGAGCAAAGCATGCAGGATTTACACAGCGTAAAGCAACTTCACCCTCAATACGAATCAATTCACTATCACATACCGGACAATTTTGGGGCATCTCAAACGGCACAGAGTTTTCAGGACGCTGCTCGATTAGCACACCGACCACTTGTGGAATAATATCACCAGCTTTTCGAATAATGACCGTATCCCCGAGGCGTATATCTTTCTCCCGAATAAGATCTTCATTGTGTAATGAAGCTCGTTGCACTGTTGTCCCCGCTACTTGAACAGGCGTTAAAATAGCTGTTGGTGTGACAACCCCTGTACGCCCTACTGTTAAATCAATATCTAGTAATGTCGTGACAACTTCCTCTGCTGGGAATTTATAAGCAATAGCCCAGCGTGGACTTTTGGCCGTATAGCCTAGCTCATCCTGCTGAGCATAGCGATCGACTTTTATTACGATCCCATCAATTTCATAGGCTAAATGTGGACGGTTTTCTGTCCAATGCTCAATAAAGGCCATTACTTCTTCGATTGTAGAGCAACGCTGACGCTCTTTATTGGAAGGGAAACCTAGATCCTCTAAATAATCAAGCATTTCTGCATGTCCGTCGATACTATAAACCTCACCATCACCACCAATGGCATAGATGAAAGTTGATAGCTGGCGACTTGCTGCAATTTTAGGGTCTAACTGCCTCAAAGAGCCTGCAGCAGCATTACGTGGATTAGCAAATAGTTCTTCACCATTGTCAGCACGTTGGGCATTTAATTTTTCAAATGATTTTTTTGGCATGTACGCTTCACCGCGTACTTCTATTGTAATCGGCTCTTTTAAACGGAGAGGTATGGCATAAATGGTCTTTAAATTGGCTGTAATTTCTTCCCCAACAACACCATCTCCTCTTGTTGCCCCTTGGACAAACACGCCATTTTCATATTTTAACGAAATGGCAAGACCATCTATTTTCAGCTCACATACATAAGAGAAATGATCCCCAATAGCCTGTCGAACCTTACGATCAAATTCTTGTAAATCTGCTTCGTTAAAAGCGTTTGATAGACTTAGCATCGGGTAATCATGTGTCACCTTTTTAAAGCCTTCTACAACTGTTCCTCCAACACGCTGAGTAGGTGAATCGGGAAAAATAAGTGATGGATTGGCCTCTTCTAAGGCAATCAATTCATGCAATAATTGATCATAAACACTGTCAGCAACGACCGGTTTATCTAGTACATAATAGGCATAACCATATTCATGTAATAATTTATTCAACTCCGCTATTCGCTGTTCTATTTCGTTCATTTACGTTCCTCCGCTTACGCTTTTTCAATCGGTGCAAATTGTGCCAGTAATCGCTTAATACCAATTGGTTGTGGAAATGCAATATCAAGCTCAGTACTATCACCTTCGCCTTTTACACTTACAACCATACCTGTGCCCCACTTTTTATGGACGGCTTTATCTCCAGCCTTCCAGCCAAATTGATCCCCGCCTGTTGATTGTAAGCGAGCTGTGGCAGGCTGAGTTTGTTGAACGGACCCAAGTGTACGTTTTTGATAACCTGTTGAACGATTGCTAGTAGCAAACGGTACATTCGCTTTAGCACCAGCTTTGGAAATAGACTCGGTAATATCTTCAGAAATCTCACTTAAAAATCGGGAAGCATTATTAAAGCTGGAACGGCCAAAAATTGTACGGCTTTGTGCACATGTTAAAAATAAACGTTCCTCTGCACGCGTCACCCCAACATACATAAGGCGGCGTTCCTCTTCCATTTCATCTTGATCATCAAGGGAGCGTGAATGAGGGAAAATGTTTTCTTCCATACCGATAATAAAAACAATAGGAAACTCCAAGCCCTTAGCAGCATGCATCGTCATTAAAATAATATTTCCCTTGGATGCATCCTCTTTATCAAGAGCATCGATATCAGCTATTAATGCTAAATCCGTTAAAAACGCTATGAGACTTTTATCATCACTGCGCTCCTCAAATGCTTTTGTGACAGATAAAAATTCTTCAATATTCTCTAAACGACTTTCAGCCTCTATCGTCTTTTCATTTTGTAGCATTGTACGGTAGCCAGATTTATCAATGACTTGCTCAACTAGTTCAGTGACCGATAAATATTCTTGCATTTCTGTAAAACCTTTAATCATTGCATAAAATTGTTCTGCTGAATTCGCTGCTTTCCCAGACAGACCCATGAAAATGAGATCATTCATAGCATCAAAAATGGAGCGATCCTGCTCAATAGCATAGCGGGCCATTTTCTCAAAAGATGTGGCACCAATACTACGCTTTGGTTCATTAATAATACGTGCAAGTGATAAATCATCGTCATTATTAGCAATTAGGCGCAAATAAGCAAGTAAGTCTTTAATTTCTTTTCGATCATAGAACTTTGTCCCGCCAACAATTTGATAAACCATATTGGATTTAACTAGTACTTCCTCCATCACACGAGACTGAGCATTCGTACGATATAATATGGCAAAATCATCAAATGTACGATTTTCCTTTTCCATCAACTGTTGGATGGTTTGTACAACAAATTGTGCTTCTTCCTGCTCATTATAAGCTTTGTATAACGCAATTTTTTCACCCTCTGCATTTTCTGTGCGCAGTTCTTTTGGATAACGTGTTGTATTATTTTGAATGACGTCATTTGCTGCTTGTAGGATGCGTTTAGATGAACGATAGTTTTGTTCAAGCATAATCACCTTAGCATTCGGATAATCCTTTTCAAAGGAAAGGATATTACCAATATCTGCACCGCGCCAGCGATATATAGATTGGTCAGAATCCCCTACAACACAAATATTTTTAAATTTTTTAGCTAATAATTGCACAAGTAAATATTGGGATTTATTGGTATCCTGATATTCATCTACATGAATATATTGAAATTTATTTTGATAGTATTCCAGCACTTCTGGTACGCGCTTGAACAACGTTATGGTTGTCATAATTAAATCATCAAAATCGAGGGATTGGTTGCGACGTAATCTTTTTTCATAGCCTTTATAAACACGTGCAACGGTTTGTTCATAAGGGTTTTTATCATTCATTTGACCCTCGTAATCATCTGCTGTAATGCACTCGTTTTTGGCTGCACTAATAGCATTTAAAATTGCTCGTGGCTCAAACCGCTTCGGATCAATATTCTCATCCTTCATTACATTTTTAATCACCGAAAGTTGATCCGTAGAATCTAGAATGGAAAAATTACGAGATATGCCTAGTTGATCGATATTGCGACGTAAAATTCTTACACACATGGAGTGGAAAGTTGATACCCACATACTATCGCCAGTCCCATTGCCTAGAATACCGTCAATACGCTCTCGCATTTCTCGAGCAGCTTTATTAGTAAATGTAATGGCTAAAACTTTGGATGGATATACTTCCTTTTCTATGATTAAGTAAGCAATACGATGTGTTAATACTCGTGTTTTTCCTGATCCAGCACCAGCCATGATCAGTAGTGGTCCCTCAGTGGTTTTGACTGCTCTCTCTTGTTCAGGATTCATCCCTGCTAGTAAATTTTTTGTTAACTGTTCCATTTCGCACCGCCTTACAAACATTTGTTCTAAAATTATAACGTATTTTTAACAGCCTTAACAGTCGCAAGTGCCACTTTTAAATCATCATAAATAATATTTCCAACTACAACCGTATCTGCGAACAGGGCCATTTCCTCTGCCTGCTTGGCTGATGTAATTCCCCCACCATAAAATAGCTTAGTATGCTTCAATTCATTTTTCACAGCACGTACTACCTCTGGATTCCCGTAAATTCCACTGTACTCTAAATAAAATACGGGAAGTTTAAAGAAATTTTCCGCCATACGTGCATAGGCTACGATATCGTCAATTGATAAATTAGTTGTAGCACCTGTTACTTGTGCCACTTTACAATCAGGATTTAAAATACAATAACCTTCTGCAACTAATTCATCCCACACCATGATATCTCCAAATTCTTTAATTGCTGCATGATGCAAATTTTTAATCCATTTTGGATCATCGCTATTTAAGACCGTCGGAATGAAGTAATAGTCATAGCCCGGTGTAATCGCATCAATCGTGGAAATTTCTAAAGCTATCGGGACTTCGAACCTTCTAACACGAACAAGTAAATCTAGTACCCCATCCAATGTCACATTATCTGTGCCACCGACTAAAATAACATCAGTTCCAGACTCACAAATTTTTTCTAAGTCTTCATCTGAAATGTCCTTTGCAGGATCTAACTTGAACACATGTCTCCATTCTAAATAATCCATTTATTTTACCACCTATCGTTTTCTATCTATTCGTTTACAAGTATAGCTTATGATGGACGACAAAAAAATGAAAAAGACTGAGTAGAACTTCTACCCAGTCTCATTTTCAACTATTATTTTGGTGCTTGAAACGGTTTTTCATCAGGATACAAACGACCTAGCATTTCATCATATGTATCGTTTCCATAATCAAAGCAACGACGAACACGTGAAATCGTTGCAGTACTTGCACCCGTTTCCTTTTTAATGGATTCATAGGTTTTCTTTAAACGCAATAAATGTGCAACCTCAAAGCGTTGTGCCAACGATTGAATTTCACTAATCGTACATAAATCATCAAAAAACTTATAGCATTCTTCGATGTCTTTCAGCTCTAACACTGCTTTAAATAATTGATCTGTTTGATGCCCTCGAATTTTTTCGATTTGCATGCAATTTTCCTCCCTTTAAGGCTGCGTTTTCACCATTGCTTGTAACCCTGGTGAAGATGGTACAAAATGGACCCAAGACTTTCCTGGTACTAGCTTGACAGGCTCCCCTGATTGCTCCACAGCCGTTGGTATTCCATTCACATTAGCCCATTTGACTTCCCTCAAATAGCCATTTTGAAATACATACGCATTTCCACCAGAAGTTAAATCAATTGTTTGGCGACCAATATCATCCACTATTTGGTGATCCATTTCAAAAAATAGAACATTTGCCAATGATAATGCTTCGCCGGTTAACATATCTTTTGTGTCCACGCCAGCCGATTGTCGTTCATAGTGATTACTTTGATGATCATACACATACGAATTGTGGAAATCTTCATTATTTCCGTAGTAAATGTCAACTTGACTTGTTTCAATGCCTATTTTACCACGTTCATCGGGTTCATAAAAAGCCTGAAGTACTTTTTCACTGTAATTCATTGAAGCGCCTACCATTTCAGCACCCTTTAGTATCTTTTCTGATGTAATATATGAATTGTGTGGTGCAATTCGTTCGCTTGAACGTTTAAAAAGAATACCATCATAAGCCATTCCATTGATATTATCGACTACTCGATTATCGAGCATCGTTTTCGCCTCTGGACTATAGCCATGAGCTACATAAAAGGCATCGAAACCTTTTGCCATATCGATAAAATAGGAGCGTGCACTACGAACAGGTCCTATATTTTCAGGCAGCTCGCTTTGATACACTGCTAAAAAGCGAGTCACATTACCTTCTGCCAGCATCTCATAAATGATATCAGCTGCAGCTAACCCTGATTGCGGGCGTGCGGCTGGATGATTATTAATCGTCACGATAATAGGCCGCTGAGTTATTTCTTCTTGCACTGCTTCACCTGTAAGTGGTGCTACGAATGCTGGTTGCTGCACATGGTCATCAACTACGGTTTCTTCCTGTGCTACAGTCTCATCTTCTTCTTTGACCTTTGGAGTATCCTTCGAGCATCCTCCGATCACTAAAGCGCTAAATGCCATAGCCATTAATAACTTCCTTGATTTGAACACAAGCATTACTCTCCTTTGAACATTTACATATGAAAGTAACTGTTTACACTTTCATACATTAGCGCATAACAGCAGGTAATAATAACTTATTCTTCATTACATCGAAAATCCCTTTTGGTGTGATACGAATATATGGTAAATGAGTGGACTGTAAAAATAATAATGTGTAAATAGCATCCCCTAATTGATACCCACGATCTGCTAAAGCTTGCTTTAAAGCTTTTTCTTTCTCTGTTAGCGTTAATACATCCCCATCATATAAAAGCCCGCCAATGGATAATGGTATATCTGCAATGACTTCCCCTTTTTCTACAAGGACAATGCCACCATTCATGGCCTTCATTTCTTCAAACGCTTTGATCATATCTTCTTTATTTTTTCCGATTAATAAAATATCGCCTGTGTTTGAGTAGGACGAAGCAAAGCCTTGAACACCTGTTGCAAACCCTTTAATCATTGTATTTACATGCCAGTGACCTTGTCGGTTTATTAACATTAAATAGCACTCATCGTGATTAGCCAGTTGCCCTTCTCTAGTAATTAATGAATTATAGGGTTTTGTAATGACATCATTCACAAGCTCAATTCCAAAAGGCATTGAAAACTGGAAATCTTGTGAGTCTAAGGAAAAATCTAAATTGAATGCAGGAATAGCAGAATAATCGATGGCTGCCAGACTATGCACACGTTCTCCATCACGTTTTAGCCAAACACCTTTTGATAGGACACTTTCTGGTACAGGATGATATTCATCTTGTAAAATATTAAGTGAGGCAAAGCGACCTGTCGCGATAAAACCATGTAAATTGGACATATTATAATAGCGTGCTACATTATACGAAGCCATTTGGTAGGCATCAATTGGAGAAACTCCTGCATCTAAGGCTACTTGAATACACTTATCCATCACTCCATCTTCATGGAACGAAGGTGGTGAACCATCTGTTGTCATCATTAAATGATCAAAAATTGGAAGCTCTTTTTCTACGATTCCTTTTAATAGATGCGGTAAATCTGGTCGAATGGATGAATGACGTAATGTAACCGCATAGCCTTGCATGATACGACGTTCCACCTCTTCCACTGTCATCGCTTCATGATCGCCATCTGCACCAAGAAGTTTCATACGAGCTAAAGTTCTCTCGGAGGCTCCAGGGAAATGACCTTCGATTTTTTTACATAGTCCCTTTGCCATTTGCATGCGATACAGCATTTGATCGTCCCCATGTAACAGCTTAGGCCAGCCTGTCAACTCTCCGCCAAGCAAAACATCACTTCGCTCTAACCATTCTAATATAGATGTGTTAGAGAATACCTCTTCCTCCTGCTCCAATTCGGTTTGCGAATCAAAGCGAGTCCACCAATAAAAAGAAAACGGTAACTTTTTCAAATGATCTAAAATTGAAAACGCTTTCTTATTTTCTAAATTTAAAACAAAACTTAAATTATCGGAAATAAAAGTCGTTGTCCCTAGCTGACCACAAAAATCTGCAAAGGATTGTGGATGATACAGCTGAAAAGGATGTACATGTGGCTCAATATAGCCTGGTACAATTGTTTTTCCTGTACAATCCACTACTTCTGTTCCTTCTATTAAAGGAGGCATTCTGTCACCAGCATAGACAATGCGGTCCCCTAAAATCCAAATGTTTCCTACTACCCACTGTTTCAGCATACTATGCAAATACCTTGCATTTTTCAACACAATATCAGGTGCCTTTTTTCCATCAATTACCGCTAATTGCTGACGTATTTTTGTTATTTTCCATACTGGATCCATGCTATTCGCTCCTTCCTAAAATTACGTAATTTTTCATTGTGTAAAACCAATTTGGAATCACATACTACTATTGCATATCGCATACTTTCATAAAATTTATGCTTTATGCAATCATCTTGTTTCAATCGTAACACAGCACTTTCATAAAGCAAAGTGCACCTCGCCTATTTTTTCCACAATGACTAAAGGAGGAAGTATTATGATGCAGCAAGCAAATTTAAGCGAAAAAAATGCATTTTGTCGTTTTGCCATGGGTACAAGTTTGACAGCATTTGGTATCGCTAAAGTTTCAAGAAATCCTAATTGTACAAAAGGTCGATTGATGATTGCATTAGGAGCCATGAAAATGGCAGAAGGACTCTTTAAATATTGTCCAACCAAGGCTCTCATGAGCACTAATATGCAAAATGCCATGAATACCTCTATGCAAAGTATGTTCAGTGGGCAAAATTCTATGTCCTCTGAGCAAATCGATAAGCTCATGAAGGATTTCTCTTCTGCAATAGCTGGCAATTCTTCAGGTTCACAAGCTACTGCTTCAAAGCAATCTGATACCAGCGCTTCAACCCAAAATTCCTCAACAAGGAGCAATTCTACATCGAATAATGCTCAAAACCCTTCTTAGTCAAAGGAGCCGTCCCAATCTAATTTGGAGACGGCTCTTACCTCTTACGTTTGAAACTTTAAGAGGTTTCATCAGAGGAGTAAAAATATTTTAAATTTTAGTGAAAATAATGATTATTTGAATGTACGCCAGCCAATATCTTGGCGGAAGAAAAAGTGCTCCCATGTTTCTTTAGCAATGCCAGCATAGACTTTTTGCTGTGCTTCCTGTAAAGTAGGCGCTTTAGCCCCAACTAACAGGACACGACCACCATTCCCAACAAATTGTCCATCTACTAATTTTGTACCTGCATGGAATACAGCATATGACTTAGATAGTTCCTCTAAATTCGGTAATGCTTTGCCTTTTTCAACATCTCCTGGATATCCTTCAGCTGCAATAACAACACCTAGCATAGCATCTTCCGACCATTGCAAATCAAATCGCTGCTCGTTCATTAACGCCATCATAAATGCACCAAAGTCGGAAACCATTCGAGGTAATACTACTTGTGTTTCTGGATCACCAAAACGTGCATTAAACTCAATAACCTGAGGGCCCTTCTTCGTTAAAATTAAGCCTGCATATAAAATACCTGTAAAGGAAGCGCCATCCGCCTCCATCCCTTTAACAGTTGGCTCAACAATCGTTTGGTAGGCGATATCTACAACTTCTTGTGAGATTTGTGGTACTGGTGAGTAAGCACCCATCCCACCTGTATTTGGTCCTTTATCACCGTCATACGCACGTTTATGGTCCTGTGCAATCACCATAGGATAAATTTGTCCTTTATGCACAAAGGACATAAAGGAGAATTCTTCCCCGTCTAAAAATTCTTCGATGACAACGCGAGAAGAGGATTCACCAAAGCGTTGATTGCCAATCATATCTTGTACAGCTTCAATAGCTTCTTTTTCTGTCATCGCCACAACAACACCCTTACCAGCTGCTAAGCCATCCGCTTTAATAACAATGGGTGCGCCTTGTTCTTTAATATAAGCAATAGCTTGTTCTGCCTCAGTAAATGTTTTATGGGCTGCTGTTGGTATATTGTATTTATTCATCACTTCTTTTGCATACGACTTACTACTTTCTATCTGAGCTGCCGTCTTTGTCGGACCAAAAATACGTAATCCACGAGCTGTGAAGAAATCGACAATGCCTTCAGCTAGTGGTTGTTCTGGGCCGACAAATGTTAAAGCAATATCATTTTCCTTGGCAAATTGGGCAAGTCCTGCAAAATCCATTGTGTCAATATTAACAACCTCTACCTCGCCTCGCATTCCGTCATTTCCAGGTGCTACATATACTTGGTTAACGGATGGAGAAATGCTAAATTGTCTAGCGATTGCATGCTCACGACCACCACTTCCGATTACTAATACATTCATTTTAGAGAATCCTCCTCTTTGTGAGTAAGACCGAGATGAACCCACATCTCGGTCTGTTTTATGTCATTATTAATTAATGTTTAAAATGGCGTACGCCTGTAAATACCATAGTAATACCGTATTTATTCGCTTTATCGATTGAATCTTGATCTTTAATAGATCCACCTGGCTGAATAATAGCTGTAATACCAGCTGCAGCTGCAGCCTCAACAGTATCACTCATTGGGAAGAATGCATCAGATGCCAATGCAGCACCTTTTGCTTTTTCACCAGCTTGCTCAAAGGCAATTTTCGCAGCACCAACGCGGTTCATTTGACCAGCGCCTACACCAAGTGTCATTTGAGAATCCGTTACAACGATCGCGTTTGATTTAACATGCTTAACAACAGACCAACCAAGTTGCAATGCTTCCCATTCCTGTTTTGTTGGTTCACGATCTGTTACTACCTTTATATCTGCATTGGCAAAACCAAAGCGATCTGGTTCCTGTACAAGAAGACCACCCTCTACAGATACTACATTAAATTGATCTTGCTTCGCTTGCTCGAACGGAATTGTTAATAAGCGAATATTTTTCTTTTTCGTTAAAATATCGAGTGCTTCTTGTGAGAAAGCAGGAGCAATAATAATTTCTAGGAAAATATGACTTAGTTTCTCAGCAGTTGCTGCATCCACTTCCATATTAAGAGCAATAATTCCACCAAAAATAGATGTTGGATCTGCTTCATACGCTTTATCAAATGCTTCCTCTAGTGTGACACCAGTTCCAACTCCACAAGGATTCATATGCTTTACAGCCACTGCAGCTGGCATTTCAAACTCTTTCACGATTTGCAAAGCTGCATTCCCATCTTGAATATTGTTATAGGATAACTCTTTACCATGTAGCTGTGTTGCATAAGCTAATGAGAAATCAGAGCCTAGACGTTTTTGGTAAAATGCCGCCTTTTGGTGCGGATTTTCACCATAGCGTAAGTTCTGCTTTAATTCATACGTCATTGTTAAGCTCTCTGGGAACTCTTCTTCTGTCAAATAGTTCGAGATATACGAATCATAGGCGGCTGTGTGACGGAAAACTTTTGCAGCCAATTTACGACGTGTCTCAATTGTTGTAGCACCACCAGCTTTTAGTTCCTCTAATACTGTTGCATAGTCATTGCTGTCTACGATGACTGTTACATATTGATGGTTTTTTGCAGCGGATCGTAACATTGTAGGGCCACCGATATCAATGTTTTCAATTGCATCATCCCATGTTACATTAGGCTTTGAAATTGTTTCAACGAAAGGATAAAGATTGACACAAACAATTTCTATTGGCTCAATTCCGTGCTCATTCATTTGTGCCTGATGAGAATCATCATCAAATTTCCCTAATAAACCACCGTGAATCATTGGATTTAATGTTTTAACACGGCCATCTAAAATTTCAGGAAACTTCGTTACTTCATCTACTGCTGTTACAGCTACTGCATTGTCCTGTAGCATTTTTTTAGTACCGCCAGTTGATAAAATTTCATAACCTAATGCTACTAATTCCTTTGCAAATTCTAAAATACCATCTTTATTGGAAACACTGATTAATGCACGTTTTGTCACGACAATATCCTCCTAATTTTTATCGTGCTCTTGCACGAACTGACTTGCTGTCAAAGATTCATAGAGTTAGGTGTTGAGTAAGGTTCTCGACCTAACTCCTCCTTCAGCTATTGTAATAATTGCTGTAAAGCCTTTGTATATAATAAATGCTCTTGCTTATGAATAGCCGCTTCTGTTGCCTCTCGATTTCCTTCTATAACAGGTACAGCAGCCTGTGCGATAATTGGACCAGTATCCATTCCTTCATCAACAAAATGCACCGTTACACCCGTTATTTTCACCCCATGATTCAATGCTTGTCCGATAGCATCCTTCCCAGGAAAGGCTGGTAATAAGGAAGGATGAATATTAACAATTCTTTGTGGAAAGGCCGCTAATAATACATCACTGATTAAACGCATATATCCTGCAAGCACAATCCATTTCACATCGCACTCATGTAGAGCATCGACAATGGCTGTCTCATAAGCGGCTTTCGAGGCAAAATCTTTCGGGTTCAAGGCTAACACTGGAATTTCAAAGTGTTCAGCACGTGTCACTACATATGCACCGGGCTTATCTGTCACTACTAGCTCAACCTTTGCATGCAGTTCTCCATGTTCAATAGCCTCTTGAATGGCTTGAAAATTACTACCGCTTCCTGATGCGAACACGGCAATTTTTGTTGGTGCAGTCATTACACTAAACTCCCATCATGTGTTCCATTAAACACTACTCCGTTGCCTTTAATGACACGACCGATTGTATAAGCCTTTTCACCATTTGCTTCTACTGCTGCCATAACATTATCAGCTTCTGCTGCTGGAACAGCTATAACAAAGCCGATCCCCATATTAAACACATTATATAAATCCTTATCCTCTAACTGACCTTTATCCTTTAGGAATTCAAAGATACGTAATACAGGCCATGAACCTAAGTCAATTTCTGTAGCTAATCCTTCAGGCATCATACGTGGTAAATTTTCATAGAAACCTCCACCAGTAACGTGGGCACAACCGTGAACATCTGCTGCTTTTAATGCCGCTAATACAGGCTTAGCATAGAGCTTTGTTGGCACTAATAGCGCCTCGCCAATTGGTCCTAAATCTTCATAGTTATCTACAATGGCATCCACCGCATATTGATGATCTGCAAAGACAATTTTACGCACTAAAGAATAACCGTTAGAATGCACACCACTCGAAGCAATACCAATAAGTACATCGCCCTCGACAATTTTTTCTCCTGTCACAATGGCAGACTTTTCACAAGCCCCCACTGCAAAGCCAGCTAAATCATATTCATCTTCTTCATATAGACCTGGCATTTCTGCTGTTTCGCCACCAATTAGAGCTGCACCTGATTGCACACAGCCATCCGCAACCCCTTTAACAATTTGCTCAATTTTTGCAGGCTCTGCTTTTCCAAGTGCTACGTAATCTAAAAAGTATAACGGCTCCGCTCCTTGTGCAACGATATCATTCACACACATTGCTACACAATCCACACCAATAGTATCGTGCTTGTCTACCATGAATGCTAGCTTTAGCTTTGTCCCTACACCATCAGTTCCTGAAATTAGAACAGGTTCTTTTAGATTTAGTTCTGACAAGTCAAACATTCCACCAAAGCCACCAAACGTTCCCATGACACCTAGTCGGTTCGTACGTTCAACATGAGATTTCATTCGTTTTACAGCTTCATAGCCCGCTTCAATATTTACACCTGCTTGTTCATATGCCTTTGACACGCAGAGTTCCTCCTTATCATCTAAATCGCCTACGAGTATCCTAGAACTTTTTATAATCTTCTAGAAGACACTAATTCATTGCGATGTATTTCTTAACGTAATAGTTCCTTTTCATGTGGTAAGATGGTATCCGGGAAAATCTCTGTTGGATATTTACCTGTAAAGCATGCAAGGCATAGCCCACGGTTTTCATCTTCATATGGACGTGCAATGGTCTCAACCATACCTTCAACAGAAAGGAAAGTCAGAGAATCTGCACCAATTACTTCACGAATTTCATCCACTTTATGACTAGATGCAATAAGTTCCTCATGTGTTGACGTATCAATGCCATAATAACAAGGATTTGTCATAGGTGGGGATGAAATGACCACGTGAACCTCTGCTGCACCAGCGTCTTTTAACATTTTGACAATTCGACGTGAGGTTGTTCCACGTACAATAGAATCGTCCACCATCACTACGCGTTTACCTTTAACAACTTGAACAACTGGTGAAAGCTTCATTTTCACACCACGTTCGCGTAATTCCTGTGTCGGTTGAATAAAAGTACGCCCTACATAACGGTTTTTAATCAGACCAAGTTCATAAGGAATACCACTTTCTTCTGCAAAACCGATGGCAGCTGAAATACTAGAATCTGGTACCCCAGTTACAACATCAGCCTCGATATGTGCACATTCACGAGCAAGCTGTTTCCCCATACGTTTACGTGCCATATGGACATTAATACCATCAATATCCGAATCAGGACGTGCTAGATAAACATATTCCATCGCACACATAGAACGCTTTTCCATATTAGCAAAGCGGTCTGACTTAACGCCCTCATCGTTAATAATCAATAATTCACCTGGTTCTACAGAACGAACGAATTCTGCTCCTATTAAATCAAATGCACAAGTTTCAGAAGCTACTACCCAGCCTTCTCCTAACTTTCCAAGAGAGAGCGGGCGTAAACCATGTGGATCACGTGCAACAAGCATTTCATCCTTTGTCATAATTAAGCAAGAATACGCACCCTTTAATAATGAAAGGGCATTTTTCACCTTAGCGCGAAATGGTGAATGCGAACTTTTCTTAATAAGATGCGCCAGCACTTCTGTATCAGAGCTAGAATGAAAAATACTACCTTGTCGCTCTAAATACTGTTTCAGATGTGTCGCATTGACTAAGTTACCGTTATGGGCAATGGAAAGGCTACCAGTTGAGGAATGGAATAATAATGGCTGAACATTTTCAATACCGCCACCACCAGCAGTTGTATAACGAACATGGGCAATTGCTGCTTTGCCGTTCACTGCCTTTAATTTATCTTCGTTGAAAACATCATTAACTAGTCCTTCGCCTTTCACCGCGCGGAGGTGCTGACCATCAGAAACGACGATACCTGCGCCTTCTTGACCACGGTGTTGAAGAGCATGAAGCCCGTAATAACTAAGGTGTGCTGGATTTGGGTTACCCCAAATGCCAAACACCCCACATTCTTCGTTTAAGCCTCTGAGTTCAGCAAGCATGGGATTGCTCCTTTCCAATTAGAACGGAATTCCTCCACTGTACCTTCTATAAGCACACCTTTGTCCCCGTTGATTTTAACAAGTGCATCGTTTGTTACGACACCAATTTTATGAGCATCTTTGATGATTTCGACAAATGCAGCTGCATGTTCTTCTTTAACTGTGACAACAAAACGTGATTGACTTTCACTGAATAACGCAGTTGTAGCAGACCCCGTTAATGCAACGTCAACACCAAGTCCATTTGCACTGAATGTTTTTTCTGCAATAGCCACTGCAAGTCCACCTTCAGCTACATCATGTGCAGACTGCACAAGACCAGCTTTTATGGCTTTTAATAAAGCCTGCTGACGTGCTGCTTCCATCTCTAGATCGATAGCAGGTGCTTTCCCAGATATAACGCCATTATTTAATAATTTTTGAAGCTCTGAACCACCGAACTCAGTCGTTGTTTCACCAATGACAAATACGATATCTCCTGCGGCTTTTACTTCCTGTGTTGTAACATGTGCTAAGTCTTCAATTAGACCTACCATACCAATTGTTGGTGTTGGATAAACGGCTTCACCTGAACGCTCATTATAAAGCGATACGTTACCACCAATTACTGGTGCATTCAATGCTGTACATGCAGCCGAAATACCATCAGCAGATTTTTCAATTTGCCAGAAGATTTCTGGCTTCTCTGGATTACCAAAGTTTAAGCAGTCTGTAATTGCAAGTGGTGTACCACCAGAAGCAACAATATTACGAGCTGCTTCAGCCACTGCAATAGCGCCGCCTACCTCAGGATCTAAATAAATATAGCGAGAGTTACAGTCTGTTGTCATGGCTAAACCTTTATTTGTACCACGTACACGAATAACAGCAGCATCTGATCCTGGTTTAACAACAGTTGACGTACGAACCTGATAATCGTACTGATCGTAAACCCATTCTTTCGAAGCAATTGTCGGTGCTTTTAATAATGCATTTAATGTTTCTTTATAATCCGTAACAACTGGCTCTTTATTTTCAATTGCTTGGAACTGAGCATAGTAAGCAGGTTCAGCAGATGGTTTATGGTAAACTGGTGCATCCTCAGCTAACGCATCAGCAGGTACTTCTGCCACTACTTGTCCATTGTGTAAAAGACGAAGCATTTTATCATCTGTTACACGGCCAATTGCTACCGCATCTAAATCATATTTATCAAAAATCGCCTTAATTTCATCTTCGCGACCCTTTTTCACGACTAACAGCATACGTTCTTGAGATTCAGATAGCATCATTTCGTATGCTGTCATACCTGTCTCACGTTGAGGTACTAAATCTAAATTCATTTCTACACCAGAACCAGCCTTTGAAGCCATTTCTGCTGAAGAAGAAGTAAGTCCCGCTGCGCCCATATCTTGAATCCCAACTAAAGCATCAGATTTTACAACTTCTAAACATGCTTCAAGTAAAAGTTTCTCCATGAATGGGTCCCCTACTTGTACTGCTGGACGTTGATTTTCTGATTCCTCTGTTAATTCTTCTGAGGCAAATGTCGCACCATGAATTCCATCTCGTCCTGTTTTCGCACCCACGTACATAACTGTATTTCCAACGCCTGCTGCAATACCACGTTGAATATCTTTATGATCAATTAAGCCTACACACATCGCATTAACAAGTGGATTACCTTCATAGCAAGGATCAAATTGAATTTCGCCACCTACTGTAGGGATACCAATACAGTTACCATATCCAGCGATTCCAGCGACAACTTCTTCAAATAGATATTTACCGCGTGCTGATTTTAATTCACCAAAGCGTAATGAGTTCAGCATGGCGATAGGACGTGCCCCCATAGAGAAAACATCACGGATAATACCGCCCACACCAGTGGCAGCCCCTTGATATGGCTCAATTGCAGATGGGTGGTTATGAGACTCCATTTTAAACACTACGGCTTGCTCGTCCCCGATATCAACAATACCTGCACCTTCACCAGGTCCTTGTAAAACTTGTGGCCCCTTTGTAGGGAATTTACGTAATACCGGCTTTGAATTTTTGTATGAGCAGTGCTCAGACCACATTACTGAGAAAAGACCTGTCTCTGTCCAATTAGGTAGACGTTCTAAAATACCTTCTACCAATGCAAATTCTTCGTCTGACATCCCCATACCAGCGTATAGCTTTTCATCTTTAATTTGCTGTGCTGTTGGCTCAAACTTAGTTGTTGACATGATTTTCCCTCCACTGCTTCACAATTGATTTAAATACTGCTAAACCGTCTGCGCCACCCACCAGTGCATCAACAGCTCGTTCTGGGTGAGGCATCATCCCTAATACATTGCCGCGCTCGTTTATAATCCCTGCGATATCTTCTAAAGAACCGTTTGGATTGTCGCCTGAGTATGTGAATACGATTTGATTATTATCTTTTAGTGATTGTAAAGTCTCCTCATCACAGTAGTAATTCCCTTCACCATGTGCGATTGGGATATGAATAATTTGACCTTGCTCGTATTGGTTTGTGAATAATGTATTGTTGTTCTCCACTTTTAGCTGTACTGTACGGCACATAAACTTCAAGTTTTTATTGCGTAATAAAGCACCTGGCAACAGCCCTGCTTCTGTTAGAATTTGGAATCCATTGCATATACCTAGTACAGGTTTACCAGCGTCTGCTGCTTTCTTAACTTCTGCCATAATGTTTGATTGATTAGCCATTGCCCCACAACGAAGGTAATCTCCATATGAAAATCCTCCAGGTACTAATACGCCATCAAAGCCACTTAGATCTGTTGCTGTATGCCATACATATTCTACTTCTTCACCTAGCTCGTCTTTAATCGCATGATACATATCGATATCACAGTTTGACCCAGGGAATACGAGTACTGCGAATTTCATGATTAGTTAGCCTCCTCGACTTCATAACGGTAGTCCTCAATTACAACGTTCGTTAAAACCTTTTCACACATTTCTTTTACTAGAGTATCAATGTCACGCTCTGAATCTTTAATTGATAGTTCAAGATATTTACCGATACGTAAATCCTCTACTTCACCGTAGCCCATTTTAGCTAAAGAACCTTGTACTGCAGAGCCTTGTGGATCAAGAATGCTCTCACGTAATGTTACATAGATTTTTACTTTTTTCATTGTTATTTGCCTCCGAGTCTAGAAAGTATAATAGTATAAACTTCAGTTAAATTACCAAGGTCTCTACGAAAAACATCTTTGTCTAACTTTTGCTTCGTTGTTGCATCCCAAAGTCGACATGTATCTGGTGAAATTTCATCTGCCAATAATACATGGCCATCTGCATCACGGCCAAACTCTAATTTAAAATCAATTAGTGTCACATTGACATCAGCAAAGATTGGCTGTAGAACTTTGTTAATAGCTAGTGCCTTTTCGTAAATAGCCGATACTTCAGCAGACGTTGCCAGCTCCAGAACATCTATATGCTCAGTTGTGATGAATGGATCACCTAACTCATCGTCTTTATAGTAAAACTCAACGATTGGTCGTTTTAAAGGTGTGCCCTCTTCAAGACCAATACGTTTTGCTAAACTTCCTGCAACTATATTACGAACGACTACTTCAATCGGAATAATCTCTACTTTTCTTACAAGTTGTTGCGTATCAGATAATTGTTTTACGAAATGTGACGCAATTCCGTTTCCTTGTAATTTTTCGAAAATTAATGAAGTAATGCGATTATTTAAAATGCCCTTACCTTCTATTTCCTCTTTCTTTTCACCATTGAATGCAGTCGCACTATCTTTGTACTCAACAAGCAGCACATTCGGCTCCTCCGTTGTATACAATTTTTTTGCTTTACCTTCATACAAAAGTTGACCTTTAGTCATTCGTTTTTCCCCCTGATATTATGAGATACGCTTTTATGAATGATCAGAATCGAACCGTGTTCTCCACGGTTCAATTCTGAAGCATTTACTGGTGGCTCTAACATTTATTTGGCGAAATAAATATTAGTTAAGTCCTAGACGTTCAAAAATCATATCCACATGCTGTAAGTGGTAGTTGTAATCAAAGCACTCATCCAGCTCTTCTTTTGTTAAATAAGAAGTGATTTTCTCACTTGCATCGACTAATGTGCGGAACTGTACCTGCTCGTCCCATGCTTGCATAGCTAAGGGCTGTACAGTATCATACGCTTCCTCACGTACTAATCCTTTATCAATTAATGCTAACAAAATGCGCTGAGAGTAAATAAGACCATATGTGCGAGTCATATTACGTTTCATGTTTTCAGGGAATACTGTTAAGTTTTTCACTATATTACCGAAGCGACTTAACATATAGTTAAGAGTAATTGTTGCATCCGGTAAAATAACGCGTTCTGCAGAAGAATGAGAAATATCACGTTCATGCCATAAAGCGACATTTTCATAAGCTGTCACCATGTATCCACGCATTAAACGAGACATTCCAACCATGTTTTCAGAACCGATTGGATTACGTTTATGTGGCATTGCTGATGATCCCTTTTGACCTTTTGCAAAAGCTTCTTCCACTTCACGCGTTTCAGATTTCTGTAAACCGCGAATTTCTGTTGCAAATTTTTCAATGGAAGTAGCAATTAAAGCTAATGCTCCTAAATATTGCGCATGACGATCACGCTGTAAAGTTTGTGTTGAAATTGGTGATGCAGCCAGACCTAGCTGATCACAAACATATTGCTCAACGCGAGGATCGATATTGGCATATGTTCCAACAGCGCCAGACATTTTCCCTGTTTCAATTACTTTAGCGGCTGCTTCAAAACGTTCCAGGTTACGCTTCATTTCCTCATACCATAAACCAAGCTTTAAACCGAAAGTTGTTGGCTCTGCATGGACACCATGTGTGCGGCCCATCATCACTGTATGTTTATGTTCTTTTGCCTTAGCAGCAATAATATCAATGAAATTCACGATATCTTTACGTAAAATATCATTTGCTTGTTTGATTAAATAAGAAAGTGCTGTGTCAACTACGTCTGTAGAAGTTAGTCCATAATGTACCCATTTACGTTCCTCACCAAGTGTTTCCGAAACGGCACGTGTAAAGGCTACTACGTCATGACGAGTTTCTTGTTCAATTTCTAAAATACGGTTCACATCAAATGAAGCATTTTCACGAATTTTAGCAACATCCTCTTTCGGAATATCACCTATCTCTGCCCAAGCCTCACAAGCTAGGATTTCTACTTCTAGCCAAGCTTGATATTTATTTTGTTCTGTCCATATTGCGCCCATTTCGGGTCTTGTGTAACGTTCAATCATTGCGTATCTCCTTCTATTCTGACCAAATGCCAGAACTCTCGATTTGTTGTAATGTTTCTTCTAAGTTTTTTGTCATAATCGTTACATGGCCCATCTTACGGTTGACCTTAGCTTCAGCTTTCCCATAAAGATGGATAGACCATTCAGGATATTTAGCAATGGAGTTACTCAATGGCACGACATGCTGCCCTAATACATTGATCATAATGGATGGTGCCCAAAGTTCTGGCTTACGTAATGGCCAACCACAAACAGCTCGTATGTGCTGATGGAATTGTGAAACATTACACGCCTCTATTGAATAGTGACCTGAATTATGAGGTCTTGGTGCTAATTCATTAATAACAATGCCACCATCTTCTAGCACGAACATTTCTACCGCTAACGTTCCTACTAAATGTAAGTAATCAGAAATTTTTAAAGCTTCTCGTTCCGCAGCCTGAGCTGTGCTTTCTGTTATGCGAGCAGGCACAATTGTTTCATGCAGAATATGATGAACATGAATGTTCTCTCCAACTGGCTGACAATACGACTCACCACTACCATTTCTTTGAACAATGACCGATACCTCTTTTACGAAGGGTACGAATCCTTCTGCAATACATGAAGAATGCGTGAAGAGTTCTTTCGCTAATGGAAGATCTTCAGTTGATTTTAATAGCTGCTGTCCCTTGCCATCATAACCACCTCTTGCTGTTTTGACTATACAAGGATAACCAATCGAATCAATATTGGCTACTAATTCTTCATAAGTTTTTGCAACAATATATGGTGCTACTGGGCAACCAGCTTTCACAATAGCTTCTTTTTCGGTTATACGGTTTTGTGTAATGCGTACCAACTCGGCCCCCTGAGGAACATAAGCCATTTGTGATAAACGTTTTAAGCCTTCATAATCAATATTTTCAAATTCATATGTGATAACATCACTGACTTCTGCAAGTTCTTCTAAAGCAGATTCATCATCATATGGAGCTACAATACGAACATCTGCTACTTGCCCACAAGGTGAGTCCATTGCTGGTTCAAGTACAGCAATTTTAAAACCAGACTCCTTTGCAGCAAGAGCCATCATTCGACCAAGCTGTCCCCCACCTATAATACCTATCGTTTGTCCAGGATAAATAATTTTTATCACACTAAGTCACCTGTGCTTTCTAATACTTGCTGCTTTGTAGCTTCACGTCGAGCATCTAATGCTTCAGCAAGTTCTGCATCTGTCGTTGACAAAATTTGAGCAGCTAGTAAACCAGCGTTTGTTGCTCCCGCTTTCCCAATAGCTACAGTTGCTACAGGTACACCACCAGGCATTTGAACGATGGATAACAGTGAATCAAGCCCATTCAGCGCACGTGATTGAACTGGTACACCGATTACAGGTAAAGTTGTTTTAGCTGCTACCATTCCAGGTAAATGTGCAGCTCCACCTGCCCCAGCTATAATTACTTGTATTCCCCGTTTGCGTGCTGTTTCGGCATATTCAAACATTAAATCTGGTGTTCGATGTGCAGATACAACCTTCTTTTCGTACGGCACTTGTAATTCATCTAAAATATCACATGCATGTTTCATTGTTTCCCAGTCACTTGAACTACCCATAATGACACCGATTTTCGGATTCATAAATTGTCGCTCCTTTTAAACGATAGAAAAATGATCAATTATTGTGCAAGCCTCTACATAAATAGCTCTGCAATTTTTACCTTTTTACAAAGAAAATCCTCAAATAAACTACTCTCTACCGTTACGCGTGAAAGCAGCTTACTTGAGGACTTATTAGGGCAAGAATTTGTCAATGTACAAACCGTACATTGACCTTCTCATAAAAGCCAAAAGTGCTTTCCCGCATAGTCCAGCATTTACGGTGCCGGGTAGAGACACTAGAGCCAATCCTCTAGCATATATGTGGGATTTATTTGTTTTTCCTTATCACATTTTAACAAGGGATCGTATTATCGTCAATGCAAAAATGCGAACATTTTTTATAAGCTCAAAAAAAATGTTCGGTTTTTAGTCAAATTCACTCCATATCTTGAGTAGGTATAGCTTTAAATTGAATTTTTTGACGTAATAACGAGGGTTCACCATCGACTAAGTGAAAAAGGGGCTCTTCTTTTCGACCAATAGCCATGTACCCATCGTGTCGCATTCTTTCTAAACATTCTTCTATGGACTCGTTTTCTTGTACTTCATACCAAATTTGCTTCTTTCCCAACTGTTTCTCCCTTTCAATACATAATTTATTTCCTAGCACTTGTTCCTTCATTATACCTTGAGATGCCTTAGGAAGTATGTAAGAACAAATTAATTGTTTAGTAAATATAAAAAACTGCGGATCGATATCCGCAGTTTGGATTACTGTTCAGCTAAATCCCATACAAGACTTTTACATAGATGCCTAGAAATAGTAGCGATAAAAATGAATGTAGGACAAGAATGAAACGATACTCTCCTTTAATACCTAAAAGGGCACTAACAATACCTATTCCATCTATTATAAATAGCATTAACATGCTGACATCATTAAGGAATTTAAAAAACGCCCATACCATTTCGTAGAATCATAACCAAACAGTAAGAGTGTGAGGAGTAGGCAAAAAATCGAAAGAGACAAAAAAATAGTATGCCTCATTTTCATTCCTCCGTTATTCTGTTCAAGTATAAGTAGGATAGAAATGCTATCTATGTTAGGTATCTTTTCATCTGTATAAATTTAATAGGCAGTGTACCACGATTTTTTTAGTTGATAAAATAAAAAAGCCATGGAAGATATCCATGACTTCATAAGTGCCTAGCGACGTCCTACTCTCACAGGGGGAAGCCCCCAACTACCATCGGCGCTAAAGAGCTTAACTTCCGTGTTCG
>NZ_JBWKZL010000018.1:456-64546 GCF_059424475.1 Lysinibacillus sp. GW247-5R2A | reverse complement strand
GGTTGTGGTGACTTAATTTTATCAGAAGTGGTCCTTATTTTTTATGAAAAAATGTAAAGCGTGTGAAATTTTACTGATGGTAAAATTTCACACGCTTTTTAATTTAGAGGTGGGTTTTGTCCCAGCCTCATCGTGCTTCTACTAACAAAAAATTTCCGCCAACACTTCATCCGCAACATGTTTACCTTGTTGCACACATTCTGGGATGGATATTCCTTCAAATGAGCTACCTGCCAATTTTACAGTTGGAAAATGTTCTCGTAATTCCTGTTTTATCCGTTGGACCTTCGCCTCATGTCCAACGGTGTATTGTGGCATCGCATTTTTCCAGCGTGTAACTACTGTCGTTATCGGTTCTCCATCTATACCAATAGTTTTATTTAAATCCTGTAGCACTGTTTTTTCAATCTCAGTATCTGATAATGCTACAATCGCCTCGTCACCCACTCGACCAATATAACTACGTAATAACACATAATCCTCAGGTGCGGTACCCGGCCATTTTCGATTCATCCACGTACATGAAGTGATTGAAAAATCACTATTTCGAGAGACATAAAATGAGAGCGCGTCTAGATCACCAAGCTGGTCCTTTTTAAATGCCATTGTAACGGTTGCAATAGTTGCAGCTTTCATTGTCCCTAGTTCATTTAACAAATTATACTTACTGAACATCTTATCCGCCATATTAAAGGGTGTAGCAATAATGACCGCATCCGCTTTAATATGTGAGAAATTGTTTAGCATTACATGTACAGACCCATCTTTTCCATGCTCAATTTCTTCGACCTTGACACCTTTCATCACTGTCCCAGGAAGTAGAGATTCCTCAATACTTTCGATTAATGTTTCAAGCCCATTACTAAAGGTTTGAAAAATCCCTTTATTTTCATCAATAAAATCATTACTCAAGAAATTTGTTCCAGCCTTTTTCATCCCTACTAATAAGCTACGATATTTTTGCTCTAGATGATAAAGCTGTGGGAAAGTTGAGCTCATACTTAATTGCTCAATATCCCCTGCAAATGTCCCTGCTAGTAAAGGCTCCACTAGATTTTCAACAACCTCTGCGCCAAACCTTCTTCTAAAAAATGCCCCCAATGGTTGATCATCGTCTTGTGCTGAGCGGGGGATAAAAAAATCACCTGCTGCACGAACTTTACCGCTTAGTGAAAACAAGCCTGATGTAATAAATGATGAGATATGTGGCGTTTCACCTGATAAAAGATGGCTTGGGATTGGGTATAACTGGCTTCCGACAGCAACATAGTTGGGTCCTGCGTTACTCGTCATGATTTTTTGTTCGATACCGAGATCCTTTGCTAAAGCATTTACATAATTTTCACGGTCAAAAAAAGATTCTGGCCCACGCTCAATAATAAAACCATCTTTTCTTAGTGTTTGAATTTTTCCGCCAAGACGTAATGACGACTCGACAAGTACGATATCTAATGGCAATTCTTTTGTGCTTGCTTGTTTTTGCATATAGAACGCAGCTGTAAGGCCCGTAATACCACCGCCTACAACAACTACCTTTCGTCTTTTCTGAGTCACCAACATCATCACTTTCTTTTCGCTTAGCTTAATTTTTTATAAATCGCATCGACCATCGCATCAATAAATAAAGGATGTGTATTTGGCATCGATGGACGATAATATTTTGCGCCTAGTTCATCACAAACAACTTTACATTCAAAATCATTATCATATAACACTTCTAAATGCTCTGTTACAAAACCTACTGGCGTATAAACAAATGAACGGAAGCCTTTTTCTTTATAAAGCTCACGTGTTAAGTCTTGAACATCTGGACCAATCCAAGGCTCTGGTGTCTGTCCTGCTGATTGCCAGCCGACCTCAACATTTTTCAAACCAGTTGCCTCTTGAATAAGTCGGGCTGTTTCAATTAATTGATCCTCGTAAGGGTCACCTAAATCTTTAATTTTTTCAGGAAGTGAATGAGCTGAAACGATTAAACATGCTGTTTCACGTTCTTCTTCAGATATTGACTTAAATGTATCATTAACTTGTTGTTTCCAATACTCAATAAATTTAGGTTCATCATACCAAGATTCTACGGATGTAATCGTTAAGCGATCTCCTGCTGCTTCCACAGCACGGCCATTATAAGATTTAATAGAAAATGTTGAGAAATGAGGAGCTAAAACAATTGATACCGCTTCTTTGATGCCCTCTGCCACCATTTGCTCTATTGCGTCTTCAATAAATGGATGAATATGCTTTAAACCAATAAACAATTTATATTCTACAGCATCCTGAACTTCATTTAAACGTGCACATAACGCTTCAGCTTGTGCCTGTGTTGCTGCTGCTAAAGGAGATAAACCTCCGATTGCTTCATAGCGACTACGTAAATCTTCTAAATGCTCTTCCGAAGGTTTGCGACCATGACGAATATGTGTATAGTAAGGTTCAATATCCTCTTCTTTATAAGGTGTTCCGTATGCCATTACCAATAAGCCTTTAACTTCTTTCATTACCCTTTTCACCTCTAAAATTGTTTTATGTTTTTATACATTATGTGATAAAAAGAAGCTGTCCAATCTATGATATTGGACAGCTCCCTTTCTATGATGAAAATTTCGTACATAGAAAAGGACATATTTCACATTTGAATCCGCTTTTTAAGAACGATCTTGAATTTGTTGTGCACTATATTCATGAATAAGTGTCGTTAAACGCTTTAAGACCTCTGGATCAACCTCTGGGAAAACACCATGACCTAGGTTAAAGATATGACCCGGCATTTCTAAACCTTGATCGATAATATCCTTAGTTCGTTTTTCAATGACTGACCAATCAGCCAATAATAGCGATGGATCTAGGTTACCTTGGACTGGTTTTGTAATACCATTCGCGCGTGCTTCTTTTATCGGTAAACGCCAGTCTAAGCCGACAACATCAATCGGTAAATCATTCCATTCTTTCGCTAAATGACTTGCACCGACACCAAATTGAATCAATGGTACATTTTCTTTTTGTAATTCCGCAAAAATTCGCGTCATAATTGGTTTTATAAATACACGGTAATCTTCCACATTTAAAGCGCCCACCCAAGAATCAAATACTTGGATTGCTTTTGCACCCGCTTTAATTTGTGCAGTGACATCTGCAATAATCATGTCAGCCAGTTTATCCATTAATGCAAACCAAGCTTGTGGTTCTGACACCATAAATGACTTTGTTTTGTTATAATTTTTAGAAGGACCACCTTCAATCATATAGCTGGCAAGTGTAAATGGTGCTCCAGCAAAACCAATCAATGGGACATTTAATTGCTCTTCTGTCAAGATTTTAATAGTCTCTAATACAAATGGTGTATGCTCTTTAGCGTTGAATTCACCTAAATTATCAACATCTGCTACTGAACGAATTGGATTAGAAATAACAGGACCAATACCTGCTTTAATTTTCACATCTACGCCAATTCCAGGAAGAGGTGTGACAATATCTTTGTATAGTATAGCTGCATCAACATTGTAATTTTCTACAGGTAGACGAGTGACATAGGCACATAGCTCAGGTTGATGTGTAATTTCCTCTAATGAATATTTTTCTTTGATGGCACGATATTCTGCCTGAGAACGTCCTGCTTGACGCATATACCATACTGGCGTGTGTGTAGTTTTTTCTCCACGAGCAGCACGCAGAAGTGTATCGTTAAAAGTTGTCATGAATAATTCCTTCCCCTCGATAAATTCATTACTATCCATACGCCCTGGCGTAATTGTGTCCAGATTTCTCGCTCTTTACTCTTCTCTTCAAAATCTGCAATATCGACCAGAGGCTTTATCTTGAATCAGTGGGTTCACCACTCTCTATAGCGGAAAGAGTCTTCTGTATCCTATACTTCAATTTCAGTACAAAAAACATTTGCTGAGTCAAGAAAAAAATGTATTATTTATTCCTTTATTATTGATATCCGATTCCAATAGTAAACGCTTCCTCTGTTATTGTATAGTTTTCCTAGTGAAATGTCATAAAATTGTTCATTCTAGACAGATTCTTTTTGGACAAAGCGTTAGACTTATGCTGAAAAGGGTATAATCACGCTATAATTAGTAAGATTCATAAGGAGGATAAATTGATGAATATTTATTTAACTTCTGGTACTGGTGATTTTTTAGAACAACTGAAAAATAAGTATCCAAATGAGCATATGATCTTAATTCATGGAGAGGGAAATTCTGTATTAATCCATGAAACAGAAGGGAAATCAGTTTTTGCCACACCTCGCAAATTTGAAGTGTTAGATTCGGTAAATGAGCTAGAAGAACGTGGGTTCTTTGTCCTCAATAATATTCCCGTAACAGATGAAGGACGCCCTGTTTTCGAGCATCGCTTTTTACAACGCTCACATGCCATTGAGGATGAGCCAGGCTTTGAGTCCTACCGATTACTTCGTCCCATCAAGGATGACACTTATATTGTCATGACTCAGTGGCATGGACCACATTCATTCGAAGCATGGAAAAGCTCTAAAGCCTTTGAAAACGCACATGCAAAAAGAGATGATTCCAGTGGTGTAAATCAGCAGAACATCTTCTCGGCAGCTTCCTATGTAACAACGTATAGTGCTATGCCAAAAGAGGATACAGAATAGATCTACAACAAATAAAAGCTCATCTTCTCAGCACAGGCTGGGAAAATGAGCTTTTCATTATTTAGATACTTTCGCAGTCAATTCACTAATTACTATAACAATGACAACTACAATATAAAACATCGGCTGTGTCATCGCACATAATCCTACGATGATCGCTTGTGTAATCATAGCTAGACGTACAATTTGCTTCACAGCTAGTTGACGAGCATTATCCGGCAACGGAAACAGCATGTCCATGCGGAACTCCCCACTTGAAAGTAATGCTTGTTTTAATTGGATAGTCGTTGCAAAGCTTAGTGCCGCGGCAACAATCCATGTAACTATTGGAATGTCTACAAAGGCTGCAATTACTGCTGAAATGGCCGTAAGACGGAGCCATAAATAAAAATGATCATCTGTACGAACAAAGGTGCGAAATACTAAATATTTTTGAGCGTTATTTTTACCATATGGAACGAATTTATAGAGCCAGTCCATCCAGCCTCGACGTCGGATGCTTCCATGTAAATGGGGTACATCTGTAAAATAATTTGCGAAACGATAAAAGCTCATCATTCGATTTTGCTCAAGCTTTACAAAATGTTCGTAAGGTACTGGTTCCCCTGTAGATTTTTTTCTAAAGACAATAATATAAATAACACTTATGACAGTCGCCACAATTGATAGGAGCAACTGAGCTTGCAGCCCCATAAAAACAGCGGCAGCAAATATTATTGCTCGAATCAGCCTGTCCACCCAAACCATTTGACCTCGTTCACTATATCGATAGCTGAATTCTCCTCGTACACTTATATATTTCAGCACAATCACAAGTAGGAATATCGACCAAATGTCACCCGTTGTTAAATCCGTCACTGCTTTTAATAGCGGAATACTAACAATATAAACAATCGCTACAATCCAAACCTGAGACCAAAATGTCCAAGCTAATGCCTTGCTAAAATACAGCGACATTTTTGACTCAAGGGGCAATAAGTACACTTGGTCTGGCTCTCTCAAAAGCGTAGTAGGGCGACTAAAGGCCAATAAGACGCCTATAAAAACAGCAATAAGTATTTCAGCTGGGAAATCTGTCTGTACAACTTTCAACCATTCACTATATTGGTAGCCTCCTGCTCCAATTAGAAATACAAGTACAATGGCAATATGCCCTGTAAAAATAAATTGCATATATTTTTGTACTTCTCCTATATAATGCATGAAGCGAGAGGACCATACATCACGCAAGTTCTTCATGGTCCCGCTCCTTTGTCATTGCAATATATAGATCATCCAATGTTGCATTGGGCATCGCAAATGTTTGTCGCAAATCTGCCATCGTTCCTTGTGCTCGAACTCTTCCTTCGTGCAATAATATAATTCGATCACAATGCTTTTCAGCTGTCGATAAAATATGCGTAGACATTAATATGGAAGCACCTTCTTTTTTCTTCTCATCCATTTGATCTAACAATGATTGAATTCCGAGTGGATCTAACCCCACAAAAGGCTCATCAATAATATACAGACTAGGATTCACGAGAAAGGCACACATAATCATAACCTTTTGACGCATTCCCTTTGAAAAATGTGATGGGAACCAGTTTAATCTTTTCTCCATGCGAAATTCCTTTAAAAGTACTTCAGAACGAGCATCTAGCGTTGCCTTATCAATACCGTAAGCCATCGCTGTTAATTCTAAATGTTCCCTCAATGTTAGCTCATCGTAAAGCACAGGGGTTTCAGGGATATAAGAAAAGGCTGTACGATACTTGTCCGTATCTTCCTTTAACGTTACCCCATTAAGGTAAATATCCCCTGCTTTTGGCAACATTGTTCCTATTATATGTTTAATCGTTGTACTTTTACCGGCCCCATTCAAGCCAATTAAGCCAACAAGCTCTCCTTTTTCAATCGTAAAAGATAAATCGTTAATAACAGGTTTTCTTGTATATCCACCTGTCACATGCTGTACCTCTAATACTGACATAACCTCACTCCTCTTCTTGTTTTATATTTTATCAAAAATTAGCAAATGATACAGGTTTGAGTATGATAGAATGAATTTACATATACGATAAGGGGGAAATTCTCATGAGCGATTGCCTATTTTGCAAAATTATCGATGGATCCATTCCAAGTACAAAAGTTTATGAAGACGATCATGTTTATGCATTTACAGACATTTCACCAGTTGCAAAAGGTCATACTTTACTAATTCCAAAGCATCACTGCCAAGATCTATACGAAATGCCAGAGGATGTTGCACGCAACTTATATGCTGCGGCACCGAAAATTGCGAATGCCATTAAGGTAGCGTTTGAGCCAATCGGATTGAATACCATTAATAATAATGGGGCAGCGGCTGGACAAACTGTGTTCCACTATCATCTACATTTTATTCCGCGTTATGACGAAAAAGAAGGCTTAGGTTTAGTTTGGCAAACACAAAAATATTCACCAGAACAATTGGCTGAAGTGGCAGAAAGTATTAAGGCCAACCTTTAACGGTTTTTGTCATATATTAACATTTTAATAACCCACATACTGTATTGCAAATATAAAATTTTTAGCGTACAATCACAAATAAGTTTCGCTAACGGTCAAGAGGACACGTTGGGAAACTAATAGATTAGCTCAGTCGAGGAGAGATAAAAATGAATACAAAGAATTTAGTATTAATGGCCCTTTTAGTTGGGATCGGTGCGGCACTATATGTCGTTACACCGGGAATGATTAACGGCATGAAACCCGATTTCATGTTAACAATGATGTTCATTGGCATTTTATTGTTTCCTACAGTGAAAGAAACGTTTTTACTTTCGCTAGCAACAGGGGTACTTTCAGGTTTGTTCACCACATTTCCTGCCGGTCTAGTTCCAAACATTATCGATAAAGCTGTAACAGGCTTTGTGTTTTTAGCTGCTGTAATTGTTCTAAAAAAGATAGCAAATAGTTTCGCTGTCTCTGCAGTTTTAGTTAGTTTGGGTACTATACTATCAGGTACGGTCTTTTTAACAGTGGCACTTTTTGTTTTTAATGCAAATGTAGGTGCAACGTTTGCGATGCTATTTATTGGGGTTGTCCTTCCAGCGGTAGCATTTAATGTCGTTGCTTTTGCTATTATTTATCCTATTGTTGCAAAATTAGTGAAGCGCTCTAAATTTGTGACTGCCATTTCTCAGATTTCATAAATACTAACTTTAAAATAATCGAAAGAAACTGAACGGTGATGCTCTATCACTTACTCAGTTTCTTTTTCTTTTTCTTTTTCTTTTTGTATTTATGCAATTCATGGTTTAATAGTAGTTAATCATGACAAGAAATGAGGTATATAATATGAAAGCAAAACCATTCTTAATTGGACTAGCAACAGGTATTATTGGTGGAACAGTTGCTGTTCTGTTCTCAACCCCACAATCAGGCCAGCAGTTACGCACAACGTTAAAACAAAATGCAGACCAAACAAAAGGTATGCTCCTTGATGTTAAACAACAAGTAGGGACTGTGAAACATTCTGTCAATACATTAACAAACGAAGTTAAAAATAATATCCCACAAATAATAAATGATTTAAAACAAACAATTACGACTTTTACAGAAGAAATAGAGCCAAATAAAAATAATTTGCAACAAGAATTAGATGCTTTACAGAATTCGATAAGCGAAATCGAGAAAAACATTGCACAATTCACAGAAAACAAGAAAAAACCGCAAGAAAAAATCAGCGACTAAAGTCCTCTTCGGACGCTAATTAATCTATTTTTTCATCAAAAACTATTGCTATAATATTATTTTTTAACCACTTTTCAATTTTTTAATTTTTCTAACTTTAAACTTTTTTTCTTTACTGCTATAATATTTTTAAAAATGTGAAAGAAAGCAGTAGGTGATGGTTTTGTCAGAGGAATTATACACACAAAAAGAAGCAATGCTTTATAGTCAAAGAATCGCACAATTATCGAAGGCGCTATGGAAAGCGGTTGAAAAAGATTGGCAACAATGGATTAAACCATATGATTTAAATATTAATGAACACCATATTTTGTGGATTTCCTATCATTTAAAAGGAGCCTCTATTTCTGATGTAGCAAAGTTCGGAGTCATGCATGTATCTACAGCATTTAATTTCTCCAAAAAATTAGAAGAGCGAGGCTTCCTTAAGTTTTCGAAGCGAGATGATGATAAGCGTAATACGTATGTTGAGCTAACTGAAGCTGGTACAGAGCTTATTGTAGAGATGAATAAAAACTACCATAATACTTATCATTCTGTATTAGAAGGATCATTGGCCTTAAAAGACTTATACGGCCGTTTCCCAGACTTTTTAGACGTAATGGCTGTCATTCGAAATATTTATGGTGAGGATTTCATCGATATTTTTGAACGCTCCTTCCAGCATTTCCGTGATTCCTTTGACACGCTTGAAGAACGTCCAACTGTAAAAGGATAAAATAAGGCTATCGATCGTACCGTTATTTTTCTGCGGATTCTAGCTGTTCATTCAGAAATAAATCATGTGAAAGGAGGTATTTCAGAAATATTTCTGAAGTACCTCCTTTCTCTTGCATTCTAAGACAATTCAATTTACATTAAATAGGACACTTCCTATTTTCGGAGTTGATAATAAACCATGCATTGTTGGAAAATTTTAAATCTTGAACATCATTACGGCACTACGCGTATTATTATAATGGGTGTTATTACTTTTTTATCCGTTTTTTCAGTATCGTATGTGACGTTTAATTTATTCAATGAAGAGCATTATACAGATCGTTTATTCTGGCTCTTTGTAATAGCTGTATTAACACTTTATCCGGTTCACAAGTTTTTACACTTTCTCGCTCTTTACGATTTACGCCAGCATCTTAAATTGCGCGTCCGTACGCAATTTTATCTAATTCCAGTATTACACATGCGTATTCGTGAGCCTTTATCCAAAAACCGTTATATACTAGCACTTCTTACGCCTTTTATCGTTCTTAATACTAGTATTATAATAGGTACTTGGCTACTACCAGCATACACACATTACGGTACTTTGCTGTTAGCGTATCATTGTAGTCTATGTTTGATTGATATACTTTACGTGAAATATTTATTGAATTCACCAAAAAACTCACAAATTGAAGAAACACCAAAGGGCTATGAAATTTTAGTTCCACCAACTGTTCACTAAATTGCTTGTACTTGTTTTTTAATGGCGTTCTTTGTTATGCTATTACTATTGAAAGAGGGGAGGAATAGACTTGCTATTAATGATTGTAGTTCTATTCTCGGTATTCTATTTATTTCAAATTAACCGTATGACATATGCTCTATGTATGCGACGTGAAATTCCCGAAGAAAACCAGCCAAAAATATTCCGAACTATAAATATACTTATTACCATTTTACTTGTCTCATTTTATATTGAAATTTTATATGCAGTATAACAATTGAAAAGTAAATTATATTCACATCCGCATGCGACAAGATAAGTTGAGTCCCCATAAAACAACTTACTCAAACCATTACTAATGGCTTGAATCTCTAGCATGCGGCGTGAATGTCTAACATTGTTAAGAAAAGCTAAGAGTTAATGAAGCTCTTAGCTTTTCACTGTTTTATTAATTAGTATAGGAACGCTGCACCAACGATAATTAATAAAATAAATAACACAACTAATAAAGCAAAGCCTGAGCCGTAGCCACCGCCACCGTATCCTCCGTTGCCCATAACTTCACCCCCTTTCTTTTCTATATCCTATGCGCTTCAAAAATTGAAATATAGGCAATACTCAAGGGGGAACCATTTTGTTTTTAAAACGTTTATGTTATAGTAAAAAATGGACGAAACCATGTTAGGAGAGAATATCCACTATGAAAAAGACAGTTTTATCTTTAACTTTAGCTGCTTCTGTTTTAGCGCTTGGTGCGTGTAGCGGCGGAGATAGCAAAGCAATCGTTACTTCTAAAGTTGGCGATATTTCAGTTGCTGACTTTAATGAAAAAGCCAAATCTTTAACAGGCTCATATGTATTACAACAAATGGTGACTGAAAAAGTATTGTCTGACAAATATGAAGTAACAGATAAAGAACTTAAAGAAGCTTATGATACTACAGCTTCACAATTTGGTGATGGTTTTGCACAAGCACTTGCTGAAAGTGGCTTAACAGAACAAGGCTTTAAAGATTCTTTACGCGTTCAACTTCTTCAAGAAAAAGCTTTAAAAGATCAAGCTATTAAAGAAGAAGATGTAAAAAAATACTATGAGCAAATGAAAACAGAATTAAATGGTCGTCATATTTTAGTAGCAGATGAAAAAACAGCAAAAGAAGCTATTGAGAAAATTAAAGGTGGCGCTAAATTTGCTGATGTAGCAAAAGAGTACTCTACAGATACAGCTTCTGCACAAAATGGTGGAGAGCTTGGTTGGTTCTCTGTTGGTTCAATGGTTGATGAGTTTAACGATGCGGCTTATGCACTTGAATTAAACACGTTAAGTGAACCAGTAAAGTCTAGCTTCGGTTATCACGTAATCGAAATTACGGACAAGCGTGACGTGAAAGATGTTGGTGAATTTAAAGATGAAGAAGAAAAAATTCGTACATCGATGTTAAGCAAACTGAACCAAACGGGTGAAGCACAAACTATTCTAAAAGACATCGTTGCGAAAATGGCAAAAGATGCAAATGTTAAAACTTCTGATAAGGATTTAAAAGATTCCCTAGATTTCTTTACTACAACAAGTGAAGAACAAGCTAAGGCAGCTGAAGAAGCAGCTAAAAAAGCAGAAGAAAATGCTAAGGAAGAATCTAGCGACAAAGCAGAAGATACAGATAAAGAATCTAAATAATGAGGATGATTAACCTTTTCCATTAAAGGAGCAATATCCTCAAAAAAAGGGAGCATCTTAAAATACAGATGCTCCCTTTCTCTTTTGCTATTTTACTTTAAATTGGCTTATTTCGGCTTGTAAGTCATTTGACATCGTCTGGAGGACATTTGCTGCACTTGCAATTTCCTCGTTAGAAGCCGTTTGCTGCTCAATAGAGAGCGCGATATGCTGTATACCTGAAGAGGTGCTATTTGCAATACCTACAATTTCTTTCGTGGCATAATCAGTTTGGCTGGCCTTCTCATTTACACGCAATACTATATCGGTAACTTCCTTTGTACGATGGCTAATTTGTTGGAGATATTCTACAATATTTTTAAAGGCACCGCCTGTTTGTTCAACAGCCTCTCGCCCTTCCTCTACAAATTGTGTACCACTATTAATAGCATAAACTGCGCTTGATGTTTGGCTTAAGATATCATCTACTATTGTTCTAATATTGTCAGCAGCCTTCCCAGATTCCTCAGCTAGTTTTCTTACTTCATCCGCGACAACCGCAAATCCTTTTCCTGCTTCTCCTGCACGTGCTGCCTCAATGGAAGCATTCAATGCAAGTAAATTTGTTTGATCCGTTATGCTTGTAATGAGTGCCACAATTGTACTAATTTCCTTCGATTTTTCCCCTAATGCATTGACAACCTCTGTTGATTGGTGAACAGATTCATTAATAGTATTCATTTTTCCAATCGTTTGTTCAATTAACTGTAATCCTAAATCAGCCTTTTGGTTCGTTTCATTCGCTATATCCGCTACTGCCTGTACTGCGGATGAAGCATAATCCATATCTTTGGAAATTAAGTTAGCAGAATCAGATAATAAGTCCATTTGCTCCAATTGACCTTCCGCACTAGCGGCAATTTCTCGAATTGCAACAGAGATGGTTTCAACTGTGTTACTACTTTGCTCTGTAATCGTAGTAAACTCATTTGTATAAGCAGAGACATCCGTAGATGCCTTATTCGCCTTTTCAATAACTGAGCCGATTTGCTCTAACATATGATTAAATTCAGTCGATAATTGACCAATTTCATCTTTCAATTTATCATCTATACGTACTGTTAAATCGCCATCTGCAGCTTGCGTCATTGCTTTTAACACACGCTTTACACGCTTTAAGACGATATATCTTGTACATAAGGAAATAATTACCGTCCCGATAAATAGCGAAATAAATGTATTGATGGCAACACCTGCGCTACCGTTTAACTCCACTACCTTTTCGATTTGTTGGCTAACGAACTCAGAAATATGTGAGCTAATAAATAAACTGATACCAATCGCTAGTATCATTTTGAAAATCAAACTTTTCCAAAACTTTATTTTACGTGAAACAAGTCCCTCTTTATCCATTGTTTTTCCCCATTCCTATAAATTCTTCCTATATTCTAAAATAAATACAGTATTGGTACAATGGATAGGTACTGAAATTCCACAGATATATAATTAGACTTATATAAAAGCTCGCCCACACAGTTATTTAGAAACAAAAAATTCACAAATAATGTGTTGAATGATTAAAATGTTGGCTTATAAAACGATCGGTTATCCAGAGGGAATAGTCGCTCTGTAAATTCACCAGGTGCCGTTTTACCTAATGCTCTAGTCAGCATATTCATCTTAGCATCGATGTTATCAATATAATGTAAAATTTCTGCTTCTTGAACCATCGGCTTTTTCGGACTACCCCACTCTTCCTTACCGTGGTGAGATAATACCATGTGCTGTAAGAGCATCACTTCTTCACCTTCGATTTCTAGCTCACTAGCAATCTTAGCAATTTCATTCACCATTATTGTAATATGTCCTAACAGGTTGCCCTCCACTGTATATGTCGTGGCAACTGGTCCTGACAGCTCCACAACTTTTCCAATATCGTGCAAAATAATACCTGCATATAACAGGTCTCGATTAAGAGTCGGATATAAATCAGCAATGGCTTTACCTAGTTTTAACATGGACACCATATGATCTAATAAGCCGGAAGCATAATCATGATGATTTTTAGTTGCCGCTGGAAAAACTAATATAGCATCCTGATGTTTTTTAATGGCTGCTCTCGTTATACGTGAAATATTTGGATTTTTAATATCAAAGAAAAATTGATTCAACTCTTCAAATAGTTGTTCCTTCGGTGTTGCAGAGGAGGGTACTAAATCATGAATGGCAATTCCTTCTTCTGGCTTTGCCACACGAATGGCTTTAATGCGCAATTGATTTTTCCCTCTGTAGTCGTGAATTTCTCCACCGACACGTACAATGGCTTCAGCATGATACATCTTTTCATGATCCTCATTTGTATCCCAAAGCTTTGCCTCAATATCTCCACTTTTATCTTGTAATATTAGCGACATAAATGGCTTCCCAACAGTAGTAACTCCTTTTGTCGCTTGTTTAATTAATAAAAATTGATCAACTGCTTCTCCAACCTGGAGCGTTGTAATTCCTTTCATGTTGACGCCACTCCCCTTTCATTTGCTAGTGCTCCTACATCAATAATTTGCTCTTTCGGCCAATGTTTGAGCATTTCATCATGGCAAGTAAAATATAAAATTTGACGTTCATATCCTACTTCTTTCATTAATTGTACCATTTTGTCTGTACGGTTTCGATCAAAATGGACAAACGGATCATCCATAATAATCGGGAATGGTGCAGAGGTCATCAACGTTTGCGCAAGTGCCATACGTAATGCCATGTAGGCTTGCTCCTTAGTCGCCTGTGATAATTCAACCATTTGATAACGAATTCCTGCCACATCTTTCGCAATGAAGTAGCCCTCTTCATGAATCGTAAGTTGATCGTAGCGCCCTCCAGTAAGTAATTGGAATATCGCATTAACCTTCGATAAAACATGTGGTAATTTTTCTTCTCGAAGACGAAATAATGTTTCATGAATAGCAGTCGCCACAGCTTTTTTCGTTGCCCAATGCTCAATCAATTGCTGTAACTCCGATTTTTCTTGTTCAAACTGTTGAAGCATTTGGCCATATTTTTCGTCATTTAATAACTGTTCCTTTTCAATTTGCAAGGCAGCACGATGTTCAAGACATCGGTCTATATCCACTTGCAAAGAAGTTTGCTCCTGCTCTAAAACACGCATATTATCCATAACAGAGTCCTCTATTAACTCATCGTGTTCAGATAAACTCAACGAGCCTAGTTGAGCCTGAACTGTTTGAAGCTCTGTCGTAATTTTTCTCTGCTGCTCAAATTGCTCATATTTCTCATAATAATCTCGTTCGTTTTGCACCTGTGCTTCGTTCAATAGCTGTGTCATATCAGCGGTATAACGATCTATTCGTGTTTGTCCACTTTGTAGTTTAATCTTGATGTCAGCTAGCTGCGCTTGTGCTTGCTGTACTTGCTGTTGCTGTTGCTGTGCTTCCAGGTAGGCTGTACGCAAATACATATATATTTCATGTTCATTATAAATTTCATTTAGTACTTGTTGAAGCTGTTCATAAAGGCCGTTCTTTTCAGCCTGAATTTCTTGCAAAAGGCTAATGGAGCCGTCCCTTTTAACCGCCAGTTCTTGCACATTTCGTATGCGCATAAATAATTCTGGCATTAACGTTCTAGCGATCGTACCTTGTAAGCGATAGCGTTTTAAAAATTGCTGCAATGACTGAGTAGTTTCTTCACTCTCTAACTCTGCTTGCTGAATTTTATATTCCAATTGGGCATACTGCTGCTCCTTCTCGCTTTGCTGGTCATGGACATGTAACCAGCGATCTTCCAATCTTTGTTTTTTTAGACGTATAGTTTGTACAGTCATTTCATCTTGCTCTAATTGTCGTAAGAGGTGACTATTTTCTTTATTGGGCTCCTCTGTGGCTTGTCTAACAACCTTCATCAACAATATTGTTATGATTGTTAAAACTACCCCAATAATGGCCACCGCCACATTTTTTTGAATAACTCCATAAACAAATGACAATACACCCATTAATAAAATCATCCAAGAAAAATAATTAGGCTGCCTTTGTTTAGTCCGTTGTGATTTGGCAGCACGCAATTGCTCAAGCCTCCGCTTTCGTTGAGGCCACTGTGCTAAAATATGTTCTTCTTCCTTTGTTAATGACTCCTGCTTTAGCCTTTGCTGTTGTTGTGTTATAGCATCTAACTCTTGATGGACTTGCTCTAGCGAACGTAAATGAAACTTTAGCTCATCCTCCGCCTCCTCCAGCCTTTTTAATTGCTGTTGAAATTGCTGTTCCTGTTGTAAGGATACTGTTTCTCCAAGAAGAATGTTCTGTGCCTCTTTTTCTTGCACACCTAATAAACGAAACTGCGTATCAATTTCTTGCTCCAGCATAAAGAGATCATCTCGTAAGTTTTTCTCCTTCACGATCAGCTGATGCCATGTTGCCTCCTTTTGCATAAGGCGGCCCATTTCATTTACGGTTTGCTCATTCATAGTGGCTAGCACTTTGTCCTGTAGCAATTGATATTGTTCTTTTAATTGCAGCAACTGCTGACTTTCGTGTAAAAGACGGTCTTTTGCTTGTTCATATCGTCTTACACCTTCTGCTGGAAATTGAACATATTGATCATCCCCTAATGCTTGCTGCAACATCTGTTGTTGCTTAATAAGAGGCAGGGCCTGCTTTTGAACCGTTAAGTATTGCCATTGCTGTTGTTGCTTTTTTTGAGTGGCATAAAATTTCTCTAGGTTTTGCTCAAGGAGTTGCAATTGTTGTAATTTATCCTCAAAAGTTTGGATTTTACCTTGCTCGAGTCTAATCGTTCGCTCCAATTGCTTTAACTGCTCAATTTTTTGATTGATTACTGGAACTTTACCTGTTTTCTTAAATAACTCGTTCGCCTCTTTATCCATTTTTTTCTCAAGAGCAGACAGGTGCTGGATACCTGTTGTGCCAGAGGAGAGGAGAAGATGTGTTAATTCCTCCTCTGACATTTTTTCAATGCCTTGAAGCTCATGCAATGAAAAGGAAAAAATAGATTCAAAGGATGCTCTAGAATAGCCATATAAAAGCTTAGCTAACAGCTCCTCCTGTCCCGTTGTACCATCTTCAAGATAAACAGTAACATCACCTGTGGCCTTGCCTTTCACACGTTCAATAATGCATAAACCATGAATTGGGTGTAATAGTGTCAGTTGACCACCAAACTTCGTCGATGCTTTTGGTTCATATTTGCGCTGAGTCTGCTGCCTTGTTGGAAAGCCAAAGAGCATCTGTAAAACAAATTGCTGAATCGTTGTTTTCCCTGCCTCATTTAAACCATAAAAAATTGTAACGCCTTCATTTAAGGGAATTGTCAGGTTTTCATGCTTACCAAAGCCATAAATTTGTAGTTTTTTGATTGTTAGCATGTGCATCACGCCCTTTGAATTTCTTCCGCCAATAGTGACTGTGCGTTGTGCGTTAAATTCTTTATATCCTTTTCAGACAAAGGCTCGATCAGCCTAGCACCACCAGCATACTGGTACAAGTCTTTTAGTATATCCTTCCAGTCAGTACTATCCCATTGCTCCATTAAACTTACGACTGATTGCGTAGCAGCAGAATATTCACCGTGACTCGAAGGTTTTTGTAACACCATTTTTTGTACCCAGCACATTGGCTCAATCCCTTCTTCTGCCTCGCGAATGGTCTCCAGCCATGCGTCCACCGTCGCATGCTCAAACAAGGCCTCTGTTTGCTCATCAATATTTTTTAAATAAAGCTCCACTACCGCCGCTCCCAATGAAGTTCGATTGACAGCAATTGCTTCCTCGCATCTTTTAAGTAATTCATTAGCATGGACGATATTCGTACAATCCACCTCTATCGTGTTATAAACAATGGCGGAGGTAGGAATAAAATCTAATTCACATGCTGTTTGAGATAAAGTTACATCATAGCAACCTTTTATTCCTTGTTCTTTACGATGGCGGCTTTGAATATTGCCTGGATAAACGATAGGAGGGTTTTCATGTAAGAGCTGTCGTTTATGAATATGCCCCAACGCCCAATAATGATAGTTCCGTTCAAGGAGCTGCTGTTTTGTAAATGGAGCATATAAAGCGTGTGAAGTATCGCTAGCCTCACTGCCATGCAGCATGCCAATATGAATTGCATGAGAATCTTGAGCGATTGGATACGTATCAATAACCGACTCCTTTAAGTGGCGTTCACTATAGCTAAAGCCGTATATACAGACTTGCTGACCGCGGATTTTCAACTGGACAACACTCGTCTCAGCCGGTAATTCATACACATTGCTTGGTAAAGAAAAACGTGTCCAAGTCCCTTTTAAATGATCATGGTTCCCATAGCTAATAATTACAGGAATATTGTGTTGAAACAGTTTCTCCATTGCTTCTTGAAATTTCCTTTGGGCTTGTAAACTGCGATTTTCACCATCGTAAATATCTCCGACAATTAATAAAAAGTCGGGCTGCTCCTGAATGGCCTTTTGAATAATTTTATCAAAAGCATCAAACGTACTTGATCGAATCTCCTTCAAAATGTGTTCAGGTAAGCCAAATAAGCCCTTAAATGGACTATCTAAATGTAAATCTGCCATATGGAAAAAACGAATTGCTGACATCCAATCACCCCAACTATAGATAATTTCCACCTTAGTTAGTTACTACAAACTATCAACCAAAGCAGTCATATGATTACAAAACCGAATATTTGTTCTATTTTATCATACTTCCCTATTTATGAAAAATGGTAATGCTTAAAAAAATGGGTCGACTTACTTTTTCCACAATTTTCGTAATTTATCAAATAGTTTACTAGTTTTACCGTGAAGTTTATAAATCTTCTATGTATAATAGATATATATTTAAATAAAAGGGTGGGGTTTGTATGGAGAATTACCGTTTCACAGCTTTCGAAAAAACAGGGGAAACATTGTTTGATGAAACATGGACATTTGAAAATGATGAGGCTGCTAAATTAAATGGTCAACAACAAATTGAAGAAAAAGGTGTTGCCAACAAAACTCATCGTCTTGTAAACGCTTCAGGTAAATTAATTTTATTCCATGTTTAATAATTGAGAAAAGGCACGTAGGATATCTACATGCCTTTTCTTATTTTTATTTCCCGACAAAGACAGGTGTTCTTTTCTCTACAAAGGCATGAATTCCTTCTAAATGATCTGTCGATTTACGCATAGATGATTGACCTTCCGCTTCCATTGCAAGGATATTTTCGAGCTGTGCTAAATTTTGAGCGTGTAAAATATTTTTTGTCGTAATCATAGAAGAAATAGGTGAGGCAAGCATTTTACCAACAAGCTGATCTGCCATTGCAAAGACAGTGCCATCTGGGGCTATATAGTCGATTAATCCTGCATCTAATGCTTCTTGTGCTGTAAGGACCTTACCTTCCCAAATCATTTGTTTCGCTTTCACCGTACCGACACGTTCCTTCATAAAGAAGTGACCTCCTCCATCTGGAATCAGTCCTATGCCTATGAAATTCATAGCTAGCTTACTCTTTTCACATGCCACAACAATGTCTGCCCCTAGTGTTAAACTAAAGCCTAGACCTGCCGATGCACCATGAACTGCCGCAATGACGATCATTGGTAGCTGATAATAGGCCTTAACGATGCGTGTCAGATATACCATCGCTTCATCAATATTTAGAGGCTTATTTGAATCAAGCATCGCCTTAATATCGCCCCCAGCAGAAAAGACCTTCCCTTCTCCACGAATAACAAGTACTTGTATATCTTTTTCCTGTTGCAAAGCCTCAAAGCATTCAGCGAGTTCTCGCATCATAACGTCATCCATCGCATTCATCGCCTGAGGACGGTTCAAAGTTAACGTTGCACGGCGATCTAACATTTCTAAAGTAATCGTTGAAAATTCCATCTCCATTACCCCCAAATATGAATAGTCATTCACTATGTACTATTCGTGTTTTTTTAGAAAACTCCTTCTCCGCTAAACAAATTCGCTTTTGTTATGCTATATTAAAGGACGAATATTGTTATAAAGGTGGTTACACATTTTGACGCAAAAAGACTATCGTATATTACTTTATTATAAATATGTTACGATTGAAGACCCTATAGCATTTGCTGAAGAGCATTTAGCATTATGTCAAGAACTCGGACTTCTTGGCCGCATTTTAGTTGGTCATGAAGGAATTAACGGAACTGTTTCGGGGACTATTGAACAAACTGACGCTTACATGAATCATATGAAAGAAGATCCTCGATTTAGCGATATTATGTGGAAAATTGACGAAGCTGATGGGCATGCCTTCAAAAAAATGCACGTTCGCCCTCGCCACGAGATCGTTCACTTAGGTTTGGAAAATGATATTAATCCATTAGAAATAACAGGGGAATATTTATCTCCTAAGGAATTTATGGAACAAATGCAAGAAGAAAATACAATCATTATCGATGCACGGAATGACTATGAATTCGACCTTGGTCATTTTAGAGGCGCTATTCGACCGGATATAGAAAATTTCCGTGACTTACCAGCATGGATGGAAACACATAAAGAAGAATTTGTGGATAAAAAGATTTTAACTTATTGCACAGGTGGAATTCGTTGTGAAAAATTTTCTGGTTGGTTAAAACGTGAGGGCTACGGAAAAAGTGTTGGTCAATTACATGGTGGAATTGCCACATACGCAAAAGATTCCGAGGTAAAAGGTCAACTCTGGGATGGGCAAATGTTTGTTTTTGATCGTCGTCGCAGTGTGCCTATCAATCAAGTGGAGCATGTCGTTATCGGAAAAGATTATTTCACAGGTGAGCCTTCCGAACGTTATACGAACTGTGCAAACCCCGAATGCCATAAATTAATGCTTTGTGAAGAAAAGCATGAAGACTTTTATATGCGTAGCTGTTCTGATGAATGCCGTCGTGCCAAACGTAATTTTTTCGTTGAGGAGCATGACTGGACAGTAAATCAAATCGAAGAGCAAATCGCAAAAATTGCAGATGTCCAAAACGTAAATTCCTAATAGACGTCACCCCATTACTTGGGGACAAAAAGAGCATCGTTTATGACGATGCTCTTTTTCTACTGGCATTAAACTTCTCCTAAAAAACGTCCTACCTGCCTACCACTAAATATACAACCACCAACAAACGTTCCTTCTAAAGCGCGGTAGCCATGAACACCACCGCCTCCGAAGCCGCTTACTTCCCCAGCTGCAAATAATCCTGGAATAGGCTGACCATCCATCCCTAACACTGCCCCATTTAAGTTTGTTTGTAAGCCACCTAAGGTTTTTCTTGTTAAAATATTTAATCGTACCGCAATTAAAGGCCAATTTTTAGTGTCTAAAATTTTATGTGGCTTAGCAACACGTACTAGCTTATCCCCAATATAATTTCTAGCACCGTGAATGGCGTTCACCTGTAAATCTTTTGTAAACTTATTATCCATTTCTCGATCCCTTGCTAAAATTTGCTCTTTAATTTTCATGAAATCGAGTAAATCATTGCCTGCTAGTTTATTCATTCCATCTACTAGTTCTCTTAAATCATTTGCAATCACAAAATCCTCACCATGATTTTTAAAGGCTTGGATTGGAGCAGGTGGTCCAGGCATGATCCTTTTTAAAACATCACCAATGCTCTTGTTTGTTAAATCAGGATTTTGTTCCGAGCCAGATAAAGCAAATTCCTTTTCAATAATTTTTTCCGTTAAAATAAACCAAGAATAGTCATAGCCTGTTTTTTGAATCGTTTCTAGTGTACTGAGTGTATCGAATCCAGGGAAATTAGGCGCATGAAATCGGTTACCTTCTGCATCAAACCATAAGGAGGAGGGGCCTGGCAAAATCCGTATTCCATGATTAGGCCAAATCGGATCCCAATTTTTTAATCCTTCTGTGTAATGCCACATACGATCACGATTCACAATACGTCCCCCTGCATGCTCTGTAATTTCCAGCATTCTTCCGTCTACATATGCAGGAACACCACATACCATATTTTTTGGAGGGGTCCCTAATCGTTCAGGCCAATTTTTTCTCACTAAATCGAAATTTGCCCCGATACCCCCACTTGCCACAATAACGGCTGCAGCCTCATACGAAAATTCTCCGACTCCTAATCTTGAGCTTTTTTCGCCTCGACTGATAAAGGTTTCTGCAAGTACTGTTCCACTTATCCCCATAATCCTTTCGTCCTGCTGAATAAATTCATCCACACGATGTCGTGGTTTAAATTCAATATAGCCATCTTTTATGGCCTTTTTGACTTTATCCACAAATGGCTTAACAATGCCTGGACCTGTTCCCCATACAATATGAAACCTCGGCACAGAATTTCCGTGTCCACCAGCAAGAGAACCACCCCGTTCTGCCCAGCCAACAACAGGAAAAAATTTAATCCCCTTCGACTTCAACCAATCATATTTTTCACCCGCAGCAAAATCGACATAGGCCCGCGCCCATTTATATGCCCAGGAATCCTCATCTTCTAAACGATCAAAGCCTGCTGTCCCTAACCAGTCCTGCCATGCCAGTTCCTTACTATCCTTAATTCCGAGCCTTCTTTGTTCAGGAGAATTTACTAAAAATATGCCACCAAAAGACCAAAATGCCTGTCCCCCTAATGAATTTTCAGGCTCTTGATCTACTAAAAGTATTTTTTTCTTTGCATCGACTAACTCACAGGCTGCCACTAAGCCTGCCAGTCCGGCACCAACTATTGCAACATCGTATTTCATTACTACACCCCCAAATCAATCATCCTTAATTTAAATTCTTCTCTCATAGTCTATTTACCTTCTAAAACTCAAAGTTTTGTCTAAAATGTGACAAGGTAAAATGTTCGTTTTCTTTCATAAAACAAACTAGTTCTAACATAGAACAATTAATTAATCCCAATTAATTGCCATATAATATTTTCGCTATAAACTTCATGGAACCTTGATACAATCAGTCTTTTTAAATATCGTTAACGCTTTCATTGTACACTCCCAAAAGACGAACATTGTTTAATAATAATACATAAAATGTTCGTGTATTGGTATTTTCCAGACTTTCGAAGTCAATGTTTTTTTAGTTTTTTAGAAATATCGTTGACAAAGGTGAACAATAGGGATTATGATGTTAACAAATTTAATCATAAAAAATATAACGACGGAGACACACTAGTCGAAAGAAAATCCAAAGAGAGCTGATGGTTGGTGCAAATCAGTGATTTCTACGATAATAGTTCCACTCCTGAATAGTTAAGCTGAACCATCTAAGTAAGCTTATCCGTCTCATGCACGTTACGCATATTGCTAAGACTGCAAGAATAAGTTTTTCTAGCAGTGATTAAGGGTGGTACCGCGAACCAAGTTTATGCAGCCTTTCGCCCCTTACAACACAATAACTGTGTTTGTAAGGCGTGAAAGGCTTTTTATATTGCTTTCGATTCGGAAAGGAGATTGTTTGCATGCTGTAAGATGTTAGAATTTTACAAATTCCAGACTATCGTAGATAAAACCACCATTAACATTTATTAAAAAGGAGCTAATTATAATGATTACTGCCACAAAAACAATTAACGTATTTATCGCTGACCCACTAAGTGAGGATGGGATTTTTCCATTACGCCAAGAACAAGATTTAGATTTAAACATTATCGTAGACACTGGCCTAGCACCAGAAGAATTAATCGCTAAAATTGCAGATGTAGACGTGTTACTTGTTCGTTCACAAACTACTGTGACACGTGAAGTAATTGAAGCTGCAAAAAGCTTAAAGTTAATTGGTCGTGCTGGTGTAGGTGTCGATAATATTGACCTTGCTGCCGCCACTGAGCATGGTATTATCGTTGTCAATGCTCCAGATGGCAACACAAACTCAGCTGCTGAGCATACAATCGCCATGATGACATCACTTGCACGTCACATTCCACAAGCTTTTAATACATTAAAAAATGGGAAATGGGACCGTAAATCTTATGTTGGAGTAGAGCTAAAAAACAAAACTTTAGGGGTTGTAGGCTTTGGTCGAATCGGTGTTGAAGTAGCTTACCGTGCAAAAGGTCAGCGTATGAATGTTATGGCATATGATCCTTTCCTAACGGATGAGCGTGCCAAAGAATTAGGTGTCACAAAAGCGACAGTGGAAGAAATTTGTGAAGCAGCCGATTTCATTACTGTACACACACCACTTCTTCCTGAAACACGTAATCTTATTAATAAAGAAAAGTTTGCGATGATGAAAGATGGTGTACGTATCATTAACTGTGCACGTGGCGGTATTATTAATGAGGACGATTTGTATGATGCTATTGTAGCTGGTAAAGTAGCTGGTGCTGCACTGGATGTATTCGTATCTGAACCAGCGACAGACCATAAGCTACTTACTTTACCTCAAGTAATTGCAACACCTCACTTAGGTGCATCTACAATTGAAGCACAAGAGTCTGTAGCTGTTGATGTATCAAATGACATTATTAAATTTTATAAAACAGGTACTGTAACAAATCCAGTGAATATGCCATCTATTCCAAAAGAGCTTCTTGCCCAAGTTGAGCCTTTCTTTGAATTAGCTGAAAAACTTGGTTCATTCTTATCACAAGTAACAACAGAGCCTATAAAAGAAATCAACTTATCTTATGCTGGGGATGTAGCAAACTATGATGTCCGTCCATTAACTTCAAATGCATTAAAAGGTTTATTAGCTAAAAATCACGGGAATCATGTGAATGATGTCAATGCTCGTTACCTGTCTGAGCGTATTGGTATGAAAATTATCGAGCATAAAACGACAACGGCTAAAGGCTTTACAAGTTTAATTACGATTGAAATTATTACTGCAAATGAAACACATACCGTAGCTGGTACCTTATTAAATGGCTTAGGTGCACGTATCGTCAAAGTAGAGGACTATGTTGTAGATGTTATTCCACAAGGTCATCTTCTATATATTAAAAACACTGACAAACCAGGTGCCATTGGTCGTGTAGCCACTAAACTTGCAGAAAAGGAGATCAATATCGCCACTATGCAAGTTGGTCGTGCCCAAGTTGGTGGGACAGCGGTTATGATGTTAACGATAGATAATGTTGTAACAGATGAAGATTTAGCATTTGTGGCACAGCTTGAAAATATTGATGAAGTAAAAGCTATTAATTTATAATAAGCAAAACGAAAGGCAGGGAGTTTTTACTCTCTGCTTTTTTGGATATTCTTTAAAGGGTAACTAGTGAGCATCATCATATTGGTGATAGCTTTTCCATTCATACGCATGGCATAAAATATAAAGTATTCCAATCAAAAAAATGTACTGCATCCATGAAGGTGCAGTACATTTCTTTAAAGTTTTTCCACAACTTGTAATAAGTCTGTCAAAGAGGCTACCTCATACGTAGGTGTCACAGCTCCATTGGCCCTATTATTTTCGCGATTTATCCATACATTTCGCATTCCTACACGAGAGGAGCCTAAAATATCAGTATTGAGATTATCGCCAACCATAATTGCCTCATCTGCTGTAATGCCCACGCTCTCCATTACATGCTCAAAAATAGAAGCGTCAGGCTTACCTTTTCCAAAGTCTCCCGAGATAATAATATGATCAAAGTAAGGAGCTAATTCTGGCGTAATTTCCAGCTTTAAATTTTGCAAACTAGGTGCGCCATTAGTAAGTAAAACAAGCTTGTACTTCCCTTTCAACTCGTCTAACACAGGAAATGTATCTCCATATAAATATGGAGCAGCCTTACGCTCAGCTACAAAGCGTTCTCCTAGTTCTGCTCCGAATTTTTCATCCTCTATACCAAGAGCAGCTAAACCTTTTGTCCATGCTGCTGCACGATAGCCCGGAACAAGTCCCTTCATGGTTTGGAAAGATTCAGTCGGATCATCAAAAGTTCCCCATAGTCCTTCGAAAGGATTAATGCCAATTAATACGGTATAGTCGTATGTTTCATAGCCTTCGTATAATACACGAGCCTCTTGACGAACTGCGTCCTCTAGCTCAGTAGAATTCACATTATGTATCGTAGCAGCATAGTCACATGTTTTTTCAAAAGCAGTTTTTACTGATTTTTTATCCCATAGTAATGTATCATCTAAATCAAAAATAATAGTGTTTATCGACATTTTATCCGTCCGCTCCTAGCTTCTGATTAATACTATTATTTTAGCATATTTTCAAAATATTTAGGATAACAAATTATGTCCAATTCCCCTTAAATTCCATCCGTCTACAGGTCTTTTCTGATTTAACATAAAAACAAGCTGGGGATAACTTCCTCACAGCTTGTCATCTATTATTTATTGATGTTTATGACGTAAACGGTTCATTAAATTCTGGATATCGGCTTTTTTTTGTTCTGTTTCTTCCCTTAAAATTTCAATATGGTAAATGCCATCTATTTCTTCTATCTGTACACGATCCCCAACAACGACAGGCTTATTCAAAGCTGACTGTAAAATAATAATTTGTTCTTCTTCCTCAGGATACTTTAAAAAAACAGCATAACCGTCTTCCATACGATCTAAAGTATATTTAGTCGAGCTCACTAACAAGTTCCCCTTTCTCATTCCGTAATTGCGCAGCATCTCCATCGTTTAGCCATATCTGTTTAGTAGTCCATTTTAAATAATTATCGCCTTCACGAGCATTAGCTCCGCTAGTAACATACATGATTTTACCAGGCTGTAATGATAGATTAGGAAAATTAAAAACTTGATTTCCTTCCAGAGAAATAAGCTGCCAATTGTTTAACGAAACAGCTTGTTGACCATTATTTTTAATGCCTACAATTTCTGTCACTAAATCTTTGCTGACAATCTCAACAGCTGTGGTAGGTAAAACAGTGGAGGGAGTTTTTGGAGCTACCGCTCTGGAAGCTTCCTTTCCATTCACCTTATAGTTTACCCCATTTGTGGCCACCATAATCGTACCTGATTCAGCAGTAGCATAGATGTTACTGCCCATTGCTTGCAATCGATCCACTACTTCTGCATGAGGATGTCCATATTTATTATCTTCACCATAGCTTAATATAGTGACTTCTGGCTTCACTGCACGAATGAATTCTTCTGAGCTACTTGTATTAGAACCATGATGTCCAGCCTTCAGAATAGTGGCTGTCACATCATTTTGCATCATTTCTTTTTCTAATGCTATGCCCGCATCTCCCGTTAATAAAAAGGATACGTTGCCATAAACCACTTTTAAAACAATCGAAGCATCGTTATTATCCGTTGCATGTTCATTTGCATTTAAAACCTTCACCGTTACATCCTTATCAAATTCAATAAGGTCCCCTGTTTTCGGCACATAATAAGGTATGTTTTTTTCATCAATCGCCATCAGCATTTCTTCAAAAGTTTGAGAGGTATGTACTTTGCCCGAATCATAAAATTGCTCAATAGGGATTGTCTGTAACACTGGAATGAGCCCACCTATATGGTCAGCATCGGGATGCGTCGCCACTACCTGATCAAGTTTGTTCACGCCAAGTTCCTTTAAATAAGAAACTACCTGCTGTCCTGCTCCTTTCACACCACCGTCTATAAGCATTGTTTTCCCATTCGGCGATTCAATTATTATGGAATCCCCTTGTCCCACATCAATAAAATGAACTCGCATCTCATGGCCAGCCGTTACAGGCACTTGCTCCGTCTTAACTGCTTCTGTACAGCCTGCTAATAAAAAAATACAAAGGAGTACTACTATTAATTTTTTCATGTGACTAACTTCCTTTCTATCTTTCTATTATACAAAAAAGAGAGCTTACCATGGGCAGCTCTCCCTGTACTTTAAACAAATATCCACCATAAAACCATTGTAATTATGATTGTGACAATACCCTGTAATAATGTGGCAACGGTTTGTGCCTTATAGGCTTGAGTAACTTCCATTCCACTATACTGTGTAATTACCCAGAAGAAACTGTCGTTCACATGACTAACCGTCATTGCACCAGCTCCAATGGCCATTACTACTAATGCTAACGGGATAGCGCCTTCAATACCAAGTGTCACGAGCATTGGTGCTACTAGTGTAGAAGTAATAACAAGCGCTGTCGTTGAAGATCCTTGAGCTGTTTTTAAAGCAGCTGCTACTATAAACGGCACTAGCAGGAATAAAGTACCTGATGCAAACATCCCCAAATCCATTTCCTGTAGCATTTCTCCAACACCAGCATTTTTAATAACGGTCCCAAATGAACCGCCCGCTCCTGTAATAAGTAAAATAGGAGCGGCTTCTTTTAAACTCTCTCCAATCCAACCCGTTAAGGTCGTTTCACTAATTTCAGGTAATAATAAAAAGGCAGCAGCCACCCCTAAAAATAAAGCTACCGTTGGAGAACCTAAAAACTTAAAAATCGTATTGAATGTTGATTCGGGATCCCCTACTAACGATGCTATCGAACCAAGACCAATTAAGACAATTGGGAGAACGATTGGTAAAAAGGCTTTAAAGGTTGAAGGCATTTTGCCAAAGGATTTAATGACTTCCTCATAGTCTAATGCCTCTACCTCATCTTCAGGTACTCGAATTTTGGTTGCAACTTTCACGGACCACATATAGCCTACAAATGTAGCCGGTATAGCTACTAATAAACCAATGACAATAACTGTCCCTAAATAATCAGCTGCCCCAATATTTCCTGCTGCTGCGATGGGACCTGGTGTGGGTGGGACTAATACATGTGTCGCAAATAAACCCGTCGCTAAGGCTACTGCCATTGATGCAATCGTTACGTTAGCCCGTTTAGCTAATGATTTTTGCAAACTCGATAAAATAATAAAACCCGAATCACAAAATACTGGGATGGATACGATGTAACCAATTAAGGACATCGCTAGTTGTGGACGTTTTGGGCCGACGATTCGTAAAACTACTTCTGCCATTCGATAGGCAGCGCCTGATTTCTCTAATATTAACCCTATAATAGTTCCAGCGATAATCACTAAGCCAATGCTTGTCATTAAACCACCGAAACCAGTGTTAATACTTTCTACCACTGTTAGTAATGGCATTCCTGAAGCAATCCCGACGAAAAAGGCACTCATTAATAATGCCAGAAATGGGTGTAGCTTTAATTTGGCCGTGCCCAATACAACAAACAATACCCCGATTAAAATAATAATGAACAACATCTAGTCAGCCCCCTTTTGTATGTAAAGCTCAAAAATCCTCTTAGTTTTTAACCGAATAAAATAAGCGGGTTCTTGCATTGCTTGCTGAGTAGTAATCTCCTCATCTACTAATGTTTCTACAACGCTAAAATACTTTTGAAGTGCAGGCTTAGCCGTACTATCAATGTCTCCCGATAATAAAGCTACATCTATATGTGCTAACGCTGCGGCTTTCGCAACCCCTAATGGAGCCTTGCCATGTAATGTTTGGAGATCCGATTTTCCCTCTCCAGTTATTACTAACTGTGCGGCTGCTAAATGATCCTTTAACTGGACAGCATCTATGACGATATCAATTCCTGCATGAAATGTCCCTTTTAAAAATGCGATTAACGCGCCTCCCAATCCTCCTGCTGCTCCCGCTCCTTGATAGTCATGCAATCGAATAGAAAACTGTTGTTCGACGATATCTGCAAAATGCTTTAAACAGTTATCAAAATGTGTGATTTGATCGTCCCGCACACCTTTTTGAGGGCCAAATATAGCTGTTGCTCCCCGTTCACCAATGAATGGATTATCCACATCACAGGCAATGGTAAATATCGCTTCTGTTAATCTAGCATCTAGTCCACTTACATCGATTGCAGTTAACTTCAGTAGACTTGAAATTCCATCTTCTAAATCTGAGCCATCTTCCTTTAAGAATCGCACACCTAATGCCTTGAGCATGCCAATCCCTGCATCATTTGTGGCACTTCCACCTATACCGATAATAAATTTTCTAAAGCCTTGGTCGAGAGCCGCCTTGATTAATTGGCCAGTACCATACGTTGTAGCAAATTCAGGATTTTTTTCATTGTCTTGTAGCAGCATGATGCCAGATGCCTGAGCCATTTCAATTACACATGTTTCTTTATCACCCAAAACACCATATTGTGCTTGTATATCTCTTCCTATTGGATTTAATACATCCACTGAAAAATATTGACCATTCGTAGAGGCAATAAGCGAATCAAGTGTCCCTTCCCCACCATCTGCAATTGGTAGAATTATAGTTTCTATTGATGGATCTGCATCCAGAATTCCTTTCTGCATGGATCTCGCTACTTCAACTGCTGACAGAGTACCCTTGAAGGAATCTGGACTAATAATGATTTTCATATAATACCTCCACTTATGTCGTCCATTGACATTTACGTAAATTTTAAATTCCTAAGTTAAGCGCTTACAAATTATTATAATGACAATAAATTCAGAAAACATTATAATAAATGTACAATTTATCTGTGCTATAACAGACCGTTTTTTATCCGAGGTGTATAAACATGTTGACCAAAAAATTAGCAGAAGATATCGTACATCAAACAATGTTGCGCTTACGTCACAATATTAATGTCATTAGCCCTACTGGTGTTATTTTAGCCTCTGGAGACAAGATGAGGGTGGAGGATATTCACGAAGGTGCCGTTTTTGTAGCACAAACAAAAAATACGTTGATTATTAATGAAGACAATTTAGAGTTGTATCCCAATACAAAGCCAGGCATTAATATGCCTATTATGTATCAGGATGAAGTAGTAGGTGTGATTGGTATTACTGGAGATTCAGAAGACATGCTTGAAATCGCTAATCTTGTTCAATTAACGACAGAGATCATGACACATCAAGCACTCGTTGAGTCTAAAAGCGAGTGGCAACGGAAGAATAATGACTACATATTCGAGGCACTCGTTCATGGAAGTAAGCTGGATGCTACGTTAAATAAACGAATTCAGAAATTACCATTCTCACTAATAGCACCCTTCCAAGTTATTTTAGTGAGTTTACATGAAACATCTTATTTAGAAAATACGATACCCTTCTTTTTTGAGGATTTATTTTATAGGCAGCCCATTCTAGCTGGACATAGCCAATTACAGGAGTATTATATACTGCTAACTCATTGTCAGGAACAAAGCCGTCAATCTATCATAAAAGCTCTCAGAAAGAAAAAACAAAAACTACCTTCCTTACAAATTGGTATTGGTCCAGTTGTCCAGCAACTTTCACTACTTCCTTATAGCTATCAGGGAGCTAGGACAGCACTTGAATTCGCTAACGTCCATAACGAGATTACCTTTTTTGAGGATGTAGAGTTATTTTCTCTTTTTAAACATCGTGAATCAGAGGAGGTACAAGCTTTTCATCACCGAATCCTTAAAAATATCAATGCCAAACAGCTGGAAACATTACAGTCGTTTTTTGATTGTAATTTACAGTTAAAGCTTTGTGCACAGCAACTAAACATTCATCGTCACACACTTACTTATCGATTAAATAAAATAAGAGAGTTAACTGGCTATGATCCACAATATTTTGAAGATGCAGTGATCTTGCAAATGGCCTGTACATTACGAACACTATAAATAGTAAAGGCAATCTGAATCACTCAGATCGCCTTTATTTTATAGTTTGTATAGCTCATCTAAAAACTCGATTTTTTTCCCAATAGCCTCTTCAAAGGTCATAATATATGCAGCAGGATCTTTTGGGTTATGGAATTGCGTAATTTTTCCTGTTTCAGGATGAACAAATTTAGAAGATGCGCCACAACCAATCCCTAAGATTGTCTGTACCTCTTCCATGATCACAATATTGTAAATACTCTCTTCACCAGCTTTACTATAGCCGACATTTTCGAGATTACCTAAAATATTTTTTTGGCGATATAAATAATAGGGAACATAGTCATTTTCCTTTGTCCAATCTTGTGCCATTTGCATCATTTCAGCGACCGTATCACGATCCGCTACTTTATATTTATCTTTATTGCGAGTCATTTCAGATGCTCGTTTAAATGATAATGTATGGACAGTTAATGATTCTGGCTGCATCTTAGCGGATTCCACTAACGAATGCTGGAATTCCTCAATACCTTCATTTGGTAAACCAATAATGAGGTCCATATTAATATTGTTCATACCTGATTCACGAGCTAGCCAAAATTTATCAATTGTTTCTTGAACTGTATGATGACGACCAATGGCCTTTAACGTTTCATCTGTATAAGATTGTGGATTTACACTGATACGATCAATTCCCCATTTTTTAAGCACTTCTAATTTTTCAGGTGTAATCGTATCTGGTCTTCCTGCTTCAACGGTAACCTCTCGAATTGTTTCAGGGTTCGGGAAGGATTCATACATCGTTTGATATAAGGCATCCATTTCATCAGCTTCAATGGAAGTCGGTGTACCGCCTCCCCAATAAATAGAGGTGATTTTCCTATTATTGTCCTTGAGCCATTTTCCCATTTCACGTAATTCAATATGCAAGCCATCTAAAAATGTATTCACACGACCTTGCTTACGATTACTTCCGATTGCATAGGCTGGGAACGTACAATAGGCACATTTCGTTGGACAAAATGGAATGCCGATATATACACTAATCTCTTGCCCAATTTGGTCAATATCTGGAATGGTTACTAATTGTCGTTCCACGATATCCTTTAAAAGTACTACCTTCTCCTTAGACAGGCGAAAATCTCGCATTAATAGCTCAGCAATCTCTTGATCCCCTTTGCCTTCTTTTCTAAACTTGTGATAGAGCTTAGTCGGACGGACCCCTGTTAGAATCCCCCATTGCTGATGTACCCCTGTATGTTGCTCAAGAACATCTAAGAATACATGGGATAGTGCTCGTTTCATTCGTATATTGAGCTCACGACCTGTTGCAGCTGATTCGTATTGGATGCTGTAATCATTTGTATATTGTTGTCCATCAACAGTCAAGATCGCTTTTGTAGTTATTGAAAAATTCTCTCCAACGTCGTACGTAAATGAAACCGACATATCAGCTTGCTCCGGCTCCACTCGCAGCTTGGAATCCTCAAAAAATAAATTCGCTATATGATTTAATACGCGAATCCAATCCTCAGGATATTTTTGATCTATGTGAATCATTTTCATATTGTTTCGCTCTCTTCTTTTCTTATTCCATATATATTGCAGATTTAAGTTTAACAAATTTCTATGACTTTAAGCAAAGTAACCGTAAGAAACAGCAAGAAAACAGAATATTCAGTATACATATAGACAAACTATTTTTTTGTCATTATAATTTCTTACAAAAGGTGGTGTTGATAGTGTTTCTTTTAAAAAATAGTAATCGTCCATCCATTTCGAGCTTTATTCATCAAGTAGAAGTAGCATTCCACCATTTTGACTTAGCGCGATGTGATGAAAAAACATTATATGTCACCGTATTATTTAAATATGAAACATATAATGTAATCTGTGACTTTATCTACATCATTGACCAACAAGAAATGTACGGAGCTATTTCTATCAACAAGCACTACGAGAAAGCTAGGGCATTTGTTAAACAGCACTTCCAGCAATTTTTATTGTATTCAGATGAAATGATATTAGCTAAAAATTTTATGAGTACGGTTTCTTTCAAGCAATGCCTGCAGCAATTTGCTAAAAGATATCCTTCCAGAATAGTCTCTTAAAAAATAAAACTAGTATGCCACAAAAGTTGGCATACTAGTTTCAAATTTATTTCAAAAATTCTTCAATGAACTCAACTGGGACATAAGTTTTTGTGTCTTTTAGCGTTGGTGCCACTGACAAAGTGCGTAATGATTTGTTATAACCAAACGTTTTATCTCCACGTGTGATTGTATAAGATCCATTGCCCTTTGTTAGGATAACCGTTTTACCTTTTGATTCAACTTTAAAGCCAAGCTTTTCTGCAATCTTACGTAATGGCACCATTGTTGTTTCTTCTACCATATAAAAATCTGTGGCGATGATTTTATTAATTTCCTCATCTACTGGATTCAACGAACTTTCCGAATTGTCATCTAGAACAATCACTTTCGAAGGTGTTGTTTGTGCTGGAATACTCTTAGTGGATGCTGTATAGAATACAGCTAAATGCTTCTCCGCTAATTCTTTTGACGTTACTTTTTCACCTTTTGCATTGAGCAGCTCTGTTTCTTTCCCAATATTTAATTTTAAAATATCATATGTGTTTGTTAAATCCTCAAAGAAATAATCCACTTCTACAAACCCAACTTCTTTTGACTCTACAATGACAATCTCTGGGTTGAATTGTGATGGATAGATATATTTTTGTGGTTTATTGGCAAAAGTATAGGCCTCTACTTTATCCCCTTCTTTAAGCTCCACTTTTTTACCCGTATTATCATACACAGGCGTATCTTTTGTAATTTCTAGTACATTTGTTTGCTCTCCGTCTTTAACAGTGTAATATGTAATGTCTTTAGCAACACGAATATCTTCAACTGTTCCATGTGTTTGATTGAAAATGTGGACTGGATCAATTTGGATTTGTGGAATTTCAACTTCATCCTTCTGCTCATTTGCCGAAGCAACAGGTATGACAACACTTCCCATTAATAATGCAGACAAAGCTGCTGGTGCTAATTTTTTCATATACATAACATATCTCTCCTTATTGTTTGGGTTCTTAGGAGTAGTAGTTTCAACATGGAAAAAGTTTCATTATCTATAGCGAATTTTTAAAAAGAGGTGACAGTAACTACCGACACCTCTTTCCATTTATTCTTTTACAAGTTCGCTCAATCCTGTAATATCAATACCCTTTAATGCTTGTGTAGCAAGCCGATCTGCTTCTGAATTGTCCTTGCGAGCGATTAGCTGATAGTCCGGTTGAATAGTAAGCTGTGCTAATTTGGCATCAATCTTATCTGCCCAACCTACTAGATCCTTTTCTAATGCTGCCCACTCCCCATTTAATTGATTGATAACTACTTGGGAGTCTCCTTTAATTTGGACAGGTAGATGATGGACATTTAGTAATTCTAGCTCCACTAAGCCTAAATAAAGCGCAGCATACTCTGCTTCATTATTAGATTTAAGCTCGGATGAAAAGGCATTTCTTCTTAAACGATAGGGCTTACCATTTTGTTCATAGTAAATAGCACATCCAAGCCCTGCCTGTCTTGTCCCCCTATCAAAACCTCCATCGAAATAGACAATAATATTATGCGGCTCTGTATCTATTTCTTTTAAATAGGCTTTTAGCTCTTTTAAGGTCCAACTCGTTTCTTGACGATCCAAACAATGAATGGACTTGACTCTTCCGGTCTTTTCCATATCCTCTGCTAGTAATAGCGCTTGCGCTGCAGGCATTTCTTCAGAACGTAAAACAGTTGTTGCTCCCTTCGGGGTTTTATAGGTCCATTCAATGAATACATACATAGTTATAACCTCCAATACAATCGACTGGTGTATATAAAGTAAAAACGTGCTCCGGTTAGCGGATACACGTTTTCCTCTTACTTGTATATGTGCAATTTCTCAGACAATTATTCCTTACGATATGGATGATTTATTGAATATCTTCATATAGGCCTTGAATTGGCTTTATTAAAATACGATTCACTTCTTCAATGACTTTACTTAACTTCATTTCTGCCTCAAGCATAGCTGAAATCTTTTCATTTTGCTGCACAAGCTGTGATGCCTTTTGAGCATAAACAAGTTCATCCTCCAATATATCCTCTCCAGCTAATTGTTTCTTTTGTAATTCAATTTGAATTTTACGGAAGTTTTTAAAGACATTTAACGCCTCTTCATCACTCTTTACAACTTCAACTGCCGCTTGTAAAGCCTCAAATTCTGGAGTCTTACGGAAAGTTGCCTCTAGCGCATTAATGTCATTATAAATATTAACCATTTATACAATCTCCTTTTTAAATAAAGTAAACAATTAAACCTTGCACAATTCCAATCAATCCACCAAGAACTGCACCTAATACGGTAATCATTTTAAATTCACGTTTTGAAATACCTAATACAAGTTCCTCTAATTTCTCTACAGGGAAAGAGTCAACTTGCTCACGAACAACTTCTTGTAAATTTAAGCGTGTAAGTACATCCTCTAGTTTTTCCTCTGCCTTGACAAAAGCTTTTTCAATAGCCTGGGGGATGACCGAATTTTTCATCCATTCATTTCCTTCAGGCCAATAATAAGAAATAGGTTGATTTAAACGTTCAGCGACAGCTAATTGCTCTTTTACATACATTTGTAATTTCGATAAAATTGGATCAAACTGCATGTCTTGTAAAAAGTCCATCGCTGGTCGATCTTTTAATTTTTCCCATTCTTGTGTAAATATTTTTGTTAATAATGTTGACGTACCCGGAGCTTGTAAAAACTTGACGAGCTCACGTTGAACTTTTCCTACAAGGGACGATGAATCACCTAAAAACATATTGATCATACCACCAAATGATCCTTTTGATGATAAGAAATCATCAATCATAGCTTTAATTGTCATTTCACCTTCTGGTGATAAAAAGTAATCCTCGCCTTTTTCTAGTATATGACTGACTGCTACAGGAATCTTGGCATCAAGAGTATCCTGCATATCTGAAGATAGCAGTGTACGAATTGATTTTGTTGATAGTGTATTCTTCACTGATGCAAATTGTCCCTCAACAATCGCTTCAACTTTCTGCTCAATCGTAGCTGGCATATGAGCAAACCCTGCAATATTTAACCAATCTTGAATCGTTTTATCGTTTGTAAAGATGGTTTCCTCTACTTTCGTTTGCACAAACTGTTCAACCTTTTCCTGAATATCCTTCGAGAAAAATTTCTTTCTAAATGTTTCAGGCGTTAATAAATAATTTACAACGGTAAGACCTAGCTGTTTTGCTAATTCATCGCGTCGTTTTGGAATAAGACCAGGTGTAAATGGAACGCGCCAGTTTTTAATATATATTGCGTTATGTGGACGAAAAAGCATTTTAATGGCTAGGTGATTAGTAACGCCTCCGATTGCTGCGCCAATAATTGCCATAAAAAGTAATGTCACTATAAAATTGTCCATTAGTATCCTCTCATTTCAGTTGAATTCACGATTGGCGTTTTTTGTCGCCTTCTGCACTTATTATAGCAGAGCAATGATTTCCAACGAAAGAAATACCCCCTTTAGATTTCAGTATAAAAGTGAATAGTTGCAAAATGACCATTATCCTTGAATAATATGAACTACATACTATAGAAATGAGGTTGGATGATGATTCAACATTTCAGTTTTAAGCCATTATTTGAAAATACTCAACTTCCAGGATGGACTGTTTCATTTTTTTATCAGCGTGAACGCTTCTCTGCTGAATATTTAAAAGACGGCACTATTCAATGGACAGGACCAACACCACCAAATGAAGAAGATGTTAAAAAAATGATTCATGAGCTAATGCTATTCCATGTGTATGATTAAAAAATATAGTAATTTTTTCGCTTAATTCCCCGATAAAAATACCTATATTTACTATATATAGCACGTCCTTTATGCTAATTATGTTGATACATGTTGAAATTCCTATATATTTCTTATACATTAGGGTTAGCAATTTAATAGTATATGTTTTTTATGCAGGGGGCCATTTCAATGAGTAAAGTCACGCTTTCAGATGACTTAAACAGTTATCATTCAAAAGCATTAATACGTGTAAAAGTAAAAGAGTTTTTTTCAGAATTTTCCGCGAAAATATTCGAACTAGCTGATGAAGCTGGGAAATTAGATCACAAAAAATTTGAAGCCATCTCTGGCATTAATGGCGATTTCTATAATGAATATTGTAGTCAACTTAAAGGTTTCTTTGACTCGTCTGCTAGCACTTTTGGTAAAAAATCAATTAAAACAATGTACTTTACTTATAACGGTAAACATTACATTTTGACTCAGCAAGGTATCACAGAAAAAGCACCAATATCTATAGCACCATATACGGATAATTTACCTTTAAAAGAATCCTTTCATGATGTAGAGAAGGCATGTTTAAAATTACGTTTCCAACAGGAATAAACTTAGAAGGAGCAGTCACATCAAAGACTGCTCCTTCTAAGTTTTTTTTATCACAAAAAAGGAAAGTCTCAAATGATGATTGAGTCTCTCCTTTAGCTATAAAAAATAATTCATTTAAAAAAATCCGCAAGTAAAAGCACTCTTGAGATTTTTGACGTGTCGTATTATATAAGATGCAAATTGCTTCTTTCCCTAAACAAACTATCTTTGCTCAATTAAGTTAGCATATTGCAATCACGTTTACAATCACTTTGCTTTTGAATCTAGCTACTTTTTAAAGGGATAGAATATGAACATAAAAAGTTGTTGTCAATATTTGTGTTTTTCTTTTAAATAATTTATTATTGAAACATCCAACAATTTTTTAAATCATAGGAGGTGTACACTTTGTTTACTTCCCTCATTTGGGCGGGAACAAAGGAATTATTTGGACGGAGACATATTGGAGATAACCATTAGGTTGGCGGCATTCGCCCTACTAATTATAATGACAGGATTTTTCGTTGCAACAGAATTTGCAATCGTTAAAGTGAGAACTACCCGCATTGATCAATTGCTCGCAGAAGGGCATAAGAAGGCGAAAAATGCAAAACGTGTTGTTTCAGATTTAGATGAGTACTTATCTGCATGTCAGTTAGGTATTACCATCACTGCACTCGGTTTAGGTTGGTTAGGTGAGCCTACATTCGAAATTATTTTGCACCCAGTGTTTGAATTTCTAAATTTGAATGGTAGTATAACATCTATCCTTTCATTTATACTTGCATTCTCAATTGTAACGTTTATGCATGTTGTTATTGGGGAATTGGCGCCAAAAACATTAGCCATCCAAAAAGCAGAACTTGTCACATTAAACTTTTCTGGCCCATTAATTTTATTCCACAACATTACGTATCCAGTCATAAAGTTATTAAACGGATCTGCCCGTGGCTTAACTGGCCTTTTCGGCTTAAAAATGATGTCGGAATCAGAAGTAGCTCATACAGAGGAAGAACTACGTATGATTTTATCGGATAGTTTAAAGGGTGGAGAGATTAATAACGCAGAATATGAATATGTAAATAGTATTTTTGAGTTCTCAGATCGTCTTGCAAAGGAAATCATGGTTCCTCGAACAGAGATTGTCGGCATTGAAAAAGAACTGACAATTAAAGAGGTATTTGATTTAATGGGTGTTGAACAATATACTCGTTATCCGATTATTGATGGCGATAAAGACCATATTATTGGTTTAGTTAATATGAAGCATTTATTAACCGCTTACATTAAAGACCCGAAAAATGGGGATAAACCAGTTATTGACTATATGCAGCCGATCATTCGAGTGATGGAAACAACGCAAATTAACGAATTATTACTCAAAATTCAACGTGAACGTATTCATATGGCCATTTTAATGGATGAATATGGCGGAACATCTGGTTTAGTGACGATCGAAGATATTATTGAGGAGATTGTCGGCGATATTCAAGATGAATTCGACGAAGATGAAATCCCAGAGGTACAAGAAATTGCAGATAATCATTTTATTTTAGATGCCAAAATGCTTCTTGAAAATGTAAATGATATGCTAGGTACTGACATAGAAGATGATGATATTGATACTATCGGTGGTTGGTTTATGACAAAGCGCTTCGATGCAGTCGAAGGAGACAGCATTCAGGAGCAAGGTTATGAATTTATTGCAAAAGAATTAGATGGTCACCATATTTTATACTTAGAAGTTCTGAAGTTACCTGAAATTGATTTATCAAATGAATTTGACGCTGTTACTGAGTAAGATTCATAAATATGGACTTTTTCTCACACCTTATATAGGTGGGAGTTAATACCGTGATAATAGATATAAACGACTCCCTTTTAATAAGGGGGTCGTTTTCTAATGTCCGAAAATTTTGCGAGGGGGAAACAAAATGGAGCTCTATACAAATTTACGTGAAGGGGAAAAAGGCGCTTGGTTATCCATTGGGACTTATTTAATCCTAAGCACCATCAAACTAACGATTGGCTATATTGGCACCTCTGAGGCGTTAAAGGCAGATGGTTTAAATAACACCACGGATATTATCGCTTCTATCGCCGTCTTGATTGGCTTACGCATTGCTCAAAGACCGCCCGACTCCAATCATCAATATGGGCATTTGCGTGCTGAGACCATTGCCTCTTTAGTAGCATCATTCATCATGCTTGTTGTTGGTCTCCAGGTTTTAATTAATTCTTTAAAAAGCTTATGGGCACCACCTGGCACTACACCTTCCCTCTTAACATCATTTGTAGCAATAGGTAGTGGTGCTGTCATGTATATTGTTTATCGCTATAATTTGGCACTATCTAAAAAAATAAAAAGCTCCGCTGTCAAAGCAGCAGCATTTGATAATCGTTCAGATGCATTTGTCAGCATCGGCACAGCAATAGGTATTTTTGGCGCGATTTTTGGTTTTCCCATTATCGATTCTCTAACAGCTCTTATCGTTGCCTTGTTAATTATTAAAACAGCAGTAGAAATTTTTTGGGAGGCTGTTCAAAGTCTTACAGATGCATTTGATATCGATGAAGTGGAAACGTTGTCAGTCCTAATCCGTAATGTGGACGGTGTGATCGAGCTCTTAGACTTTAAAGGCCGCGCTCACGGTAATATGCACTTTATCGACATAACCATAACGGTTGACCCCTATTTAAATGTTTTTGACAGTCACCGCATTACTGAAGAAATCGAACGTACCATCATGCGAGAAAATCGTTTTTGTCAGGTTCTCGTGCATATCGAACCACATATTGAAATAATTCCCCCTCCAAACGACAAAAAGTCTCCTACCAATTGATTGGTACGAGACTTATTTTTATTTAATAGCGATATAAACTTCCACCTGTGCCTCTTGTGGGTTTGCACAGCGTTCATCATACAATTCAAAATCACCAGTATATGTTCGTTCCACCTCAGAATTTGCAAACCATGCCCAAATTTCTTGCCATGTTTGGATAACAATCTCCGGCATTTTTCCTTTCTGAGATGTGAATACTAAATATTTGGCTGCTGGAATAGTCTTGATGACTAAATCAGAAGGTACTATGCTTAATGAGCCTTCTACACCAAGTGTTATGGAATAATTGCCGTTTACATCGGTTTCATAGTCCGAATACAAACCATACACGTTTTGATTATCCAACTTAGATAGTTGATCAACAATATTTTGCTCATAAAAATCATGCCATAATTGCGGGATTTTGGCTTGCGCTGTCATTTCATTGGCATTGCTTGTTTCCGTTGAAATTCCTATGATTTGAAATGCCTCTCTTTTAATAATTTTTGGTTCTGACCATTCCTGTTTTCTCCATCTTTTTAAGCTTGGCAAAAAAGATGTTAGCATACGACGGGCCTCGCTTTCAGGCATGCCATCTCCCTTTAGATGTGGCACACAAATGTCAATCATTGCTTCAACGGTTAAATCAGGTTGTTTAAAACTCCCCTCCTCATAACAATATGTACAATAATCTTGATTTTTGTGACCTTCTTTTTCCGTCCCTAATAAAGCCTCATCTGTTAGAGGCATTCCACAACTTTGACAATAGCTTTGCATCATGGTTAATTCCACCCTTCACTTTATTTGTCCTTACTATAGCAAGGGAAACCTGACAACTGTCTGTCAACTATTATCTAGATTTTTATATAATTGAACAATTTCCTGCGCACGTTTTTGAAGAATGTCTCTTATGTGAGGCGGTTCTATTACTTTTATGCGATTGCCAAAACTGAGTAAAAAGCCGTACAGCCACTCATCCTCTGGTATAGATATATTAATTTTGGCCTGCACATGATCAATAAATTCTACTCCAAAGGATTCTTCCACTAATGTCGTCACAGCCGTATCAAAACTAATTACTAAATCGACTACGTTTTGTGGCTGATACCATTCTTTCCCCCATGGAAGTTCACTTAAATTAATTTCCTTCCGCTCATAGTGTAGATTTTCTCGCATTAAGTTTTTAATTCTTGCCAGTTTAAAGAGACGAAAGTCCATTCTTAACGTGCAATAGCCATATAAATACCATGTCTTTCCTTTTTGAACCAAAGTATGCGGTTCAACTACTCGCCTTGTTAACTCTCCATGTGTCGTCAAATACGTAAAGCTTACACAGTGCTTATTTTCTATAGCACTTTTTATAATCGTAATATGTTCCTTAAAAAGGATAGTTGGCCCCCATGGACTCAGATCTATAAATAGGTGGTCCATAGATTGTTTGACATGATCATCTGCAATACTTGTTAGCTTTTCAAGAACAGCTTCTGCATGTGAATCTTCATAGGTAGTCAAAGCGCTTTTAATGGCAATAGTCAGAGATGCAAGCTCATCCTTTGTTAAAACCTGTTTATCCACACGATATCCATCTATCAAGCTAATTCCTCCGTGCACCCCTTGTTGGCTAATCACTGGTACCCCTGCACAGCTTAGTGTTTCAATATCTCGATAAATAGTACGAACTGACACATTAAATACTTCTGCTAATTCTTGTGCGGTAACCTTTTTTCGATTGATTAATATCATTATCATTGTTAGCAGACGCTCTAATTTCATAGCGTAGCCCCCTTCTTCATAGATCTTATTTTTTTCTCAGCAAAATGCATTTTAATTACTATCATCCTATATTTTTAAGTATTTTTTAAGTACTTTTTTAGTTTTATTTAAGACAAATGTACTATAATTACGCCTGATTAATTATTACAATCATTATACTATTTTTACAATATAAGAAAAAATATTACTTTTTAAAGTCGATCTCTTCCAGCATTATGTTCCTACTAAATATAAACTATTTCAATTTTTTATAAGAATAGTTTGATACATAAACGCCTAAACAATTATTTCAATTCTCTTAACACAAATAAATAACTTCTTTCTTCTATATAATGAACGGCGAATACTTTCTAAGAAGGGATTTGGCGTGATGTGACACCCCCACAGGATTACTAACTCTCGCCTGTGGAAGACCTACTATAAATTGCTTTATTTTAGTATCAAATTTTTAATAGAGAAAATTAAGTGATTTTAACTTTTCATGCCCTTCAGTATATATAGAAAGCCTTTTCAACCAAAATGAACTAGAGTTTAATGGTTTTCAATTTAATTGTAAAAAGGAGAGTTTGATGTGATTCGAGCCGTTTTAATAGACAATGAACCTTTAGCTTTACACTATTTTCAAAATAAACTACAAGTATTTCAGCAAATACAAATTATTCAAACCTTTACGAGTGTAGAAGTATTTCTTAATGAGCTACCCTCGGTAGAATTTGAGGTTCTATTTTTAGAGGTAAAACTCAAAGAGCTTTCTGGACTTGAAGTAGCGGACATTATTAAAACAGAGCGTCCACATGTCAGTGTTGTTTTTATTACTTCCCATCATGAATTTGCTTTACAGGCTTATGAAATTGGCGGCCTTGATTATTTATTAAAACCCATCAGCCATGCTCGTTTAGAAAAAACAGTGACTCGTATTGAGCATGAATTTTCTATACAGCAAATGCTACAACAGGCAACTCAAACGTTATTAAACGTACAATGCTTTGATCAGTTTGCTGTTTATAGCAATAAAAGCTTAGTAGCATTTAAAACTGAGAAGACGAAGGAATTATTTGCTTATTTTATTTTGCATCCAAATATTCCTATACACCGAGATTATTTAATTGAAATCCTTTGGCCAGATTTAGATTATGTAAGAGCCAAATCAAATCTTCATACAGCTTTGTCGTACTTAAGGAAAACATTAAATACGATTGGCTATGAAAACTGTATTGTTTTTTCAAATAAATACTATATCTTTGAAAAACCAAGCCTCGTGTGTGACTTATATGATTTTCAAAAACTTCATGAGGATTTTTCACGATTAGAATTTCCTTCTATTTCTTTAATTCATCAATGTCTAGCAATTTATAAAAATGGTTTATTTGTATTTGATGATTATGAATGGGCAAAAGCCTATAAGGATAGATTAACGAAATCATACATAGAGATATTAGAAAAAGGGTTCCAAACTACTGTCTTTTCAGATACTGATAAAGCCATAGAATTTTTGCATGCATTATTAGAATATGATCCCTATAATGAACAAAAACTTGAGCACTATTTATACACATTAATTCAGGCAGGTCTTCATGAGCAGGCGCACAAAATTTTCCTAACGTATAAACAAAAACTAAAAGAGGATTTAGCATTAGCTCCAAGCTCTACTTTATTAGAGATATCCAAAAAGTTATTTGTGGAAAGTAAATAACCAAACTAAAAACGACGAGCTCCTACCATATTGTAGAAACTCGTCGTTTCGCTTTAGCTACCGCTACCCTCTGTCAAACCATGTTTAACCGCATATAGAGCAGCCTGGGTACGATCTTGTACTTGTAATTTTGTAAATATATTAGAAATATGGGTTTTAACTGTTTTTTCTGTAACAAATAGTGAGGATGCAATTTCTCGATTACTTTTCCCTTTTGTTAGCTCTGCCAGCACATCCTGTTCACGAGGTGTCAATGGGTTTAATGAATGTGGGGCACTCTGTGCCTCCTGGCGATCCATTTCAAGCGTCGTTGTAGCCTCTGGGTGTAATGTATTTTCGCCACGCATAATGCGACGAATAGATAAGACCAATTCATCTGGCTCAATATCTTTCAATTGATAGCCTGCTGCCCCAGCCTCCATTGCAGGGACAACATGGTCCCGATCTGAAAAGCTTGTCAGCATTAAAATCTCTATTTTTGGAAATTTTGCTTTAATGCGCTTTGTCGCCTGTATGCCGTCCAACTCAGGCATTACTAAATCCATTAAAATAATGTCCGGTTGGATACTTTCTGCTAATGATACGGCTTCATGTCCATTTTTTGCCTCTCCAACAACCTCAATATCCTTTTGTGTCTTTAAAAAAAACAGTAACCCTCGACGCACTACGTGATGATCGTCTGCAATTAATACACGTATCATGTCCTCTCCCCCTTAATATGGCAAGCGGATCAGCAGCTCCGTACCTTTGCCCATTTCACTTACCCAGTCGGCAGTGCCACCCACTGATTTTGCACGGTCCTTAATGGATTGTAAGCCCATTGACAGTAGCTTCGTATTATTGTCAATGACAAATCCTCGTCCCTCATCGCGTATAACTAATAAAATATCTGTAGACGTGACGGTAATATAAAGTGCTGCCTCTAAAACACCTGCATGGCGTCGCACATTATTTAAAGCCTCTTGAGCTACTCGAAATAATGTCTCTTCAATCCGCGATGGAAATTGTAAGACTCCTGAAACCGTAACATGTAATTTTAAGCCAAGCATCTCAGCATATACTTTTATCGCTTCCAGTAAGCCATTTTCCAATCCCTTTGGTCGTAGCTGCCAAATTAATGCCCGCATCTCTGTTAGCGCATCCTGAGTTAAATGCTGTATCTCTTTAAATGTTTCTTTCACATCGCTATCCTGTGTCATTTCAATTCCAGCCCTCGCCGTTAGCGTAACCGAAAATAATAGTTGATTGACTGAATCATGTAAATCTCTTGCTAGGCGGTTGCGTTCCTTTACAAGGGCCATCTCTTGCTCTTGTTTCGTCAGTAAAATTCGCTTTATAGCAGAACCCATCTGAAATGCTACCGACTCCAATAGGGCTAGCTCCTCCTCTGAAAAGCGTACCGTATCCTTTGAGGCAACATTTAATACACCAAAACGTTCTTGGCCAGATTGAAGGGGCACTGTGGCATGATGGGTGATGCCTTCATGATCCCCCACATTAGCTGCAATGGCACTTTCAATACGTTGACATTCAATAATATTAGATGCCTTTTTTAGCTCCTCATTACGATAACGGGATACACACCAACAGCCACCTTTTTTTAAATAATGGCAGTTGTTAAATTCCAATGCCTCAGGTAAATTTTCATGAACAACAAGCTCCGAGCGTCCCTTTGCATCAATAAAAAAGATCCAGCCTGTTTCAAAATTCGTGCCATTTAAAAATTGGATAAGGGCCCCTTTTAGCATCGTAACGATTTCAGTTTCTTCATTTAATAGCTCTGCAATTTCCTTTAATATACTAATATTGGAATGCTCATTTTCCTTCACGAAAACACCTCTTCTTTAGCATTACTATTGTTAATGATACCATTAAGGCATTAGGCTCGTCTTCATTAGCCGTTCATACTTTAGACTGAAATTATCGTCCTTATTTTGCGTAAGTTAATTTACATATAAAACTAGAACAACTATAATCGTACAAGTAGTGTTTTTATAAAGGGGAGAATCGATATGTCTAAAAAAGAGGAAAATGGCTTATTATTTATATGGATAGTATCTGCTGTAGCTACACTGGGTTCATTATACTTTTCTGAAATTCGTCATTATGAACCGTGTAAATTATGTTGGATACAGCGTATTTTTATGTACCCTATCGTCATTATGGCCACTGTAGCCTTCATACAAAAAAATGCTCGTATTGCTGTCACAACAGCGGTTTTCTCCGTTATCGGAGGCTGTATCTCACTCTATCATTACGGCATTCAAAAGCTTAGTTTTTTAGCGGATAATGCCCCCTCTTGTGGCGCCGTATCATGTACAGGACAATATATTAACTGGTTAGGCTTTATTACTATTCCATTTTTAGCATTAACTGCATTTATTTTAATTGCAGGGGCAAGCTTCTATTTAATAAAAGCTACAAAAGCTGCAAAATAATCAAGGGACCGTGTTCTACCATTGGAATACGGTCTTTTCTACGGAGGAAGATTAATGTTTCTTTATACTTTCAATGAAGATCACTTAACGATTGAGGAACTGTTACGTAATCATTGGCGACTAGGCAAAAAGCTCGTCCATGAACTACGTATGGCAAAAGCTATTACATTAGAAAATGATGAGCTTGTTCAATGGAATACTCCTTTACAAATAGGGACTATTGTTAAATTTACATTCCCAATCCCAGCGTCTAGCTATAAACCAACCCCTATTTGTGCGATTGATATCGTTTATGAGGATGATCATTGCTTAATCGTATCGAAGCCAAAGGGTATGGCAACGCACCCTAATGATGACCGAGATACTCATACATGTATGAATCACGTTATGGCACATATTCAGCAACAAGGTGGTAAGTATGCAGAGCATGTCCATCGACTAGATAAAGGGACACAAGGTTTATTACTCGTAGCCAAGCATCCTTTAGCGAAATCAATTTTTGACCGGATGATTGAAGAAAAGTCTATTATTCGGACGTATGCGGCAGAAGTACAAGGAAATATACGCTCCTCATCAGGTACCATTTCTGAATCTATTGGTAAAGATCGACACCACGCATCTAGACGTGTCGTGTCCAAAACTGGACAGCATGCAGTGACACATTATGAAGTCGTTTCACGCTACAAAAATTCTTGTGTGGTCCATTTGATTCTTGAAACGGGCCGAACACATCAAATTCGTGTCCATTTAGCCTATATCGGTCATCCTATTATTGGTGATACGATGTACGGTGCAAGAGAAACGGTTAGTGATGACTATGAACTCCATGCTATCCAATTAGAATTTGACCATCCATTTTTAAATAAACGCATTACAGTCAAGGACGAGCAATAATTCAATAAAAAAATCCCGCTTCTCTATTACGAGAGCGGGATTTTATATAGAACTAAAAATCAAATTTGAAATGATCAGGATCTTGCCCAAATCGTTGATTACGATGTAATGACGCTATCTTATCCATTTGAGTCTGTGTTAATTCAAAGTCAAAAATCTGTGCATTTTCTGCAATTCGACTAGGTGTCACCGATTTAGGAATAATCAATGTGTCATTTTGTAAATGCCAGCGTAATACTACCTGAGCAGCCGTCTTGCCGATCTCCTTGCCAATTTCTACGATAGTAGAATCATCAAGTACCCCACCTCGTCCTAACGGTGACCATGCAGTAACTGCAATCTGATGTTCATGGCAAAATGTGCTTAATGCTTGTTGTTGTAAATACGGATGCATCTCCACCTGATTAACCATTGGAGCAATATTGGCCTTTGCCAGTATGTTTTCTAAATGATGCTCATGATGGTTCGACACACCTGTTGCACGAATTAGTTTTTCATCATATAGGCGTTCAATGGCACGATAGGTTTCCACAAATGTTTCTGGAACAGCCCAATGAGTTAAATATAAATCAACGTAATCCATATTAAGTTTCTTCAGCGATACTTCAAAAGCCCGTAAGGTTTGATCATATCCTTGGTCATTATTCCATACCTTTGTGGTAACAAAAATATGTTCACGTGGTACACCTGAATGACGAATAGCTTCTCCTACCTCTACTTCATTCCCATACAAAGATGCCGTATCGATAGCTCGATAACCAACCTTCAGCGCTGTATCGATGGATTGTAATGTTTCTTCATGATCTGTCATTTTATAAACACCTAAGCCGAAGCGAGGCATTTCTACTCCATTTGATAATGTTTTCGATGATTGTAAATTCACGAATCACAACCCCTTTCTTTTTCCTAGTACCATTATACAAAAAATTGGATTTAAGAAAAATAAGGAAGCTACTGTTCTTCACCACTATTCATCCTTTTCCTCGATACTTTCCAATTGAATAGGGTCGGCAATACGCTCATCCTCCGCAAGCTCTAGACCATCACGTAAATGTTCCATTTGTTTGCCCAAATCTTTTAATTCCTTCATATCTCTCGCCATCGTACCATTTTCAATGTTTGGCACTTTTTTTTTCATATGAATCACCTCCTTAATAGTTTTCCCGATAATTATACGTTTGAACCATTTCTGACATATTTTATTCAGGTATGTCGTTTCATTTTCATAGTAGATAGGCTATACTAAATAGAGATGTCTTTATTACATGAGGAGGGTTACTTCCATGAAACTATTATTAATCATTGGTGTAACAGTTGCTTTCTTAACAGCTATTTTTACTGCTGGGTACGAAGGCGATTACAAAGCGGATAAATAATACCTCGAGAAAATCACTAAGCATTAGATGTGCTTAGTGATTTTCTTTTTTTGTCGAACAATCACATTCCTTACTTGACTTTTGGCTATTTTTAAAATAAACTAACTTACATAAAGTAACTAAATGAATAAAAATAACTTACTGGAGGTATTTTGTATGCATTTCCATGAAAAACCTAACACATATGTAACAAATGTTGAAATAAAAGTAAGCGATCTACAACGGTCTTTAGCATTTTATCAAGACGTCATTGGCTTCAACGTTTTACACCAAGAATCACATAAAGCTACTTTAACAGCGGATGGACATACTGCACTATTAACAATTGTCCAACCAAACACAGTGGAAGAAAAAGTAAGCAGGACGACTGGACTTTATCATTTTGCACTACTCTTGCCAACTCGTCGTGATTTGGCAAATATTATCACGCATTTTCATGAAAAAGGCGTATATCTTGGGGCTTCTGATCATGCTGTCAGTGAAGCACTTTATTTAAATGATCCTGATGATAATGGTATTGAGGTATACGTAGATCGTCCTGAAAATGAATGGGGATGGCATATGGATCAAGTGCATATGGTGACAGAGCCCCTAAATATTCGCTCGATTTTAGAAGAAGGTGACGGAATTTGGAATGGCCTTCCTGCTGGTACAGTCATGGGACATATTCACTTATCTGTTTCTAACTTGGCAGAGGCTGAACAATTTTATACAAATGGCTTAGGGTATGATATTGTAGCGCGCTACGGCTCTCAGGCATTATTTATTTCTACAGGGCGCTATCACCATCACATTGGCCTAAATACTTGGCACTCAGAAAATGCGCCAAAGCTGGGCGAAAACCAAGTGGGCTTAAAAACGTACTCACTGCGTTTAGATAATGAAGAACAAGCCTCAATAATGAAAACAAACCTTCGTGCGATGGGTGCACCTGTTATCGATATAGATGGTGGATTCCAAACCGAGGACCCGGCTGGAAATATCGTATTATTAAAACTTTAGTAAAAAGCAGTTCTCACAAGTGTTGAGAACTGCTTTTATTAATGTAAACCTGGATATCCTTGTTGTCGTAATGCCTCATATATAACAATCGCAGCCGTATTAGATAAGTTGAGTGAACGGACATGATCACTTTGCGGAATACGCAAGCACATATGGCGACGTTCATACGCAAATTCTTTCGGCAGTCCTGTTGTTTCTTTCCCAAACATAAAGTAAATGTCACGCTCTTTATCACTAAAATCATGCGTGGTGAACGGCTCATCACTATAAGTTTCGATTAAATATACGTCTCCACCTTTAGAATACGCTATAAAATCATCTAGTGAATCATGATAAACAACATTCACACTATGCCAATAATCTAAGCCTGCCCGTTTTAGCATTTTATCGTCAGTTGAAAAGCCTAGTGGACGAATTAAATGTAATGAAGTATTTGTACCAGCACAAGTGCGAGCAATATTTCCTGTATTCGCTGGAATTTCTGGTTGATATAAAACGATATGCAATGGCATAACGATACACTTCCTTATTGTCATAATTTCTTTTAGTACTACTCATTTAGTTGAGTTGTTTTTTTCATTCATTCTGAAAAAACTGCAAACCTTTGTGAATTTCATGCAATACTTCTTCGTCCTTTTCATTAGCTTCTGCATCATATAAGGCAGACTTAGCCTGGTCCCCACCTATCTTACCTAAAGCCCATGCTGATGTGCCTCGAATAACTGGACGATCATCGTTTTTCAAAAGGTTGATAAGATCTGGAATAGCCCCTTCCTCTTTAAAATGAGCAAGGGCGAGGATCGCATTTCGTTGAATAGGCTTTTTACCTCGCCATGAACCAGAAACGTGGCCAAATTTTTCCTTAAACTCTCTATTAGAAATCGTTAATAGTGGTGTTAGTAATGGCTTGGCAAGCTCTGGATCTGGCATAAATTCTTCATGAATCCAATTAATTTTCCCTTTATTTTTGGGACACACAGTCTGACATGTATCACAGCCATAGAGGCGATTACCAATATGGCTACGAAACTCATCAGGAAGTGTTCCCTTCGTCTGAGTGAGGAAGGCAATACAACGTTGTGCATCCAATTGCCCGCCTTGGATTAATGCACCGGTTGGACAAACATCCAAGCATAGGCGACACTCCCCACATTCATCCTCCATTGGCTTATCGGGCGAGAATGGAATATTGGTAATAAGCTCCCCTAAATACACATAAGACCCGAATTCAGGTGTTATAATCGAACAGTTTTTACCGCTCCAGCCTATGCCTGCACGTTCTGCTACTGCACGGTCTACAAGTGCACCTGTATCAACCATTGACTCAATACGAACACCTTCGACACGCTCCTCAAGCCAAGCAGATAATAACTTCAAACGTTCACGTATTGCTGTATGATAATCGACTCCCCATGAAGCACGGCAAAATATCCCTCGTCTTGCTCCCTTTTTGCCAATGGGTGCATTTTGCATACGTGAGGGATAGGCAACCGCGATCGAGACAATACTCTCTGCCTCATTTAATAATTGCAGGGGTTCGGTACGTTTTTCAATATCACTTTCTTCAAAGCCAGACTGATAGCCAAGCTCCTGCTGACGACGCAGTCGGTTTTTTAATTCTGTAAAGGGAGCTGCTGTTGTAAAACCTATTTTATCAACGCCAATGGATATTGCATATGCCACAAAGTCGCGTTGTAGGTCATGTATGTTCATTTTATTTCCAACTCCTTACATGGTACAATAATAGAAATAGATAAAGTAGGTGATGTTCTTTGGAAATTTCCATTAACGAATCTCTATTAACACAACATCCCGAGCTAAAAATCGGCATTATTCATTATACCAAAATTGTTGTAGCAGAATCCCCTCAAATGATTAAAGGTCGGATGCAATTGTATCAAGAAAACCTTTTTCTAGACATGCAGGACCTTCCAGTGAACCAGCGTGAGGGCATTGCAGAATGGCGAGCACTATGGAAACAGCTAGGTGCCGATCCAAATCGTTATCGTCACTCAGCAGAAAGCCTTATGCGTCGAATTAGTAAACAAAACTATTTAACACCATTTCATTCTGGTGTAGATTTAAATAACTTCTTCTCTCTTCAATATGAAATTCCGATTGGTCTATATGATGTAGCCCTTATGAAGGGGTGCGTAGAAATAGCTCTTGGCCACGAAGACATTGGTTATGAGGGTTTAAATGGTCGTTTTAATACGTTTAACAAAATCCTCTATAGCCGTGATGAAAAGGGAGCGTTTGGTTCACCATTTGTCGATTCTAAACGGACAGCCGTTACAGAGGATACGACTGAGGCGCTCCATATTTTTTATCTTAGACCATCATTAACACATGAAGCAGCGAATGACCTTTTGGCGTCAGCAGGCAAAATGTTTAACCAAATTCATGGTGGTGACTATCAAATTGCCCTCTTGTCAAATAATGCACCATCTACAATACTATAAAAAGGACGTGTTTTCGTGATCAATCTTGCAGAAGCTGTTAAACTAAAAAGTATTTTAGGAAAGAAAACGCAAGAGCTTATTAGTGAATTACATCGTAGTGCCTTTGTGACAGTAGAAAAGGGACAGGCTCCTAAAACAAGTAACCGTGCACTCTCCCTTATTGAAGCGGAATTGGCACAAGTTCGTGTAGATACGCGTACGCTAGATCGTTTAGTATATGAAGCAAACATCCAAAACACAGTAGACTTTAAAGATCAGAAACTAGCACTAGTGGAAGCTATTGAATTAGCTACACAGCTGCGTGCTGAGGCTGAACTATGTAAAGAATTTAGTATGAGGGAAAAAGAAAGTGTCCGCTTTGGGTATGGTGATGGTGCTATGTTATACGAGATTGCATTATATGAGCCAGACGACTATCGAGAACGCGCAATGAAGCTCGAAAAAGAGGCACATAAACTATCCAATCTTATTAATTCAAAAAATTACAGCATCCAACTTAACTTTGACGATTCCCGTTATTTCTAATCTCGGGGCGGTGAGACTCCAAACCGAGTTGGATGTGCTGTTTTCAAATTTAGCTATTCGGCTAATTAAATAAAAACCAATAACAAGTTACCTGTTACTGTATGACCGATGACTAATAACCAACCGTAGGTAAAGGCCATACTCAAAAAACTTGATTCCATTTGAAAACGCCATCCAAGGCTCTCCTACATCTATGTATGGAGAGCTTTTTTATCTGTAGATATGTAAAAATTTCCTATGTCTAGATTGCCCCTTTCAAGGACAAAATGGAAGTATCTATTGGAAAGGGGTCATACTATGACGCAGCAAAATGATTCAACACATGAGCAAGATACAACATTGACAAATCGGCAGGGGCATCCCGTTACTAACAATCAAAATTTACGAACAGTTAGTAATCGAGGTCCTGCAACACTTGAAAATTATGATTTTCTAGAGAAGATAAGTCACTTTGACAGGGAGCGAGTCCCAGAACGAGTTGTTCATGCTCGCGGTGCTGGTGCACATGGTTATTTTGAAACATATGGTGTAGTAGGCAATGAACCAATTTCTAAATATACCCGTGCAAAAGTCTTTCAGGATAATGGGAAAAAAACACCTGTATTTGTACGTTTTTCAACGGTTATACATGGTGGACACTCCCCTGAAACATTACGTGATCCACGAGGCTTTGCGGTAAAATTTTATACAGAGGATGGCAACTGGGATTTAGTCGGTAATAATTTAAAAATTTTCTTTATCCGTGATGCGATGAAATTCCCTGACATGATTCATGCATTTAAGCCTGATCCTATTACTAATATTCAAAACGTTGAACGTTTCTTTGATTTTTGTGCTAGCTCACCAGAATCCTTCCACATGGTAACATTTGTATATTCACCTTGGGGTATACCCGCTAACTATCGTATGATGCAGGGCTCTGGCGTCAATACGTATAAATGGGTTAATCAGGAAGGTAAAGGGGTCCTCGTCAAATATCACTGGGAGCCACTTCAGGGCATTAAAAATTTAACTCAAAAAGAAGCAGAAGAAATTCAGCAGAAAAATTTTAATCATGCCACACAGGATTTATATGATGCGATTGAACGTGAAGAATTTCCTGAATGGGAGTTACATGTTCAAATTATGGAGGATGGTCCACATCCTGAGCTTGATTTTGATCCATTGGATGATACGAAGCTTTGGCCAAACGATCAATTCCCATGGTATCCAGTCGGTAAAATGGTATTAAACAAAAATCCTGAGGACTATTTTGCAGAGGTAGAACAAGCCACTTTCGGTACGGGCGTACTGGTTGATGGTTTAGATTTCTCCGACGATAAAATGCTGCAAGGTCGTACGTTCTCCTACTCGGATACACAACGTCACCGTGTGGGAGCCAACTATCTTCAATTGCCCATTAATGCGCCTAAAAAGCGTGTAGCAACCAATCAAAGTGGTGGGCAAATGATGTATAAACGGGATTTAGCACCTGGTCAAAATCCACATATTAATTATGAGCCATCCATGTTAAATGGCTTAAAGGAAGCCACACAGGATGGCAAGGAATATACTCCGTATATTGAAGGAAATCTTGTTCGAGAATCCATTGATCGTCAAAGTAATACCAAGCAAGCTGGTGAAACTTACCGTAACTTTGAGCAATGGGAGCGCGATGAGCTGCTTGCCAATTTAATTCGTGATTTAGCGGTCTGTCATATGGATATACAAAATGCCATGATTGCACTAGCGGAAGAAGCAGATGAAGAATATGGTCGTTTGCTAAAAGAAGGGTTGCATAAGGCTAGAAAGGAATCTTCTCCTTCAAAGCCACTTGGCAATATTGGTGGAGATCATGCTCCTCAAGATGCGATAGATAAAGGACATAATGCCGAGCCTTATTAATTCACACTTAAAAGACATTACATATTTTTGTAATGTCTTTTTGCATTATTGTTCATAAGCCTTATACCAATGATATGGTTGTATCTCTTTTAACGTTTTAAATATTAGTGAACCGGCTGAATTCGTAACTGCTGCCTTCACATTCTCTCCCCAATAAAAGAGCCTTTCTTGGCAGACCCCACAAGGTGTGAGCACTACGAATTTAGATTTTTCATTTTCTCTAGCAACACAAATCGAATGGGTCACCTTTGTATTCAATTTATGCGCCTCTAAAATAGCACCCGTTTCCATACATAATTCAGTTGCTGCATTGATGACCTCTGGTGCGACACTAGTTAAAATATGCCCGTCCTCAGAATATAAAGCGGCCGCTCCACCCCATCCTGAGGGATATCTTTTCTCCACTAATTGGACGGCTGCTTCATAGAGCTTTTTCTCAATATCCATATCATCTAACATCCCCCACAGTTAATATACTCCTGGTAATATCTTCAATACTTTTTCCTCTGCATCTAAATACGCATCTACGCCCAGAGGAATACCTATATTCGTTGATTCATGTCCTATTTTAAAACCTGCCACAACAGGAATGCCTAAGTCTCCAAAATACTCTTTCATTAAATAATGTAGTGCTGCATCATCCGACTCTGTTTGTGTAAAGGAGCCAATGACAACACCTGCTAGCTGCTCTAATTTCCTAGCTTGCTTTAATTGCTGTAGCATCGAATCAATGTTAGGAATGGATTCAGCTAACTCCTCTATCAATAAAATCTTACCTTCCGTCTGTATCTCAAATTTAGTGCCTAATGTGCTGACAAGACGATAAAGATTTCCTCCTATTAATTCACCACGTGCCACCCCACCAGCAATTGTTATTAGAGGGGAAATTGACTCCGTATATTGTATTTCGATAGGGGAAAATAATTGTACAAACATTTTCTTCGATAGTTCATCCATTGTATTAGCAGCCATTAGCATAGGTCCGTGGAATGTTACTAAATTAGCGTACTCATTGATGGCACAATGCAAATAGGTAATATCTGAAAAGCCCCAGAAAATTTTTGGATTTTCCTCTAATAGCGTATAATCAATTTTTTCAGCTATTCTAGCAGCGCCATAGCCACCCTTTACACAAAAAATCGCTTTCACTTCAGGATTTTTTACCATTTCATGAAAATCAGCTAACCTGATTTCATCACTACCCGCTAAATAATCATGCTTAGCATGGATGGTATCCCCTACGATATAGCGAAGACCCAACTCATCTAAAAAAGCTAATGCGTCCCCAAACTTTTCAGGTTCTACTAGACTCGATAGGGCAACTACACCTACTACATCTCCCTTTTGTAAACGTGGTACGGTATTTTTCACGTTCATTCCTCCTCTATTTTTCTTATGCTGTCTCTAAGCTAGTGCGAAGGCATTTAGCTAGTATTGCATCTTTTTTCCAGCATTCTATATGGTTATTTTCTACTTAAGAAGAAACGCCCGACATCCTACAATTGCAACCTTCAGACATTTAGACATTCCCTTCAACAAGGGTGATTTAATTGTTATTGTAGCAGTAATTTTGGGGAGCGTATATTCATTGCTCATACGTTTTCAGGAAAAACAAGAAAGCAAAGTCTTCAGTCATTAGAAGGCTTTGCTTTTTATTGTTAATTGGTGCCGCCATAAATAATCGTGACGTTAGGATGTTTTAATAATTGACTTGCAGGGAAATCTTCTGTTATATGGCCACTTTTCAATTTTTGGATGGCCGCCAGCTTCTTTTCACCAAAGGCAATCAGGACAATTTCCTTCGCCTTCATAATAGATTGAATGCCCATCGTAATCGCATGTGTTGGGACTTCGGCTTCGTCATCAAAGTAAATCGCATTTTCTGTTCTTGTTGATGCCGTTAATTCAACAATATTTGTCATAGAATCGAACGGAGTACCTGGCTCATTAAAACCTATATGACCATTTACGCCAATTCCAAGAAGCTGTAAATCAATACCTTCTGCTGCATCAATTCTTGCATCATATGCTATGCATTCAGCAGCTAAATCCTCTGCCTCACCATTTGGCAAATGTATATTTTCCTGTTTAATATTTACAGCATTAAATAAATTATTGTGCATAAAAGTCCAGTAACTTGCAGGACTTGTTCGTTTAAGACCTACATATTCGTCCAAATTAAAAGTTTGTACATCCTTAAATGATACTTGACCAGCTTGATGGTGCGCTACTAATTCTTTATACATTCCTACAGGTGAACCACCAGTCGCTAATCCTAGCACACTATTTGGCTTCTTCTGTATTTGCTCTAAAAAAATCTTTGCGGCCACTTCGCTCATTTCGTCATATGTATTGACTTCTATCCATTTCATTTTCCTTATCATACCTACCTTAAATTCTTATTCATTAACTATATTGTAAAATATTTCACTTTATAGTAGCTAATATATTAATTCTACAAGTTATTTAGCTATTTTTCTATCATTTCCCTCGTAATATTATGCGTGTATTCTGTTGCTGTTTCGGTTATGTTATTAATAAGGAAGTGAGGCGATTTTATGAACGCACAGATTCAGCAATATTTACAGCATATTCAATTTCAAGGAACTTTAGAGCCTACCGTCCAACTACTAGGACAGCTACAGACAAAGCATCTATTGACTATTCCCTATGAAAATTTAGATGTTGCCTTGAACCTCGATATCTCATTCGCTATTCCTAATTTATTTCAAAAGATTATTATTGAGCGACGCGGTGGCAATTGTTTTGAACTAAATATTTTATTTAGCTGGCTTTTACGGGAGCTCGGCTTCTCAGTTACCAATCGCTATGCCCAGTTTTGGCGCAATGTTGAAGAACTTACGCCTCCTGAAGATATACCCATGCATCAGCTATTACTAGTAAAGGATGCGAAACAATACTATATTTCAGATGTAGGCGTTGGTGCTTTAGCGCCTTGTAAACCAGTACCATTAATAGCAGGATATCAACACCGAGAAGGTCGAGAATTATATAAAGTAGAGTATGATGAAAAAAATGGTTGGATGCTTTTTGAGCAAACCAAACAGCAATGGCGTTTGCTCTATTGCTTTCATGATGATGCGAATGATGCAAAGTTTGCCCCACGACTCTCCAAGCAAAAAAATAAAATCGCCATGATTCGAACGGCTCGTGGTCGTCACACGATGATGAACAATGAATTTAGAATTTACGAGGGACCAACCTTAACTACTTATACAACAAACACCGAGAAGGAATGGCAGCAAGCCTTACAGCGCTTTTTTCATATTTCGATACAACAATAAAGGAAAGCGAGTCCATCAGTGGCTTGCTTTCCTTTTCTGATTATTTCATTGTTCGATTGAGTAATTCAAACACAACTATATCATTGTCTAGCTCCTTGATTAAACCAATATCATCGACGAAATAATAGGTTTTTATTACATCACTAAATTTTGACCTTTTCTCTACTATTATTACACCCGTATATTGGACTTGACCAGCTTGTACTGTGCTATTAGTTGATTTTACAGTTACTCGTTCTCCTGCAGTAACCCCTGGATCATCTTCATGTAAAATAACACCTAATCTAAGTGGTAGTTCCATATATAAATCATAATGTGTGTTAGCGTCACTTGCAATGGCTTGACCATATGCACGATCATGACCATATAAAAGCTCATCAGAAAGTGTTTGTCCTGTACTTACATTTTTGACTGTCCATACATCATTTTTACCGTCATGTTGCTCATATTGATAGCTTAAAGTATAACGCTTATTGTCACTTAAAGAATAATGGGCATACGTATAAACAAATGCCGGGTCCTTTAGCAAGTTGGGCTTAGAAAGAGTCAATGCTCGCGCCAAAAATGCTGAAAAATGTGCACGTGTAACAGGGGCATTCGGCTTAAACGCACCATCCTCATAGCCCCTTACTAAATGATTATGAGCCAGTGTTAAAATTTCTTTATAACCACGTGTCTGCTCCGTCACATCTGTAAAATAATAAGGATCTGAGCCTTTTAATTGAAATGCCCTATTTAGCACAATAGCCATTTCTCCTCTAGTAATCGGCGCGTCTGGATTAAATGTCTGGGCTGCATCGAATAACCCTTTGTTTTGTACAGCAGCTATTTCTTTGTAATATTGATTAGCCGGTGTTACATCTTGATAGTGGGGGTTTTCTATGTTGATTGTGTTTAGTCCTAAAGCACGTGTGAGCATGACAGCTACCTGTGCTTTCGTAACATAGTCATTCGGCTTGAATAACTGATTCGAATAACCCTTCACAATATCCTGCTCCACTAAATAATGTATTTCTGTCATCAAGCTATCATCCGTTAAATCTTTAAAGCTTGCTGCCTGCACTTCCTTCGGTATTATGCCAATCGTTATCAGGATCAAACATACTAATTTCAATATGTTCCTCACATTATCCCTCCTCCATCGATTCTTTACCCATAAAGACGTGTAGTTATGCTTAAAATGAAAAAAGACTCTACTGAAAGAGACTTTATTTGTTATTTTTATGTTGAATTAATCCGATTCCTATTCCAGTCGGATCCACTAAATAAGCAAGATAAAAGTCATCAAACTCCATTTTTTCACGCAAAATAGTTGACCTATTGCTTGTTGCCTGTTCGATAACTTCGTCCATTGCATCCACTTCAATTTGAATTCGTGTACCATGTGGATAGTCACTCGGACCTTTACTAATGCACCATTAATCCCCATTTTGTTTTTTAGCCCAGTTGTCACGGGCCAATAATCCCCATTCGGGGCCGCTACCTCCCAGTCAAACACCTTGCTATAAAAAGCTGCCGCTTTCTCCGGTTCCTGACTATTTAATTCAAAGCCAATTACTCTTCCCATACATATCCCCCCTTTTTATTTTTGCATAACAAATAATTCAACAATTAAGTGGCATTTCCTTCCTGAAAACCCTATAAATTTGCATGTCACACATGTTTAACCTAAACGTTACACAAGGCTCCCTACTAGTGGGAGCCTTGCTTATTTTATAAAACGACGCCATCGCTCATTTTAATAATACGATCTGTATAAACCAACATTTCTTCGTCATGCGTCACTAATAATGTTGTTATATTTAACGTTTTTGTTAATGTTCTTACTAACAACATAATTTCTTTAGAGCGCTGTGAATCTAAACTTGCTGTTGGCTCATCTGCAAACAATACTTTTGGTTGATGAATAATGGCGCGAGCAATCGCTACACGTTGCTTTTCTCCACCAGACAAGGAAGAAGGATAAGCATGTTGACGATGAGCTAACCCAACTAACTGTAATAAATGATTTACTTCATGCTTTTTCTCATGCTTCTTCAGTGGCGACCCAGCAACGTCCAACATTAATAGTAGCTGCTCCGCTACGGTAAGAAAAGGTACAAGATGAGCAACCTGAAAGACAAAGCCAAATTTACTTGCACGCAGCCCTCGTACCTGTTCCTCGTTCATAGCCGTTAAATTATGTCCCTCAAAAAGGATCTGTCCATCTGTCGGTGGTTGTAGTCCAGCAGCTATAGTTAATAGCGTGCTTTTCCCTGAACCAGATGCACCTACCAATGCGGTAATTTCTCCTTCTCTTAGAGATAAATTAATGCCTTTTAAAATTTCCTCTTCGACATCACCATTTTTAAACGTTTTTCTTACTTCATCAATCGTAAATAACGTCATGACTAAGCCTCCCCTTGGTGTATTGCTTGTAACGGTTCAATTTTTTTAATTTGTAGACCGGACAGTGTAGCTCCCACAAAACCAATGACAAGGAACACTAACGATAGTTGTATAGTTGTACCTAGGTTTAACGAAAACGGCATCTCCTTTGGCGCAACTATATTGAATAATTGACTAAGGCTGACTGATAATACTAATGAAAAGGCAGTAATAATCACCATTTGTGTCCAGATCATGTTAAATAACCTACTTGTTTTTAATCCAATCGCCTTGAGAATGCCGTATAGTCCAATCTTTTGTACATTCATCATATAGAAGAAAATAGCAAATAACATACCACTTATGACAACCAAAAACCAAATTATCATATTTAAGGACATCTGTTCCGCACTGTAACTCGGAATAGCATTCAGAAATTCCTTATTGCTATAAGACTGTAGCCCCTCAAATGCCTTAGCCGTATTTTGGGGAACGAAAATTAATTGCATATCCTTTACCCGATACATTTCCTGATAAGCCTCTTTACTTATATAAGCAACAGGCGCATGGCTATATTTCTTTTGCTCCACAAAGCCTTTCACTATAAACTCGCCACTATATTGATTGTTCGTTAATATATCTCCAACCTTAATTCCTTTATCCTGTAGCGAGCTGTCTAACAGCACCTCACCATGACGTACATTTCTAAATAGTGTTGATTCCGTCGACGTGACAAAGGCCACACTTTGCTGCTTATCATCCTGATCACTTAAAAAGCCCATTTGAATAGAAAAGGCAACTGCCTCCTTCTCCTCAGTCATGACTTCCTGTTGTAGATTGCTAGGGATTCTCGAAAGATTAAACGTCCCATCAGCATCCTCCGTCATGTAAAATTGTCCCTGAGGTAAGTCTTTTATTAAAGCTGCATTATCCTGTGACAAGCCATTCGCCAAACCTGAAATAATAAACGTTAAAAAACTAACTAGGAAGATGATGGAGCCCAAGATTAAAAACCGTACTTTATTTTTCTTCATTTCTTTCCAGGCAAGATTCATCCTTAACCCCTCCATTTCTTTGATTATCCTTAGCTTAAAATTGTTACATGAACAGAACATGAACTAATCATTAAAAATGCAGGGGAAAACGAATAACCCGCTCTGAAGGAAAGTAATTTATCCTACAGAACGGTTTATATCTACATCTAAAAAAACTCATATAATCCATTTTTAAAGTAATTGTACTCGTTTTGATTAATTAATTTTCTCCCATATCCTTCATAAAAAATCTTCCTGTCTCTTTCAGTTTCAAAGGCTTGTGGTTTAGGTCGTACTGCTAACGCAAAATCGTATCGTGGATCACCGAATGCTCCACCACTCCAATCAATAATACCCGATATTTTCTGATTATGAACGAGAACATTATCGATTGTAAAATCACCATGTATGAATGTTTGCTGAATAGGTTCAGGCTTATTCGCTTTTAAGTCATCTAACAACTCTGACGTACCAGCTACCTCAAAATTTTTTAGATTAAACTCTGCCTGACCCAACATATCATCGATCCAATCCCCAACAGCCTCCTCCTTTATTTCCAGTGGGCATGGCGTCGAATGAATTGCTGCAAGCACCTTTCCATAATGAAAGATGATTGCTTGCCTGTTTTCCTCTTTCGTTTCATTCTCTAATGCCTGTCTAATCGTACTACCTTCTATATATTCCATCAATGCCCATGCCTGCTCGTCTAATGGCTGTTCAATAAAGCAATATAAACGAGGGACAGGTAATGTAGAATTAGACAGACATTTTAGGACAGTCGCTTCTTTCTTTAACCATGAGCTATATTGCTTTCCTTTTGTTCTTTTTAAAATGAAAGTGCCTTGTGCAGAAAAAAGGATTCCAACATCCGATGTATGCCCCTGTCTCGGAAAAGAAATATGGGTAACCCCACCAACATAATCGACTATTTTTTTAGGTATTTCTATAAGCTGCATCGGCTTCAACCTGATCACCACCTAGTTAAAAAGTTAGGTCAAATATTGTAATAAAAAAACAATTCCAATTGCTAATCTTATAACTTTAGTTTCAATAGTTTTCTTTTAATCTTATCCGTTTTATACGTTTATAGTGTTTTTATATACTTTACGATATTGCTAATATTTTCAGAATTATATTCTGCCTCTGATAAAAGATAGTATCCACTTTTCGAAAAATCAATATGACCCAGTAAACTTTTTAAGTATGGAGAAATTAAAACCAAAACGCCATCGTTTTCTAATAATTCCTCTGGCGATTCAAATCCATGAGTAACTTCAACGTTAAAAGAACTCATATGATTCTCTTTCAATGCAATTTCTATGCTTTTTTTTAATCTCGTTTACCTTTTCCTCAAAAAGAAGCCTTCTCTATCTAAACCTGTGGCAAATCCCCTAAATCCCATAGCTAATTTGGGATAAATATATATTGTTTTCATTATGATGACTCCCTTCAAAAAAGATGGATGACTCCTTTAATCCCAGTCTATTATTAGGTATTGCGCTTTAGATTAATTTAATTTAATATACAAATGATAACTACACAACCATTAACTTACAAGTATAATTCTAAAAATTATTATATGGGTTCTTTATCCTAAAAACGGTTGGGAAAGTTTTTTAGTTAGCAAGTTTTCGTATAAACCATAATGTAAGGATGTAGAATTTTATGAATCTTATTAAAAAAAGCCGCTTGAAAAAATGAATTCCTTGCTGCTATTTCAAATTGTCTCTGATTTTCCTTATAGTAAAGAAGCCATAAGTCAGTAAAAACAGTTAAAAAAGTTAGTTCAAAAATTTCTAGTAGGAGCGTGTAAAATGAATTTAAAAGAAAAGTTGCTATTCATACAAAAAAATGGGTACCAAGCCCCCCCTGATACATTCCAGTTGACACTAGAAATGTTACATAACATCGGTTCTTTGGATGCCCAACTACGTGATGAGCTAATTTATACAACCTTATCACATTGGATTCCTAATAGTTCTCTAACAGCAAACGAACTAGAACAACTTCTACCGGTTATTTTGGATGAAAATCATTTGCTTTTTAAGCTTGGTGAAACAAATACAGACTCTGTCTTCACTCGATCTTTCTCCATGCTAGTCATACCGCTCCTCTTCACGAGGCATAGAGAATCTCCATTTCTATCAAGAGAGCAAATTCATCAGATAAAAGAGAAAGTATTTTACAATGTACAAGAAGAGCGAGATTACCGTGGCTATGACGAAGAAAAAGGCTGGGCTCATGCTATAGCCCATGCAGCAGATGCTTTAGAAGATTTGGCTCAGTGTCCCGAACTGGATAAAAATGACCTCTTAACTATCCTCGATTTGGTTTACGAAAAGATGACCATAACAGATCGAATATACGCCGATGGGGAAGATGAGAGAATGGTAAAATCCATAATTAATGTTTTAAATAGAAAAATACTTAGTCAGACTTATATAGAGCAATGGATTCAACGTTTTGGGGATGTGGAGACAAATTCAGAATTTCTCCCTGCCTTTAAGCAAAAAAACAATATAAAGAACTTTTTAAAATGCTTATACTTTCGAGTTAAATTTTACAAAGCGGATGCCGTTCTCTGCTCGACTATCGAGCATACATTATATAAAGTAGAAAAAGTATACTATTCCTAAATTTCTATAAAATGATTTCGATTCTTACCGTTTTCTATCGTAACCCCAAAAAACAAAAAGCTCACAAATCCTCTATTATCAAGGTTTGTGAGCTTTCTAAATTTATTAATCGTGACGTATATGTACGTGATGATACCGGTGGCCGGGGTCGAACCGGCACTCCAAAGGAACACGATTTTGAGTCGTGCGCGTCTGCCAATTCCGCCACACCGGCATAGTGTAGATAAAAAAAATCGGATAATCCGATTAAAAAATAAATTATGGAGGCGGCAACCGGATTTGAACCGGTGGTAAAGGTGTTGCAGACCTGTGCCTTACCACTTGGCTATGCCGCCATCATACTACTTGGAGCGGAAGACGAGGTTCGAACTCGCGACCCCCACCTTGGCAAGGTGGTGTTCTACCACTGAACTACTTCCGCATTAAATGGCTGGGGTACCTGGATTCGAACCAGGGCATGACGGAATCAAAATCCGTTGCCTTACCGCTTGGCTATACCCCAAAAGATAATTATATATAAAAATGGGG